>CALERA010000442.1 GCA_937908275.1 uncultured Desulfarculaceae bacterium | reverse complement strand
CGGCGGGCGAGGTCAGGATGGGCTGCATCACCGCCGCCTCGGTGGGCACGTCGCGCCCGCGGCCCACGAAGGGCTTGATCACGCTGCTGCCCTGGACCTCGTGGTCGTACTGGCGGTTGATCCAGTTGCGGGCGCAGAGGTTGGGGGAGTCCAGCAGGTCCAGCACCAGGCCGGAGAGGTCGGCCGGGGTGCTGAGCACCGGCTCGGCCAGGCCCCGGGCCTCCGGCGGCAGCCAACGGGCGGCGAACTCCCACTGGGGGAAGCCTTTTTCCAGAAACTCCACGTCCACGTAGGCGCAGACGTCCTCGCCCCAGGTCAGCTTGAGCTTGCCGTCGCCGCTGTAGCGGCCGATGGCGGTGGCCTCCACCGCGTGCTTGGCGGCCAGGGCCAGGAAGGCCTCCTGGTCCTGGGGCTTGACCGCCACGGTCATGCGCTCCTGGCTCTCGCTGACCCAGACCTGCCAGGGGTCCAGGCCGGCGTACTTGAGGGGCACCTTCTTGAGGTCCACCTCCGCGCCGGGGCTCAGGCGGGCGCTCTCGCCCACGCTGGAGGACAGACCGCCGCCGCCGTTGTCGGTGAGATAGGGGATCAGGCCGGCGTCGCGGGCCTCCAGGAGGAAGTCCATCATCTTTTTCTGGGTGTAGGGGTCGCCGATCTGCACGTGCCCGGCCGGGGTGTGCTCGCTGTAGCCGGCGCTGCTGGCGGTGACGCCGTGGATGCCGTCGGCCCCCACCCGGCCGCCGCACATGAAGACCAGCTCGCCGGGGCTGGTCTTCTTCTCGTGGCTGGGCGCTCCGGCCACGGTGGCGGGCATCACCCCGATGGCGCCCACGAAGACCAAGCACTTGCCCAGGTAGCGGGCGTCGAAGTTCAACAGGCCCAGGGCGGTGGGGATGCCGCTCTTGTTGCCGCCGTCGCGCACCCCCTCGATGATGCCGTCCAGCAGCCGCCGGGGGTGCAGGGCCGGTTTCAGCTCGCCGTCATAATCGCGCGGACCCACACAGAAGCCCCACATCCCGGCCACCAGCTTGGAGCCCAGGCCGGTGCCCAGGGGATCGCGGTAGACCCCCACGATGCCGGTGATGGCCCCGCCGTAGGCCTCCAGGTTGCTGGGGCTGTTGTGGGTCTCGGCGGTGATGACGTAGTTGTGTTCGGCGTCCAGGCGGGCGATGCCGGCGTTGTCCCACAACACGCTCACCACCCAGTCCCGGCCGGCGGCCAACTGGAGGGTGGGCTCCTTGATGCAGGTCTTGAACAGGTTGTCCACCTCCAGGGCCTCGCCGCTGACCACGTCGCGGTAGTGGAAGCGGCCGTTGAAGGTGTTGTGGTTGCAATGGTCGGAGCGGGCCTGGCTGACGTACTCCAGCTCCACGTCGGTGGGGTCGGAGAGATTCACCGCGGCCCGGGCCGCGCGCACGGCCGGGTCGTTGAAGTAGCCCCGGATCACCGGCAGATCGGCCGGGTTCAGGAACAGGTGCCGGGCCTGGCTGAGGGTCATCAGGGCGTCGTCGTCCGGGATGGCCAGGGTCTCGACCTTGGGGGTGTGCTTGAGCTCCACCTTGGGCAGGATCAGGCCCATGCCCCGCTGGGGATCCCAGTCCTGGCGGGAGAAGACCTTCCAGGACTGGATGATGGGGTTGGCCAGCAGCTCGCGGCAGACGGTCTCGGCCTGGGCGGCGCTGAGGCGGGGGGCCTGGATCAGGTAGAGCCGCGAGGCGTAGACCACCTCCTCCGGCCCGAAGCCCCGGCCCAGCACGTCGGCCATGGCCTCGCACGCGGTGGCGCCCTCGTTGTCGCGCACCCCGGGCTTGAGCCCCACCCACAGGGCCCAGTCGAACTCCGGCAGCACCTGCCCGGCCAGGGGCAGGAAGGAGCCCACCTCGGTCACCGGGTTGGTGAAGATCCGCTCCCGCACCCGCTCCAACTCGCCGGTGGAGAGCCTGGTGTCGAAGGTGAGCACCCGCAGGACCCGCGCCCGCTCCAGGTTCAGGCCCAGATAGGCCCGCGCCCGGGCCAGGAGGCCGCGGCCGGCGGGGTCGTTGAGTTCCGGTTTCAGTCCTATTTCCAGCCGCTCGGGCATCGCATCCATCCACGCGCTTCGGGGCGTTCCAAGAAGCCTAGATCATAGCAAGCCCCGGGGGTTGGGGCAAGGCCGGGTCGGGGGGCGGGGCCGGCCGGGGCGGAGGGGGATTCGCGGCGGAGCATCAAGAAAATTGAGCCTTGCCGTCGGCTTGGGTTATACTGCCGGGGCAGGCTGGCGCGGATGGGATCATCACGCCCGGCTGAGGCGTGCTTTCCCCCTTGCTTCCAAGCCGTGAGGGCCATGCCGGGTTTCTGGCGAAAATGCAAGGACCGGGTCCAGCGCCACCTGCCGATGCTGGTGGTGACCACCGTCGTGACCCTCCTCCTGGTCATCTATCTGGCCAACTCCATCTTCATCTCGGTCCGGCCCGGCGAGGCCGGGGTGCTCTGGCTGCGCTTCTTCGGCGGCACGGTCATCGACCAGGTCTACGGCGAGGGGATGCACTTCATCTTTCCCTGGGACCGGATGTACGTCTACAACGTGCGCATCCAGGAGGCCAACCGCGACTTCGACGTGCTGACCAAGAACGGCCTCCAGGTCCGCATCTCCATCTCCATCCGCTACTATCCCGAATACGCCCTGCTGGCGGCCCTGCACCAGAAGGTGGGTCCTGACTACGCCAACACCGTCATCGTGCCCACGGTGGAGGCGGTGCTGCGCGAGGTGGTGGGCCGCCTGGACGCGGAGGAGGTCTACACCACCAACGCCCTGATCGTGAAATCCATCAACGAGGCCATCGAGCAGGTGGCCCGGCGCTTCCTCAATATCGACGCGGTGCTGATCACCCGGGTGGAGCTGCCCCAGAGCGTGCAGAACGTCATCCAGTACAAGATCGAGCAGTTCCACCGCGCCGAGGCCTACAAGTACATCCTGGCCCGGGAGACCAAGGAGGCCGAGCGCCGGCGCATCGAGGCCGAGGGCCTGGCCCGTTACAACCAGATCCTGAGCGTCACCCTGACCCCGGACCTGCTGCGCTACCGCGGCATCCAGGCCACCGAGCAACTGGCCACCTCCAACAACGCCAAGACCGTGGTGGTGGGCTCGGGCAAGGACGGCCTGCCCCTGATCCTGGGCGGGGACCGTTGAGGCCGCCCATGGGTGGCTTCCGCCGCGCCGCCTCCGCGCCACCCTCCGCCCGGCCCGGCCGTCCGGCCCGGCCCCGGGGGCCGTGGCCGATCCTGGCCGGCCTGGTCCTCCTGGCCCTCCTGGCCGGTTTGGCCGGCTGCCAGAGCTATCAGGGCGAAGCCGAGGACCGGCTGCGCCACGCCATGTCCGGCGAGGGTCCGGTGGTGGTGGCGGTGGTCTCCTCCTCCAGCGTCCCCAACCTGATCTCCCAGGGGGCGCAGTTGGCGGCCCGCTGGATCAACGACCGGGGCGGGGTCCTGGGGGGCCGGCGGCTGGAGTTGATCCACCTGGACGACGAGGGCCGCCTGCCGGTGGGGGAGAAGATCGCCCGTCGCCTGGCCGGGAACAAGGAAGTGGTGGCGGTGGTGGGCCATCTCTATTCCGAGGTGGCGGTGCCGGTCTCCATCATCTATGGCGCGTCCGGCCTGCTGTTCATCAGCACCGGGGCCACCGATCCCCAGTTCAGCCTGATCCCCAACCCCTACAGCCTGCGGGTGGTGCCCAACGACGGGGTCACCGCCCTGGCCATGGCCGAGTTGGCCCACAAGCTGGGGCTGAACAACCTGGTGGTGACCTTTCAGCGCGGGCTCAACAGCACCTTCTATGGCCGCAGCCTGGCCAACTCCTTCTCCGCGGTGGCGGTGGACCAGGGCCTGAACATCCTGCACGTGCGCTCCTTCTTCCCCTGGCAGGAAGACCTGCGCCCCATGCTGGCCCCCATGCGCCACGAGAAGCTGGACGGTCTGGTGGCGATTGGTTTCCTGCCCCAACTGGGAGAGCTGATCAGCCAGGCCCGCAGCCTGAGCATGCGCGCCACCATCCTGGGCAGCGACAGCCTGGACGACCCGGACCTGCTCACGCTTCCCAACCGGGCGGCCGAGGGGGTGATCGTGGCCAGCTTCTTCCGCGATGACCTGACCCGGCCGGCCACCCGGGATTTTGTGACCGGGTTCAGAAAGGCCTTTGCCAAGACACCCGACGACCACGCCGCCGCCGCCTTCGACGCGGTCATGCTCATCGCCGCCGCCTGCCAGAAGGCCGGCTCCTCGGTGCCCCTGGACCTGGCCAACGCCTTGACCTATCATGAAAATTTCCCCGGAGCCTCCAGCGTCTACAATTTCAGTCCCGACGGCGACCCCACCGGGCGCTGGATCTGGTTCAAGGAGGTCAAGGACGGCAAGTTCGTCTACCTGCCCAACGAGTACCAGCCCCAGAACCCGGCCCACCTGGACGGCGTTGCTTCCCCGAAAAGCGTGGACCCGGCGGAGTAACAGATCGGAAGAGCACACGTCTGAACTCCAGTCACGGCTACATCTCGTATGC
>CALERA010000441.1 GCA_937908275.1 uncultured Desulfarculaceae bacterium | reverse complement strand
CGACCACCGAGATCTACACTCTTTCCCTACACGACGCTCTTCCGATCTTTCGGCCTGGACGGCGAATACAAAGACAGCGGCGGCTACCGCGTCAATGACGACAAGGAAGTAAAGCGCGGCGGCTTCAAGGTGTCCTATCGCCCCGAAACCTGGGGCGACGGCCGGACCCCGACGATGGCGGTGGACTTCAGCGAGCAGCGCTCCGGCAGCGCCGGCTATCCCCAATACCCCACCCCGCGCTCGCGCCTCAACGACGAGGCCCTGGGCGCCTCCCTGAACTGGGAGCGCTGGCGGGTGACCAGCGGGACCTACTTCACTCGTTTCCAGAACGAGAGCATCAACCCGGACCGGGTCCAGCACACCCTCCTGCGCACCTGGTCGCTCAAGCAGGACCTGCGCCGCCCCTTTGAGCCCTGGGGCGTCACCGGCCTGGTGGCCGGTTTGTCGGCCGAGGTGATCGAGGGCCAGGGCAGCGAACTGGATGCCAGGCAGGAGCAGAACCTGGCCCTCTTCGCCCGCCAGAAGACCATGATCGAGTCAATAAAACTGGGGATGTCGCTGGGGTTGCGGGGGAGCTGGTACTCCGATTTCGACCAGGTGCTCAATCCCGAGCTGGAGATATACCGCGATTTCGGCCGCCACCGCATCAAGGCGGCCGCCACCCGCAGCAACAACCTGCCCACCTTTCGGCAGCGCTATTATCGCCACTCCACCCTGACTCCCAATCCGGACCTGGGCATGGAGCGCGCCACCAACTTCAGCCTTGGCCTGGCCTCCGCCTGGCGCGCGGACCTCAGCGGCGACCTGGCCTTTTTCCATCGCCGGGTCGAGGACGCCATCACCTATGTCCTGGGCGACGGCGGCGTGGGCCAATACCGCAATCTGGGCCAGACCGCCACCACGGGCGTCGATGCCTCGTTGAAATGGCAGCCCGCCCCGTGGCTGGAGCTGAAGCCCTCCTACACCTACTTGGTGGCCAAGGACGAGGACACCGACCTTTGGCTGGCGGCCAAGCCCGAACACAAGGTGAGCCTGGACCTGCTGCTGCGCCCGGCGCCGGGATGGACGGTGGGGGGCCTATACACCTACGAATCGCGCCGCTACACCCGTTCGGACAACACCGAGTGGACCGATCCCTATCACAAGGTCGATCTGCGCTGCGAGTTCCGCCACGGGCCCTATCGCTACTTCGCCAGCGTGGAAAACCTGCTGGACGAGGACTACGACTATGGCGACGGTCTGCCCGCCCCGCCCCGGCTCTGGTTGCTGGGCCTCCGGCGGGAGTTCTAGGCGCGGGCTGGCTGACACCGCATGGCGTACGGAACAAAACCCGACGAGCCCTGGGAGGCGACATGATCAGGCTGGAGGGACTGCGGAAATCATACGGCAAGGTGGAGGCGCTCCGGGGAGTGAGCCTCCAGGTGTCTCCGGGCGAGCTATTCGCCTTCCTGGGCCCCAACGGCGCGGGCAAGACCACCACCATCCGCATCCTGACCGGCCTGACCCGCCTGGACCAGGGCTGGGCCTGGCTGGACGGGCACGACATCGTCAGCCAATCCCTGGCGGCCAAGCGCACCTGCGGGGTGGTGCACCAGCACCTGAACCTGGACAGCGAACTGACCGTGGAGGAGAACCTGGACCTGCACGGCCGGTTGTATGATCTGCCCCGAAGCTTCCGCCGCCGGCGCATCGCCGAGCTGCTGGAATACGTGGGGTTGCTGGAACGCCGAGGCAGCCTGGTGCGCCAGCTTTCCGGAGGAATGAAGCGCCGCGTGATGATCGCCCGGGCCCTGGTCCACCAGCCGCGCATCCTGTTCCTGGACGAACCCACCGTGGGTCTGGACGCGGCCATCCGCCGCCGCATCTGGGCGCTGATCCGCCGCATCAGCGCCGACGGCGCCACGGTCTTCCTCACCACTCACTACATCGAGGAAGCGGAGTTCCTGGCCCAGCGGGTGGCCTTCATAGACCATGGCCAGATCGTGGCCCTGGACACCCCCCAGAACCTCATGGCCCGCCAGGGGGTCTGGGCGGCGGACACCCTGCACGGCGAGGAGCTCCGGACTCGCTATTTCACCAACGCGGAAGCGGCCAAGCGCGAGCTTGCCGGCCACGAGGGCGGCTTCACCCTGCGGCGCGTCAACCTGGAGGACAGCTTCCTGGCCTTGACCGGAAAGAAGATACAGTGATGCACGGATGGCTCCCGGTCTTTCTGCGTGAGCTCAAGATCATGCGCCGCCGCTTCTGGCGCATGCTGGCTTCCATGGCGGTCTCGCCCCTGCTGTACCTCATCGCCTTCGGCTACGCCCTGGGCGGAGACCAGGGCGACGGCCAGGCCTACCTGGCCTTCCTGGTGCCCGGCCTGGTGGCCATGTCCAGCATGACCCAGGCCTGGGGCATCGCCACCGACATTAACGTGGCCCGGTTCTATTGGCACGTCTTCGAGGAGTTCCAGGCGGCGCCGATCTCCAACCCGGCCTATGTCCTGGGCGAGGTCCTGGCCGGCGTGGCCCGGGCCTTGCTGGGGGTGCTGGTGATCCTGGGCCTGGGTCTGGCGGTGGGGGTGGAGGTGGACCTGGGCCCCTGCTTCTGGCTGGCGGTGGGGCTAAACAGCTTCACCTTCGCCAGCCTGGCGGTGGCCATGGCCATGCTGGTCAAGTCCCACGCCGACCAGGGCATGCTTTCCAGCTTCATCATCACTCCCATGGCCTTCCTGGGGGGCACCGTCTTTCCCCTGGAGCGCCTGCCCGGCTGGGCCCAGGCCCTGACCGAGGTCCTGCCCCTGACCCACGCCTCCCGCGCCATCCGAGCGGCGGCCCTGGACCAGCCCTCCCCACCCCTGCCGTTCTTTTTGTTGCTGGGTCTGGGTCTGGCCTGCTTCTTCCTGGCGGTGCACAGCGTTAACCTGGCCCGGGAATGACACCGCCGACAGCTCAGACCCCGGTGGGCCATTTGGCGGCATAGCCCAGGGCCAGGGCTCGGCAAGCCAGGTTCAGCAAACCCTCCGGGGAATGGTCCTGGGGATCGGGGGCCAGTGCGCGCCGATAGTGGTGCCAGTCTTCTCCCCGGCCGCCGACCGCCACCGCCACCTGGGCGGCTTGACCGGCCAGGATTTCTCCCCCGCAGGAGGCCGGCAGCACCCCCCAGGTCAGCTTGTCCCAGAGGTGCACCAGGGCCGCCACCGCGGCCACGGTGGGCGGATCGCGGTCCACCGCCAGGAAGTTGTTGGCCAGCAGCTCGGCCTGCTCCGGCTCCAGATGGACCTGCAGCCGGGCCAGCAGGCTGGCGCGGTCCGCCCCCAGGCGGGCCAGGTGGATGCTGGCGGTGCACTGCCCGGCGGGGGTGAGGTGGTTCTGCAGGGCCAGGGCGCCCATGATGGCGCGCTGCACCGCCCGGCCGATCAACTCGCCCAACTTGCTGTGCTTGCCAGCCCCGGTCAGGGGCTGGCCACCCCCCAGACGGCAGGCCACCGCGATCTGGTCGGTGCCGGTGCCGGTGGCCAGGCCGGAGGAATAGAGCGAGTTGACGTTGAGCTCCTGCAGCGCGGCGGTCTTGGCCTCGGTGGCGGTGACGATGGAGCGCACCAAGGCCCCGGGGGTCAGCTCCTGGCTGAAAAAGAGCATGGTGTTGATGGTGCCGGCCGCCGGGGGATCGGGCGGGGCGATCTTTTCATGTTCGCCGTCCGCCTCGTACAGGGAGGCCGGGTCGCCCACCCGCCCGGCGTTGCCCTCCACGCCCCCGGTGGCGATGGCCACCACCTGGTGGGCGCGGAAGCTTTCCTCCACCAGGCAGGCGTTGTGCATGTTGGCGGCGGTGCCCAGGGTGGCGCAGCGCTCCGGCGGCAGGCCGTGGGGCGCGGCCACCAGGCGACGGTAGCCTTCCGCGTCGCGCCAGGCCTGGCCCACTCGGGCCGAGAGGTGGCCGGCCGGTTCGCAAGACTGGTGGTTGTAGACATACTCCAGATCCTCGCACACCCCCCCGGCGGCCCGGCAGGTGGAGATGACCCGATGCGGCATCAGAAAGCGGGCGTAGATGATGCGGTCCTCACGGTGCAACTCCAATCCCTCATAGAATCTGCCCAACAACATGCCTGCCTCCGTTGCGAGCCTTTCGCGGCTCTTGACATTTGGGGGTTGGTGGATTACAGGGAAGGTGAGATTCATCCAGCCGGCGCCCATCAGGGCCCAACAGGGAAGACGGTGCGAATCCGTCGCGGTCCCGCCGCTGTGACCGGGGACGAAAGCCGCGAAAAACCACTGCCTCCAGCCGAGGCGGGAAGGCGCGGCCACTAGGTTGATCCGGGAGCCAGAAGACCTGCCGGCTGGTCGAGGGGTGTACGGCGAGCGACCGTGGCCATCTTCCGTTCCAGGGAAGGGGCGCATCCCTTCCGGGGCGATCAAGCAAACAGGGTGCAGTCCCCCCGGCCAGTCATGGCCGGGGTTTTGTTTTTTAGCGCCCGGGAAGAGCATCTCGCCGCCAGTCCCTCCCCAGGGGGAAGCCGTCCCCGGACGCGCGCCAGGGGCGGACGACCAGGACATCACCGAACCGGAGGGAAAGATGAACAAAGCAGGACGGCGCCCCCACCCCGGAGCGCGCGCGAGCGCCATTCTCCTGGCCCTGTTCCTGGCGGCGGGGCCGGCCCTGGCCCAACCCCAGGCCGGACCGCTGGCGGTGCAGATTTTCGCCCATCGCGGCCACCATCTGACGGAGCCCGAGAACTCCCTGGCCGCCTTGCGGGCGGCGATGGAGCTGGGCCTGCACGGCAGCGAGGTGGACCTGCGCACCACCAAGGACGGCCAGGTGGTCCTGATGCACGACGCCAACCTGGAGCGCACCAGCGACGGCCAGGGCCCCCTGGCGGAACACAGCCTGGAGCAACTGCGCCGTTATCGCCTCAAGTTCTCCAGTGGACAAACCAGCGCGGAGCGCATTCCCACCCTGGAAGAGGCCCTGGCCTTGGTGAAGTCCCGGCCCGGCTTCCGTCTGGTGTTGGACCTCAAGCAGGTGGACCCGGCCCAGGTGGCGCGCCAGGTGCTGCGCCAGGGTCTGGCTGGGCAGGTGGTGTTCTTCGTCGCCGATCCCCAGGACGTGGCCCAGGCCCGGACCATCCAGGGAGCCGGCCCGGGCCTGACTCTGGCGGTGGACCTGCTGACCTGGTGGAAGATCGAGGGGCTGCCGCGCTTCGTGGTCAACGCCCTGGGGGCCAAGGCCCTGTTCGCCGCGGAGTGGTTCTTCCCCCGCTACGGTTTTGCCGAGGCCAGGGAGGCCGGGGCGGAGGTCATGGTCTATCTCTGGGGCCAGGACAACCTGCCCCAACGCCTGGATCGGGCGGCGTCCCTGGGGGCCTCGGTGGTTTCCAGCGACCGCCCCGATCTCATCATCAACCTTGCGCGGCCGCGGGCCGCCGCAGGCAACTGAAGGAGCGCGCGCATGCACGAGAGCGCCATTGTCCTGGCCGCCTTCGGGGTGGGGCATCCCCGCTCCCTGCCCGGAATCACCAAGGTCGTGGAGCGGGTCCGCCAGAGCTTCGCCCCCACTCCGGTGCGCCTGGCCTTCACCTCCCAGCAGATCCGCCGGATCTGGCGCTCGCGCCTGACCCGTCCGCTCTGGGTGAAGGAGCACCCCGAGGTGCCGTCCGAGGTGCTGATGGTGCGCGGTCCGTTGGCCACCATCGCCGACCTGCACGAGGAGGGATTCCGCGAGATCGTGGTGCAGTCGCTGCACATCTACGCCGGCGAGGAATTCGAGGACCTGCGCTCCTGCTTGCGGGGCCTGGCCTCCATCCAGGCCGTGAAGCCGCGCTGGACGCCATTCCGGCGCCTGGCCCTGGGACGTCCGGCCCTGGGCCAGCCTGGCATCGAACATCCCTATCCGCAGGACCTGGAACGCGCCGCCCTGGCCTTGGCGCCAGATCTGGACCAGGCTGACGAGCAAGGCGCGGCCCTGGTCTATGTCGGCCACGGCAACCCCTACTATCCCAGCGGGGTCTACCAGGAGCTGGAAATGGTCCTGCGCCGCACGCACCCCGCCTCGCTGGTGGCGGTGGGCGAAGTGGAAGGAGCCTTTTCCCTGGACTACGTCCGCGAGCGCCTGCGCCAGATGGGGACCCAGCGGGTGCTGCTCAAGCCCCTGATGTTGGTGGCCGGCGAGCATGCCCACTCCGACCTGGCCGGCGAGGATGCCGGCAGTTGGCGGCGGACCCTGGAGAGCCAGGGCCTGAAGGTGGAATGCGACCTGCGCGGCCTGGGAGAGAACCCGGCCTGGGCCGAGATTTACCTGGAGAACATCCGCCAAGCTGCAGCCTCCGCCGGGATCGCCCTTTGACAACTGGTTTCACTGCGGCGCTGCGGCCAGTTGCTCGCGCACCTGGGCCAGCAGCTTCTCGGCCAGGCGGGCGTTCTCCCCGCCCGCCTTGGCCTTGCGCCCGGCCAGGCTGAAGTCCTGGGCCGCCGGCTCCAGGCGTTGCAGGCGCAACTGGCAATAGCCGGCGTTCATGGCCCAGCGCGCGGCCTGGTCGCCCTGGCCCTGTTCGGCCGCCCGCCGGTAGTGCTCGGCGGCGGCTTGGTATTGCCGCTGGCGCAACCGGATCTCGGCCAGGAAGGCCAGGGTCTCCAGCGCGGGCCTGCCCTCCCAGGCCTGGCGGGCCGCCTGGGCCGCCGGCTCCAGTTCATTGGCCTGCCAATGGACCTGGGCCAAGGTCAGCCATTGCTCCGGGGTGAGCGCGGGGCCGAAGGCCTTGCGGTAATACCGCGCGGCCGGGGACGGAGCCCCGGCGGCGCGGTGCAGCTCGGCCAGGTTGCGCCAGTCGCCGGACTGGGCCTCGCCCAGGCGCAGGGCCAGGCCCAGGGCGGCCGCCGCCGGAGCGTAACGCTGCTGCTGCACCTCCAGGCTGGCCAGCAACCGCCAGAGTTGACTATCCCTGGGGTCCAGGTCCAGCAGGCGCTGCGCCACCTCCCGGGCCGGCTCCCACTGCTTCAGCTCCATGCGCACCCTCACCAGCGCCACCAACCACTCGCGCTGCGGCCGGGGAGCCGCGGTGGCCCGCAGCAGCCAGGTCAGGGCCTCCTGGGGCTTGCGGCCAGCCTGGAAAAACATGGCGGCAAGGTAGGCCCATTCCGCCTCGGGCGGATCCTTGAGGCCATAGACCCGGGCGGCGGTCTCGGCCGCGGCCAGGGGCTGACCCAGTTCGAACTGCAGGGTGGCCAGGTTGCGCAGGGCGGGATCGAAACAAGGCCAGAGCTGGACGGCCTTGGAGAAGGCGTCGCGCGCGTCCGCCTTCTGCCCGCGCTGGTAGAGCATCACTCCCAGCATGTAGGGCAGATGGGGATGGGGATGGCGGTCGCGGGCCAGTTCTTCGCGCAGCAGTTCCAGGGCCTGGGCCTCCTGGCCACGCTCGTGGGCCTGCTGGGCGCGGTGCAGGAGTTGTCCGGTGGCCTGGTCCAGGAAGGGTTCGGAGGAGCAGGGGGAGCGGTCCTCGGCGGCCGGGCATGAGATGGCCGGCGCCATGAGGGCCAGGGCCAGGAAAAGGCTAACCAGGGTTTTCATTTCAGCTCGAATTTCACCGAGGTCTCCAGCCAGGCGATGGCGGGCCGCCCGTTGACCACCGCCGGGGAGAAACGCCACTGTTCCACGCAGCGCATCACCGCGTCCTCGAACACCCCCGCCGGCTCGGCCCGGAGCACCTTGGTCTCCAGCACCACGCCCTTCTCGCTCACCAGCAGGCGGATCCAGACCTGGCCGGTGATGCCCCGCTTGCGCGCGAAATAGGGATAGGGCGGGGGGACCCGGGCGGTTATCAGGGGAGGATGATCCATCGCTCCGCCCAGGCCGCCCGGACCGTGGACCACGCCCGAGCTCACGGCCCCCAGGCCGGCGGGCAGGGACAGGCTGAGGCTGGCGTCCAGGCTCGGCGCGGCCAGGTCCAGGCGCGGGGCCTGCGGGGCTGGATCGAGATTGTGGGCCTGGAGCTTGAGGCGGGGCGGTTCGGGCTCGGGCTCGGGCGGGGTCTCCCGGGGCGGGGGTGGCGGGGTCACGGGCAGATAGGAGAGGAAGGGCTGCACCGGTCCGGATGGCGGGGCCGGCCGCCGGTCGATCAACCAGGGCGCGGCGCAGAACACGACCAGGTTCACCGCCAAGGCGCAGCCCACGGCCAGGGTGCGGCGGCCCCACTGACCGCGCTTGGCCATCAGCGAGGTGCTCATTGCGGTTTGTTGGCCGCCACGGCCACGTCCCGCGCCCCGGCCAGGCGGCATTGGTCCAGCACCTCGATCACCCGGCCGGTGAGGCTGGCCCGGTCGGCCACGATGACCACCGCTCCGTTGCGCTCCTCGGTCAGGAAGCGCTCCACCAGGCCCCGCACCGAGTTCAGCGCCACCCGTCGCCGGTCAATGAATATCTGGCCCTTGTCATCCACCGCCACCAGGTATGAGGGCTTGCTCTGGGCCTGGGCGGTCAGGGCCTGGGGCCGGTCGACCTTGACCCCGGCGTCGCGCTGGAAGCTGGTGGTGACCAGGAAAAAGATCAGCAGGATGAAGACCATGTCGATGAGCGGGGCCATGTCGATGCCCGGCTCTCCTCCGTCGCTGGTGATGCCGCCGGACAGGCGGCCCCTCAAATGCAGCATCGCCGCGCCTCGCTTTCCTTGATCCAGCGCTCCACGCCGCGTTGGAACAGATACAGCTCCCCCTGCACCTTGCCGGCCTGGCGACGCAGCACATGGGCCGCGAACAGGCCCGGGATGGCCACCAGGAGGCCGGTCTGGGTGGTGATCAGGGCCTCGCTGATGCCGGCGGACAGCCCCTGGGCGTTGCCGGTGCCATAGGTCTGGATCACGTTGAAGGTTTCGATCATGCCGGTGACCGTGCCCAGCAGCCCCAGCAGGGGGGCCACCGCCGCCAGGACCGTGATCACGGCCAGGTGCCGCCAGATCAGGGGGACCTGGTGGCGCACCGCCGCCTCCCACAGGCGCAGGTCCCGGGCCTGGCTGCCGGTTCGCTGGGCCATAAAACGGGTCAGGGCCGCCTCCCGGGGCGATGATCCGCCCGGGGGCGGGCCCTGGTCGGCCAGGCGGTCCAGGGCCTGGGCCAGGTCGCCCCCCTGGCGCCGCACCGCCGTCAGCCACAATGCCTTGCGCAGGATCAGGGCCCAAAGCCACAGCGACACCGCCACCAGTGGGGCCATCACCGGCCCCCCGGCCCGCAGATAATCCCAGGCCGGCGTCCAGAGATCCATGCTCAGGCCCCCTCCCGCATCAGGGCGGCCGAGAGGGCCACCGCCTTCTCCTCCATGTCCCCGATCAGGCGTTGGGCCTTGCGGGTCAGCAGCGCGCCGGCCACCAGCACCGGGATGGCCACCACCAAGCCCAGTTCGGTGGTGATCAGCGCCTCGCTGATGCCCCCGGCCATGAAGCGGGGCTCGCTGTTGCCGTGGATGGTGATGACGTTGAAGGTGTTGATCATGCCGGTGACCGTGCCCAGCAGCCCCAACAGGGGAGCCACCGCCGCCAGGACCTTGAGGGCGGTGAGGAAGCGCTCCAGACGGGGCAGCTCCCGCAGCATGGCCTCGCTCAGGCCGCTCTCCAGCGCCTCGGCCGAGCAGCCGCGCAGCGCCAGGCCGGCCTTGATGATGTTGCCCACCGGCCGGCCGGATTGGGTCTCGGCCACCCGGAGCGCACCATCAAGATCGTCCTGGAGCACCATGGCGTTGACCTCGGCCATCAGGACATCGGTGTTGCTCCGCACCCGGCCCAGGAAGATCAGGCGCTCCACCACCAGACCCAGGGCGATGAACCCCACCAGGATGATGGGATAAACCAGGGGGCCGCCGCTGTGCAGCCACGCCCAGAAATCCGGCTGGTGGGAGAGCTGGCGCAGGGCCGCGCCGGCGCTGATGTCCAGCGGCGCGGTCTGGCTGGAGCCATCCAGGTAGCTGGCCAGGGTCCGGCGCTCCCACCAGGAAGGCCTGGCTTCAACCGCCAGGAGGCGGCCGCTGGTGGGGGAGACCAGGGCGAAGCCGGTTTCGCCCTGGGCCTGGTACAGGGTGGTGAAGCCACCCAGGCGGGTGATGGCCCCCGAGACCTCGGCCCCCTGCCGGTCCACCAGGGGGCCCCGGCGAGTCACGATCTGTCCACCGGCCTGGATCTCGGCGAAGTACAGCTCGATCAGGCGCTCGATCTCGGCCAGCCCGGGGAAGCGCTCGTCGGCCAGGTAATCGGAAAGAGCCTCCAGACGGCCCGGGTCCTCGGCGGTGTAGGGTGAACGTTGGGCCATGGTCAGCAGGTCCCGGGCGGCGGCGCGCACGTTGCCGGCCAACTCATCCAGGCCGCCCTTTTCCGCCGCCAGTTGCTGGGCCAGTTCACGCCGCCGCTGACTGGCCTTGTCCAGGCTGGCCTGGGCCCGGTTCAGGGCCTCGTTTTCCAGCCTGACCTGCTCGCGCAAACCAGCCAGGCGTTCTTGCAGCGCTTGCCTGCGCTTGCTTGTCTCCCGCTGGGCCTGGGCCTGCTGGGCTTGGGCCTGGTCGAGATCGCGCTCCACACCGGCGGCGGCCGCGGCGAAGTTGGAGGCGGCCCAGGCCGGGGCGGCCAACGCCAGGCCGATCAAGCTGATCATGCAGAGCAGGCGTTTCATTTCGGTTCTCCGAGGTGGTTCGGTTGGCCCAGGGGAGCCTCCACCAGGGACAGCAGGCGCTTGCGCTGGGCCATGTCCGCCATCTGGGCCAGCTTGCGGTTCCAGCCGTCCAGCGCCCTGAACTGCCCGGTCTGGCGATCCCAGGCCCAGGCCCGTTCCTCCTGGGCGTCCAGGGCAAAGGCCGCCAGCCCGCCCAAGCGGACCACTCGGCCATGGTTAAGGCGGTCCTCGACCGCGAATTCCTGCTCGCTGACCTCCACCGCCAACCCCAAACGGGCCTCGTGGGCCAAGGCGTCCAGCACCTGTTTGGCCTTTTGGGCCAGGCCCAGGTCATAGTCGTCCAGGGCGGCGGCCACCTGGGCCAGGCGCTCGTCCCGGGGGCGGGCCAGGAAATCCGGCCAAACCGGACCGCCCCGGGTCAAGCGGGCCAGGGAGCGGTCCAGCAGGGGCTCCAGGTCGCGGCGGAGCTTGGCGTTCTCCTCCAGGCGGCGGGTCAACTCCTCGCTCTTCTGCTGCTGGTTAGCGGCGTAGGTCTCGGTCTTGCGCCGATGGCGGCTGACTCTCTCCAGCTCATCCTGCAGTTGCTCGGCCTGATCCAGCAGGCGGGACTCCTCCGCGGCCCAGGCGTCGGCTTGCTTCTGGGTTTGGGCCATGACCTCCACGGTCTTGACCGCCTGCTTTTGCACCTGGGCGGCCGAGGGTCCGGGTTGCTCGGCGGCCAGGGCCGCGAGGGGCGCGCCAAGGCCGGCGAGGACGAAAACTGCCAAAGCTAGGCGAGGCACGTGGTTGTCTCCCTGACGATGAAAATAAAAAACCCCCAGCCTTTACGGCTGGGGGATTGCACCCGTCTTCTTCATCCACCCCGATGCCCGCCGGATTACTCCTCCGGTTCTCCGCCGGTTCGAGCGGGCTATGCGGTTGGCAGGTCTTCTGGCTTCCGGTTCAGCCTACCGGCCGCGCCTTCCCACCGGCCTCGACCGGCAGTGACATGCATGCGGCTTTCGTACCCGGTTACAGCGGCGGGACCGCGCCGGAATCGCACCGGCTTCCCTCTTGCGCCCGTGGGCACCAACCACTCTGGACTATGCCCTTCGCGCCCGGAGCTGTCAAGAGGCAACCTTTTGGGCAGTTCGCGGAAACGTATCTGTCTTGGCTGAAGTTCCCCCGGTCTTGTGGACACCTTGCAAGGCCCTGATAATAAGCCCGGAGGTGTTCCATGGGAGATCGTCGCCGTAGTTTCAGTCGGGAGTTCAAGCTGGAGGCGGGAGAATGAAATCCTACGCCAGGAGCGCGACATCTTAAAAAAAGCTCTGGGCATCTTCTCGCGGGTGCCCAAATGAAATATCGATTCGTCCGGGATCACCGTGACCGGTATCCGGTTAGGCGCATGTGCCGGATGCTGGATATGTCCAGCAGCGCCTATTACGCTTGGCTCAGGCGGCAGGAAAGCCGACGGGTGAGCGAGGATCGCCGGCTGTTGGTGGAGATCAGGGCCATTCATCAGGCCAAGCGCGGGACCTGCGGCAGCCCTCGTATTCATGCCGAGCTCAAGGCCCAGGGCCATAACCATGGCCTGACGCGGGTGGCCCGCCTGATGCGCGAAAACGGCATCCGCGCCAAGCAGGAGCGAAAATTCAAGGCCACCACCGATTCCAAACACTCCCATCCGGTGGCCCCCAATCTGCTTGATCGCGATTTTGAGGCCAGCGCGCCCAATCAAAAATGGGCTGTGGACATTACCTACATCCACACCCGGGAGGGCTGGCTGTACCTGGCGGCGATCCTGAACCTGACCTGCCCCCAGACATGAAACCAAGGATTAAGTTACAGTTTTTACCATTTC
>CALERA010000440.1 GCA_937908275.1 uncultured Desulfarculaceae bacterium | reverse complement strand
CTAGATTGGACGGGCCAGACCTGGGCGGTGCTGGGCAGCAAGGCCCCACTGGCGGCCCAGGTCTCCCTGACCAGCGGCCTGCCCCTGGCCCTCACCCTGGGCGAGGACCTGCTGCCCGCCCCGGGGGTGGAGCGCATCTCCCTGGACATCTACAGCGTCGTCCCGCCCCAGGGGGCCGATCCCCACGCCGCTCCGGTGCAGGCCCGGGTCAGCCTGGAGGCCCCGGCGGCGGATTTCCTGGCCCTGGCCCAGGGCGGCCTGACCCCGGACGCCTTCCTGCGCCGGCACCCGCCCCGGTTGGTGGAGGAGAACGCCCTGGCGGTGAAGCCCTTCGGAGAGACCCGATGAAGTGGCCCTTCGCCCGGGCCAAGACCCAGCCGCCGCCCCCGCGCTCCATGGCCGATTTCCTGGCCGCGGCCGCCCTGGAGATCGACGCGCAGATCGCCCAGGACCCCCTCTGGCACCAGCACCTGCCCTATCGCAGCATGCCGCCGGACCAGGCCCGGGCCTTTGAGATCGAGAAGCGGGCCATCTGGCGGCGGGTGATCCACGACGCCAACCGGGGCGAGATCACGGCCCTGGTCTGGACCACCCGGGAGGACGACCTGGTCTGCCCGGCCTGCCGCCAGCGCCAGGGCCGGCGCTACGCCCGCCACGAGCTGGGCCGCCTGGCCAAGGCCCCGGTCCACCTGGGTTGCCGTTGCGAACTGATGCCGGAGCGCTGATGGACCACGAACTGCTGCAACGCGCCCACCGCCTCTACGACCTCCAGGGCGAGAGCATCGAGCGCTTCCTGGCGGCCGACCCCACCTTCGCGGCCCTGGCCCATCGCCTGGCCCGGGCCGAGGCCCGCCTGGCCCAGGGCGGCGACCCGGAGCAGGTCCGGGCCCTGGCCGAGGCCCGGCGGCTGATGATGGCCATGCTGCGCGAGACCGCCTTCAAGATGGGCTATGTCCTGGCCCACACCTATCCCCTGGAAGAAAACACCTAGCCGCCGACCGGATCGGCCCCAAGCGCCAACGCCCCGCCCCCGGGCGGGCCGGGAGCGGGGCGTGGTTTTTCTCGCTTCGCCGCGCGCGGGCGGCCGGGAAGACTAGAGCTTGCGGGCGTCGAAGACGCGCTTGGCCTTGCCCTCGCTGCGCTCGATGCTCTTGGGCGGCACGCAGCGCACCTTGACCCCGATGCCGATGATGCCCCGGATGCGGCCCTCGATCTTGCCCTCCACCTCGCGCAGCTTCTCCTCGCCCTGGTCGTAGACCTCCGGCTTGGCCTCCACGTCCACGCTCAGGGCGTCCAGGTAGCCCTTCTTGCGGATGATCAGGACGTACTGGGGCTCCACCTCGGGCATGTCCAGCAAGAGCGACTCGATCTGGCTGGGGAAGACGTTGACCCCGCTGATGATCAGCATGTCGTCGCTGCGGCCGTAGACCTTCTTCATCTTGATCAGGGTCCGGCCGCAGGCGCACTTCTCGCGCTTGAGCTGGGTGATGTCCCGGGTGCGGTAGCGCAGCAGCGGCATGGCCCGGCGCTGGATGGCGGTGAAGACCAGCTCGCCCTTCTCGCCCAGGGGCAGCACCTCCTCGGTCACCGGGTCGATGATCTCCGGCAGGATGTGGTCCTCGTTGACGTGCAGCCAGCCGTCCTGGGCGTCGCAGTCAAAGGCCACGCCCGGCCCCATCATCTCGGTCAGCCCGTAGGCCTCCCGGGCGGTGATGCCGATGCGCTCCTCGATCTCCTTGCGCATCTCGATGGTCCAGGGCTCGGCCCCGAAGATGCCCACCCGGATCGGCAGCTCGCGCAGGTCCACCCCCAGGTCGCGGGCCTTCTCGGCGATGGTCAGGGCGTAGGAGGGCGTGGAGCCCATGGCGGTGACGCCGAAATCGCGCATCAGGGTGATCTGGCGCTCGGTCATGCCGCTGCTGGCCGGGATCACGGTGCAGCCGATCTTTTCCGCCGCGCCGTGCATGCCCAGGCCGCCGGTGAACAGACCCATGCCATAGGCGTTCTGGAAGATGTCATTCTTGGTGATGCCGGCGGCGGTCAGGTTGCGGGCCATGCAGCTGGCCCAGGCGTCCCGGTCCTCCGCGGTGTAGGGGCCGGTGATGGGTTTGCCGGTGGTGCCGCTGCTGGCGTGCACCCGCACCACCTCGCTCATGGGCACCGCGCACAGGCCGAAAGGATAGTTGTCGCGCAGGTCGGTCTTGACCGTGAAGGGCAGCTTGCCCAGGTCCTCCAGGGCCTTGACATCCCCGGGCTTCAGGCCGGTCTCGTCCAGTTTCTTCTTGTAGAACGGCACCCGCTCGTAAACCCAGGCCACGGTCTCCTGCAGCTTGGCTAGCTGGAAGGCCTGCATCTCGTCGGCGGACATGGTTTCTTGTTTCTCTTCCCACATGGCCATCGCGTTCGCCCTCCCTACGGCTGTGTTTCCCAGTGCTCGGACCGTACGCCACCCACAAGATTCCGGCCCCGCGTGGCCGGCCTCCCCCGCTCAGGCAAGACCTTGGTTTGGACTATCACCTTCATAGCACAAGCGGATTTGCAATTGCAAGCTAGCTTATAGCTAAATTGTAACTATGGATTTCCGGGCGCTGGCCTGGGTGTTGCTGTAACCTCCGGGCATCACCCAGGATATCCTTGTGCGCCAACTTTGGCGGAGCTACAATGGCCCCGGGAGAATCACTTGCACACTAGCCCCGACCCCATCTGCGCCCGCTGCCACGCCCTTGGACAAGGCTGCTGCCTGGCCCCCGAGGGACCCGAGCGCATGTTCGGCCTCACCGCCGGGGAGATCGCGGCCCTCAGCGCCGCCTCCGGCCTGGCCCCGGCGGACTTCCTGGTCGCCGACCGCGTCGCGCCCGACTTCCTGGAGTTCCTGGCCGCCCTCAACCCGGTCTTCCCCCGCACCATGCCCGGCGGTCGCCGCCTGCGCCTGCGCCTGACCCCGGACAACGCCTGCTGCTTCCTGGGGCCCCGGGGCTGCCGCCTGCCGGAGCGGGCCCGTCCGTTATATTGCCGCATCTATCCCTTCAGTCTCAACCCCCACGGACGGCTGATGGTCCTGCGCAGCCCCCAGTGCCTGGCCCAGCAAGGCGCCCGCTCCTGGCGTCAGGTGATGCAGCGCCTGGGCATGGACGAGGCCGGGGTGCGGGAGTTGTTCGCCCGCCTGGAGGAGCTGGCCGCCGAGCACCAGGCCCACCCGCCCGCGCTTGCGCCCCGGACCGACCCGGCATAGACTTTCCCCGCTAAGCTCACCCCAACCCCGGAAGCGCCGGCGTGAACCCCATTCCCGAACTCAAGCGCCAACTCAAGCCCATGGCCCTGATCCTGGCCTGCGCCCTGGGCCTGGGCTGGTTGTTCAACCTGGTCATGCCCCAGGGCCTGGGTTGGCTGCCCCCGGCGGTCAGCCACCCCCTCTGGCAGCCCATCGCCCGCGACCAGGCCCTGGCCCAGATCAAGAACGGGGCCATGCTCATCGACGCCCGCCCGGCCGGCGACTACGCCCAGGCCCGGGTGCGCGGCGCGCTCAAGCTGCCCCAGGACGAGATCGCCAAGCTCTATCCCCTGATGCAACCGCTGATCGCCCAGGCCCCGACCGTGGTGGTCTACGGCCAGACCACCAGCCGCTTCCCCGCCGCCACGGTGGCCCAGCACCTGCGCGCCCAGGGTCACGCCCAGGTCTTCGTGGTCGAGGGCTGCCTGGAGACCCTGGAGCAATCCGGCTTCCCCATCCAGCGGCCCCGCCGGGGAGCGGCCTCATGAGCGCCATCCTGGAGTTGCTCTCCCTGCTGGCCCGGTTGATCACCGCCGGGGTCTTTCTCTTCGCGGCCTATGACAAGGTCTGGGACCCGGCCAATTTCGCCGCCTCGGTGGCCACCTACGACATGCTGCCCCTCTGGGCGGTCCACGCGGTCAGCGTCTCCCTGGCCTGGCTGGAGATGCTGGTCGGCACGCTGCTCCTCCTGGGCCTGCTCACCCGGGCCGCCGCCCTCTGGGCCTGCGCCCTGCTGGTCTTCTTCACCGGCCTGATGATCTACGCCGGCATCACCGGAGCCGGTTTCGACTGCGGCTGCTTCCCCGGCGGCGGCGAGGCCGCCGCCCACCAGGCCGGCTTCGAAACCGCCATCCGCGACATCATCTTCCTGGTCCCCGCCACCTTCACCGTCCTGCGCCCCGGCCGCTGGCTGCGCCTGGGCGGCGATCGGGCCTGAGCGGGGGGAAGAAGAGAATTTGGGGGCACCCTTTTTGCTGCGCAAAAATGGTTCCCCCAAGCCCCCTCCGAAAAAGGCGTGGCGAAACCCGCCGGGCGGGTTTCGCCTGAGGGGGCCGAGGGATGGCTCCCCGAGGTGCCCCTGATCGCAAGGCCGCTAGACTACGGACAAAACCGGCTGAGCGCTCCTTGACAGCCCCTGGGGGGCGACTTATAGTTGTTTTGTTACGTCTCCCAGCGGAGACGGGGGATAAACTCGCGCCCGATTCCACTCGGGCGTCAGGCGCCGGAGGCCGGGAGCCGCGATGGCCAAGGATTACTACCAGGTTCTGGGGGTGGAAAAAAAGGCCAGCCAGGAGGAGATCAAGAAGGCCTACCGCAAGCTGGCGCTGAAGTACCACCCCGACCGCAACAAGGAAGACAAGAACGCCGAGGAGAAGTTCAAGGAGGTGGGCGAGGCCTACGCCGTCTTGAGCGACCCCAACAAGCGCAAGGAATACGACACCTTCGGCAGCCAGGGCTTCCGCCAGCGCTACAGCCAGGAAGACATCTACAAGGGCAGCGACCTCAACGACATCCTGCGCGAGATGGGCCTGGGCGGCGACTTCTTCAGCCGCATCTTCGGCGGCGGCGGTGGCCGGGGCGCGGCCGGGGGGCCGGGCTTCCGCACCTACACCTTCAACAGCGGCGGCCCCCGCCCGGACATGGGCGGCATGGGCTTCGACTTCGGCCAGGCCTATGGCGACGCCGGCATGGGCGGCCCCGCCCGGGGCACCGACCTGGTCTACGAGCTGCCGGTGACCCTGGAGGAGGTCTTCCACGGGGCCACCAAGATGGTCTCCTACCGTCGCGGCGGCCAGGTGGAGCGGGTCAGCGTCAAGGTGCCCCCGGGCATCGCCACCGGCAAGAAGCTGCGTCTGGCCGGCAAGGGCGAGCCCGGCGCGCCCGGGGCCCCGGCCGGCGACCTCTTCATCCGGGTGCGGGTGCTGGACCATCCCCAACTGCGCCGCGATGGCGACGACCTGGAGCTGACCCGGGACGTGCCCTTCAGCCAGGCCGCCCTGGGCTCCAGCCTGGAGGTCACCACCCTGGAGGGCAAGACCCTCACCGTGCGCGTGCCCAAGGGCACCCAGAACGGGGCCCGGTTGCGCCTGCGCGGCCAGGGCCTGCCCCACTTCCACGGCGCCGAGCGCGGCGACCTCTATGTCAAGGTCAACGTGGCGGTGCCCGAACGCCTGACCAAGCGCCAGAAGGAGCTTCTGGAGGAGTTGGCCCAGGAGGGGTTGTAGACCATGGTCGGCGCGACCGGCCATCCTCGACCCGGTGGAGGGACCGGCAGGCCCGCCCGGGGCCTCGACCATGGCGGCCGCTTGGGCCGCGGGGAGCGCGTCATTCCGGCTCATAAACCATCTCCACCTGCCCGGCCCCGCCCCGGGAGCCTGACCGCCCTGGTCCTGGCCCTGGCGCTCTGCCTGGCCCTGCCCGCGGCGGCCCTGGCCGCCCGGGACTGGCCCCGGCCCACCGCCCCCCTGGCCGACTACGCCCAGGTGGTCCCCCCCAAATACGCCCAGGCCATCGACGCCCTGGGCCAGGAGCTGTTGCAGAAGACCGGGGCCGCCCTGGTGGTGGCCACCCTGCCCGCCCTGGAGGACGAGACCATCGAGGAGGCGGCGGTGCGCCTGTTCGAGACCTGGGGCATCGGCAAAAAGGGCGAGGACCGGGGGGTGCTGATCCTGGTGGCGGTGTCCCAGCGCCGTTTGCGCATCGAGGTGGGCTACGGCCTGGAGGGGGTGATCACCGACGCCGCCGCCGGCCGGGTCCGCGACCAGGATTTGGTGCCCCAGCTCAAGCAGAACCAATACGGTCCCGGCCTGCTGGCCGGCTCCCAGGCCCTGGCCCGGCTCATCGCCGCCTCGGCCGGGGTGGAGCTGACCGGCGCACCCAAAGCCAAGGCCAAGGCCAAGCAGCGCTCCTCGGGCTGGGGCCTGGGCGGGATCTTCATCGCCCTGCTGGTCTTCTGGCTGCTGGTGCGCCTGGGCGGCCGGCGCGGGGGCGGGGGCGGCGGTCTTGGCGGCCGGGGCGGCGGCGACCTGCTCACCGGCCTGATCCTGGGCTCCATGCTGGGCGGCGGCGGTCGCGGCGGCCGGGGCGGGGGCTTCGATTCCTTTGGCGGCGGTTTCGGCGGCTTCGGCGGCGGCATGAGCGGCGGCGGCGGGGCCTCGGGCGGCTTTTAGCCTTTTCGGCGGGAGAGACCATGCGCCTCAAACCACCCAATCGGCCCGAGGAGATCAGCGGCGCCCTCCTGGAGGACCTCCAGGCCCTCCTGGGTCCGGACCTGATCAGCCTCGCCCTTTACGGCTCGGCCGCCGGGCCGCACTACCGCAAGGGCGTCAGCGACATCAACCTGCTGCTGGTGGTCGGCGAGAGCGCCGGCCTGCGCCCCTCGGCCCTGATCCCCTTCTGCCGCAAGTGGGCCCCGGCCCGGGTGGCCACCCCCTTGCTGCTCACCCCGGACTACCTGGCCAGCAGCCGCGACGTCTTCCCGGTGGAGCTGCTGGCCCTGGCCCATGGCCTGAAGCTGCTGCACGGCCCCCACCCCCTGCCCGGCCTGACGGTGGACCCCGGGCACCTGCGCCTGCAACTGGAGCGGGAGCTGAAGGGCAAGCTCATCGCCCTGCGCACCCGGCTGATGGCCGGCGGCGGCGAGGAGGCCCTGGCCGCCCTGACCCAGGAGGCCCTGCCCGCCTTCGGGGCCCAGTTCGCGGCCCTCTGCCAGCTCCTGACCGGCCAATACCCCCAGCCGGCCCACCTGGCCCTGGAGCGGCTGTCCGCCCGGGGCCACCAACTCCAGGCCTTCCAGGCCCTGGGCGACCTGCGCCACTCCGGGGCCAAGCCGCCCCAGGGCCGGCTGCTGTCCCTGTGGGAGCAGGCCCTGGCCGAGTTGGCCGCCATCTGCCATGATTTGGACAAACCGCACGCCAGCCAAGGAGAAAGCGCATGAGTCGTTCCGCCAAGATCGCCATCGGCATCGGGGTCGCGGCCCTGATCCTCTTCCTCCTCCTGGCCAGCCCCTATAACAGCCTGGTCAACCTGGACGAGACCGTGAACAAGGCCCAGGCCGACGTGGAGGTGACCCTGCAACGCCGCCTGGACCTGATCCCCAACCTGGTGGAGACGGTGCGGGGCTATGCCGCCCACGAGCGCGAGACCCTGGAGGCGGTGACCAAGGCCCGCCAGCAGGTGACCCAGGCCCCGGACCTGGGCTCCAAGCTGGAGGCCAACCAGGCCCTGACCAGCGCCCTGGGCCGGCTGCTGGTGGTGGTGGAGCGCTACCCCGACCTCAAGGCCAACCAGGGCTTCCGCCAATTACAGGACCAGTTGGAGGGCACCGAGAACCGCATCGCCGTGGCCCGCACCCGCTACAACAACGCGGTGCTGGAATACAACCGCAGCGTGCGCAGCTTCCCCACCCTGATCCTGGCCCGCCTGGTGGGTTACCAGCCCCGGGCGGTCTGGCAGGCCGCGCCCGAGGCCCAGCAGGCCCCCAAGGTGGATTTCGGCACCAAGAAGTAGGGGAGCCCCGCGGCCGAAAACGGCCGGGTGAAAATCATCGGCCCCGTTCCGCCCTGGCGGAGCGGGGCCTGGCATTGGGGGGCGGGGGATTCAGGCGCTGCGCCGGCGCAGCACCTCCAGGGCGGAGTGGGCCTGCTTGGCCTCCAGCTGCCGGCGCAGGGCCAGGTCCTCGGTCTTGCGCTTCAGGAAGAAATACAGGTCCGTGAGGCTCTCCGGGTCCAGCAGGCGCACCAGGGCCGCCACCGCCTCGCCGGTCTCGTCCGGGGCCAGGCCGGCCTCGGACGCCGGCCCCCAGACCACCTCCTCGGGCCGCAGGCCGCATTCCTGGCCCACCCGCTCCAGCACCCGGTCCGGGGCCAGGCGCTTGCCGGTCTCGTAGCGGTTGTACTGCACCTGGTTCAGCCCCAGGGCGGCGGCGAACTCGGCCTGGGTCCGCAGCCCGCGCAGCGTCTTGAGCCGCTCCCCCACCCGGAGCGCAATCATTTCATGGGCCTCGCGCATCTCGTCACCCCGCATGACATGATCGGGCCGGGCCGGACCCTTGGGCCCGCCGGCCGCGTGGCACCCCCCTTTTTATGTCGTCATTAGTAGAGCAGATTTCGGCGGCCAGCACAAGCCTAACCGGAACCGCAAACCCAGCCTACCACAGGGCCGCCACCCTGAGCACCTCGCGCAGGCTGCCGGAGCCCACGCTGGCCAGTCGGGCCAGCATTCGTTGTAATATCAAGGCCGTGAGCAGGGCGTCGCCCAGGGCGGTGTGGCGGCCCTCCTGGGGCAGGCCGAAGCGCTGGGCCAGGGCCTCCAGGCTGCAACGGGTGCGATGCCGGGCGATGCCATAGGGATCGGAGGGCAGCACCACCGCCCGGCACATCTTGACCGTGTCCACCACCAGGTTCTGCAGGGGGAAGCCATACAGCCCCCGCATGGTCCGGTTGATGAAGTGCAGGTCAAAGGCCGCGTAGTGGGCCACCAGCACCCCGTCGCCCAAAAAGGCCAGGTAGTCGGCGAAGACCTGGGCCGCCGGCCGGGCCTGGGCGATCATGTCCGGGGTGATGCCGTGAACCTTCACCGCCTCGGCCGGGATGGAGCGGCCGGGGTTGACCAGCTCCTGGAAGCGCTCGCCCAGCACCACCCGCCCCTGGCGCACCCGCACCGCCCCCACCGCCACCACCCGGTCGTTTTCCGGGTCCAGGCCGGTGGTCTCCAGGTCGCTGACCACGTAGGTGAGCGACGCGGCCGGCGCGGCCGGGTCCAGGCCGTCCAGGGCGGCCAGGTTGGCGGCGGCCAGGGGCGGCAGCCCCCGGCCCCGCAGCCTCAGGCGCAGCAGGCGGTTGGCCAGGCGGGCCTTGACCAGGCTCAAGCCGCCGGGGCCTCCCAGACCTGGGGCGCCATGGAATCAAAGGTCCAGTACTCGATGCGCCGGGGCGTGATGGAGACGATGGCGTAGTCCGGGTCGTCGGGGCCGCTGAAATAGGCCTTGAGCTCCTCCTGCCAGTGGGCGCGCTTGACCGCGGGGTCGGTGATGACGGTCGCCCGGCCCTCCACCTGCACATAGGGTTTGCCCATCTGCTCCAGGCTGCCCCCGCCGGCGGTGAGGTGCACCTCGGGGTTGGCCCGCATCTGGGCCACCTTGCGCGAGGCCAGGCTGGTGGCGAAACCCAGGCTCAGCCCGGGTCCCGGGCCCACCACCACGTAGCGCACCCAGGGGTGGCCTTGTTGGTTGACGGTGGCCAGGGCGGCGATGGCCGCTGGAGTGAAGACGGCCTGGATCTTGGCTTGGAGATCGTCCATCAGGGGCTCCTTTCGTGGCGCGGGAGGGACCACCGGTTCGACCCGCCCGTCACCCCGCCCCGGGGCGGAGGAGAGCCGAGGCCGGCGCTGACCATCTGCCCCCATACTGGGGCCGCCGCCCCCCGGACCGCAAGCCCCCCGCGCCGGGCCGGGGCGATAAAAAAGGCCGCCGGGGCGAACCCGGCGGCCTGGGCTAAGCGCGTTTCAGCAAAGGCCGGACGCCCCGGCCCGGCGTTCGGCCTAGAGCCCCGGCGAGGTCTTCTTGGTGGGCTTCTGCACCTTCAGGGTGAAGGCCACCACGTGGCCGGTGCCCTTTTCCAGAATGCCGGAAAGCTCGCGCTGGCTCACCGCCATCACCAGGGCCGGCCGGCCCACGTTGCCCACGTCGGACATGGTGTAGTCGGGCAGGTAGCCGCTGATGTTGGGCGTGCGCCAGTGCTCGATCAGGCCCATGCCGTTCCAGTACAGGCCATAGATGGTGCCCTGGTAGAACATGCGCAGCTTGTCGATCAGGCCGTCGGCCCGGTCCCGGTTGCGCACCACCACCAGTTCGTGGCGGCCGTCGCTGTCCAGGTCGGCCAGCACCAGGCGGGCCGGGATGTACCACCAGGACTCCTCCCAGCCCGAGCCGGTGGTGGCCTGATAGGGGATGAACTTGCCGGTGGCGGCGTAGGCGTCGCCGCTCATCCAGATCTGCTCGCCCTTGCTGTCGTAGATGCGGATGGAGTAGCTGGGGCCGATCAGGCAGAGCAGGGGCTTGCCCGAGCCGTTCAGGTCGGCCAGGCAGAAGTTGAAGATGTAGGCCTTGTCGGTGAAGCCCATGTCCTTGTCGGGCACGAACTCCTTGCCGTCCCACTTCATCTGGTAGATGGGGCCGGAGAAGGGGGTGTCGATGGCGGTGCGCTGGCCGAAGAGCAGGGTGCCGGGGCCGGTGGGGTTGGGCTGGGCCCGGTAGAACATGTTGTGTGGCCCCTGGATCATCTTCAGGCCGCCCTCCTGCCACTCCAGCACGAAGCTGGCGGCCAGCTTGTTGCGGAAGCTGCTGACGAAGATCTGGGGCCGGCCCTTGCCGATGACGTCGGCGATGTCCACGAACAGGTACTCGCCCTCGGGGCCGTTCTTGAACTCCTGGATCAGGGCGAAGTGCTCGCCCTTGAGGCGGTAGACCCGCACCGTGGTGAGGGTCAGCATCACCAGCTCGTTGAGCCCGTCGCCGTCGATGTCGGCCACGGCCACCGATTCGATGGGCTGGTTGATGCGCGGGGAGCGCCAGTAGCGGTCGGAGTCCACGCCCGACAGGGTGCGCAGGAACAGCGGGTTCAGGGGGCTGATGTTCTCGGGCAGCTTGTCCAGGGCGCTGGGGTCGGTCACGGTGTTGACCGCCTCGTCGTCACCCTTGGGCTTGCCGCCCACCAGGCGGTTGGCCTGCTCCTGGGCCTTCTTCTGGGCCTCCAGGGCCTCGGGGCGCTGGAAGATCTCGGCGTTGATGCGCATGGCGAAGTCGTTGATCCGGGGGATCACCGCGTCCTGGTCGTTGGCCTGGACAAAGGCGGTCAGGGGCTCGCCGCCGGTGGTGCGCACCACCCGGGCGTCGACGCTCACCGCCTGGCCCAGCACCGTGATGGAGCCGAAGACCACCACGTTGGCCGACAGCTCCTTGCCGACCTGGGCGGCCTTTTCCTCGTTGTAGGGGGGCTTGATCTTGGCCATGGCCGGGGCCACCAGGTCCGGCTCCACCACGATCACGTGGTCGGCCCAGGCCAGGCGGCTGGCCAGCATGTCGCGCACGCCCTTGACCAGGAAGGAGATGTCCTCCTTGGCATTGGCGGTGAATGGCAGGATCACCACCCGGCTGGGAGTGGCCGGGGCGGCGGCCAGGGCGGGGGTGGAGAGGGCCAGACCGGCCAGCATGGCCAGGCAGGCCGCCAAGATCACGACCCGCCGAAGGGGGCGCATGGGCATGGATTTCCTCCCGCACCGGCCACGGGGAGGCCGCGCCGGGCGCATAACGTTGTGGCTAAGGAGGCTAACATGCACCCCCAGGGCTGTCAAGGAGGGTCCCGGCCGGGCTTGCCTTGACAAAACCAAGGGTTGGCCCGCACAATTGGGTTTGTTCCGGCGGCGGCCGCCGCCGGGTGTGCGCCCAGATGTCAACCGTGGAGAAACGGCATGGACTGCCCGCACTGTCATGAGGCCCTGCCCAGCCAGACCTGCCCGGCCTGCGAGCGCCCGGCGCTGACCGGGGCCGGATATTGCCACCATTGCGGCCACTTGCTGCCCGCGCCCGAGGGCGAGCCGCCCAAACTGCTGACCTGCGACTCCTGCGGCCGTCCGGCCCTGCCCGGGGCCAACTACTGCCCCGGCTGCGGTCACGAGTTGGCCGCCGGCCCGTCCCCGGCCGAGGAGGGCGAAGGCCCGGACTTCTCCGCGCGGGTGGCCTGCTCCGACGGCATGTGCATCGGCATCATCGGCCCCGACGGCCGCTGCACCGAATGCGGCAAGCCCCACCAGCCCGAGGGCGGGGAGGCCTGAGGGTCGATGTACGAGCTCAAGGTCACCGGAAGATTCGCCGCCGCCCACTCCCTGCGCAACTTCAAGGGCCGCTGCGAGGCCCTGCACGGCCATAACTGGCGGGTGGAGGTGGTGGTGCGCGGTTCGGAGCTGGACCAGGCCGACCTGCTTATGGACTTCGGCGAGCTGAAAAAGCTGATGCGCGAGGCCCTGGAGGAGCTGGACCACCGTCATCTCAACGAGGTGCCGCCGTTTGACAAGGTCAACCCCTCCAGCGAGATGATCGCCAGGCACCTTTGCCAGCGCATCGCCGCCGGCCTGCCGGCCCAGGTGGCCATCGCCCGGGTCTCGGCCTGGGAGTCCGACGACAGCCGGGCCACCTA
>CALERA010000439.1 GCA_937908275.1 uncultured Desulfarculaceae bacterium | reverse complement strand
GCAAGGGCTGGTACCTCTACGACGAGCAGGGCAACAAGCTCGGCATGAACAACTAGCGCCGCCTCGGGCGAATTTTCATTCAGGAGAAGCGTGATGAAAGAGCCAGTGATCGTCAGCGCGGTGCGCACCCCGGTGGGTCGTTTGGGTGGTTCCCTGAGTTCGGTCACCGACCGCGCCCTGGCCGGTTTGGTGATCAAGGAGGCCATCTCCCGGGCCGGCGTGCAACCCGACCAGGTGGAGGAGCTGATCTTCGCCCAGCAGTACCGCACCGGCGAGTTGCCCCCCAACATGGCCCGGCCGGTGGGCATCGACGCCGGCCTGCCCATCCCGGTGCCGGCCTTCACCGTGGCCAAGGCCTGCGGCGGTTCGCTCAAGACCGTCTTCCTGGCCGCCCAGGCCATCAAGGCTGGCGACCACGGCCTGATCGTGGCCGGCGGCGTGGAGTCCATGTCCGGCGCGGCCTATCTGCTGCCCAAGGCCCGCTGGGGCTTCAAGCTGGGCCACGCCCAACTCATGGACCAGTTGGTGCTCTTCGATCCCATCAGCGGCAACACCATGGGCGAGACCGCCGAGAACGTGGCCGAGCGCTACCAGGTCAATCGCGCCGATCAGGACGCCTTTGCCCTGGACAGCCAGAAGAAGGCCGGCGCGGCCCTGGCCACGGGCCGCTTCAAGGACCAGATCGTGGCCGTGCCCCTGAAGGGCAAAAAGGGCGAGGTCAAGTACTTCGACACCGACGAGCACCCCCGGCCCGACACCACCCCCGAGGGCCTGGCCAAGCTCCAGCCGGTGTTCCGCAAGGGCGGCTCGGTCACCGCCGGCAATTCCAGCGGCATGAACGACGGCGCCGGGGCCCTGGTCCTGGCCAGCCCCGAGCGCGCCGCCGAGCTGGGCCTCAAGCCCCTGGTCTCGGTGGTGGGCTATGCCAGCATCGGCGTGGAGCCGGCCTATATGGGCATCGGCCCGGTGGACGCCACCCGCCTGGCCCTCAAGAAGACCGGCCTGGCCCTCGGCGACATCGACGTGGTGGAGCTCAACGAGGCCTTCGCCTCCCAGTCCCTGGCCTGCATCCGCGAGCTGGGCCTGGACCAGAGCAAGGTCAACCCCAACGGCGGGGCCATCGCCCTGGGGCACCCCATCAGCGCCACCGGCAGCGTGATCCTGACCAAGCTGATTCACGAACTCAAGCGTTCCGGCAAGGAACTGGGCCTGGCCACCATGTGTCTGGGCGGCGGAATGGGCGTGGCCCTGATCGTGCGCAACCAGGCCTAGGCCGAGCGGGCGGGTCGGGGAGCGTCCCGGCCCGCCATTATCGGATCATCCCGAACCCGCCCACTGCAAGGGAGGTCCTCGTGAACCTGGCTCAGTTCCTGGTGGACAGCGCCCGCCGCATCCCCGACCACCTGGCCATCCGCTTCCGCGCGCAAAAGGTCACCTACGGCCAGTTCGACCGCCTGGTCAACGGCCTGGCCGCCAACCTGGCCGGGCAGGGCCTGCAACCCGGCGACGTCTGCGTGCTGATGATGCCCAACTCCCTGGACTGGGCGGTCTGCTACTACGCCCTGGCCAAGCTGGGCGCGGTGGTGCTGCCGGTCAACTTCCTCTATCGCACCGCCGAGCTGGAGCACATTTTCCGCGACTCCGGCGCGCGGGCCTTCATCGGCCACGCCGACCATCTGGAGTACGCCGGCCCGGTTTTACACGGGATGCCGATCATCGACATCCGCCTGGCCGCCGGCGGCGAGGTGGAGGGCTTCAAACCCCTGGCCGGCCTGATCGCGGAAAAGGACGCCTTCTCGCTCCACCCCGCGGCCGACGACGACACCCTGGCCATCATCTACACCAGCGGCACCACCGGCCTGCCCAAGGGCGCGATGCTCACCCACCGCAACCTGGCCAGCAATGCCCAGACCGTGGCCGACATGCGCCGCACCGAGCCCCAGGACGTGGTCCTGGGAGTGCTGCCCTTTTTCCACATCTACGGCCAGACCAGCATCTTCAACTCCTCGATCTACCTGGGCCTGACCATCCGGCTCTGGGAGCACTTCGAGGCCGACGAGGTCTTTGCCGCCATCCAGGAGGAGCCCTCCTGCGTGCTGATCGCGGTGCCGACCATCTTCAACCGCCTGGCCGAGATGGCCGCCGAGAAGCCCCCGGCCCGTTCCGGCCTGCGCTTCTGCGTCTCGGGCGGGGCCAGCCTGCCGGTGGAGGTGCTCAAGCGCTTCGAGCAATCCTATGGCGCGGTGATCTACGAGGGCTACGGGCTCACCGAATGTTCGCCGGTCTGCGTGGAGAACCCCTTTGGCCAGCGCACCAAGCCCGGCTCCATCGGCCTGCCCATTCCCGGCTTCCAGGCCCGGATCGTGGACGAGATGGACCAGGAGGTGGCCCAGGGCCAGGTGGGCGAGCTGATCGTGCAGGGCCCGGGAGTGATGAAGGGCTACCTGCGTCAGCCCGAGGCCACCGGCGCGGCCCTACGCGGCGGCTGGCTGCACACCGGGGACCTGGCCCGGCGGGACGAGGACGGCTACGTCTACATCGTCGATCGCAAGAAGGACCTGGTGATCCGGGGCGGCTACAACGTCTATCCCCGCGAGATCGAGGAGGTGCTCTACGCCCATCCGGCGGTGAGCGAGGCGGCGGTGCTGGGGGTGCCTCACGCCGACCTGGGCGAGGAGGTGGCGGCCATGGTGGTGCTCAAGCCCGGGGCCAGCGCCAGTCCCGAGGAGTTGCGCGATTTCGTCAAGGCCCGGGTGGCCCCCTACAAGTACCCCCGGGTGGTCCGGGTGGCCGCGGAGCTGCCCAAGACCAACACCGGCAAGATCCTCAAGCGGGCCATCGTTCTGGACTGACCGGGCCGCCTACGCGGTCCCCTGCATCAACATGTCGGCCGGACCAGGGGTGTCCGGCCGGGAGGAGGGAGCAAATGTTCGGTAAATCCAAGCTAACGGCGGTGCTCTGCGCTCTGGCCATCCTGCTGGCCGGGGCGTCCCTGGCCAACGCCGAAACCACTCTGCGCATCCAGTGCGCCTATCCCGAGAACGCCAACGTGGGCCAGACCACCCTGTTCTTCGCCAGCGAAGTGGCCAAGCTGACCAACAACCAGGTCCAGGTGAAGGTCTTCTGGCCCGGCCAGTTGGCCAAGACCAACGAGGTCTTCGACGCGGTGCGCCAGGGCATGATCGAGGGCTATTCCGGTTCGCTGCTCTATTTCGCGGGCAAGGTGCCGGAGGTCAACACCCAGTGGCTGCCCTTCAACTGGGACAACGCGGCCGAGGCCAAGGACGTGCTGCTCAACAAGGGCTTCCTGAAGACCTTTGCCGAGGCGGTGTCCCGCCACGGCGTCACCCTGCTGGGCAGCCTGTCGGTGGCCAACATGGGCCTCTTGACCCAGTTCCCGGTGCAGAAGCTGGAGGACCTGGACGGCAAGAAGATCCGCGCCGTGGGCATGGAAGCGGCCATCATGAAGGCCCTGGGGGCCTCGGCCGTGGCCATCGCCGGCGCGGAGCAGTACATGGCCCTGCAGCGCGGCACCGTCGATGGCACCGACTTCCCCTGGTACACCATCGAGCAGTACAAGTTCTACGAGGTCCTGAAGTACATCATCCGTCCGGCCCTGCACACCCCCGGCGTGGTGGAGATCATCCTCAACACCAAGACCTTGGAGAGCCTGCCCGCCGACCAGCAGCAGGCCATCAAGCAGGCGGCCATGAACGCCATGGCGGCCAGCCTGGCCAAGAGCGAGGAGCTGGACGCCAAGGCCCTGGCCGACGCCGAGAAGCGCGGCGTGAAGGTGCTGACCATCTCCCCCGAGGAGATGAAGCGCTTCCGCGAGGCGGTCAAGCCCCTGTGGGACGCCGAGGCCAAGAAGTCCCCCTATTCGGCCAAGCTGGTGCAGATCCTGCGCGACCACCTGAAATCCAAGGGTATCGACTAGTCTGTTCATCGCCCCCAACGGCGGCGGGGCCCCTGGCCCCGCCGCTCCAGGAGGAAGCATGCGCGCGCTGATCAAGCTCATCGACCGGATCAACGAAATCACCGGCCGCGTGGTGGCCTGGATCACCATGGTCATCACCGCGATCGTCTTCATGGAAGTGATCCTGCGCTATTTCTTCAATTCGCCGACCTCCTGGGGGTATGAGGTCAACAACTACCTGCAGTGCGGCCTGGTGATGCTGGCCGGCGGCTACACCCTGATGCACGGCGGGCACGTGCGGGTGGACATCCTCTATCGTTTCTACGATGGACGGCGGCGGGCCTGGGTGGACGTCCTCACCGCCTGCCTGGTGATCGTCCCGGCGGTGCCCATGCTCTGGTTCGGCGGCGAGTTGACCTGGGAGGCGCTGGTCGATGGCCAGCGCTCGGTCTCGGCCGCGGAGCTGTTGCTCTGGCCCTCCATGGCCACGGTCCCGGTGGGGGTGGTGCTCCTGGTGCTCCAGGCCCTGGCCAACGCCCTCAAGGCCGGCATGTTCCTGTCCTCGGGCCGGGAGATGGAGGCCAGCCATGGATAACTGGTTGCTCTCCCTGATCACCTTCTCGCTTCTGATCATCCTGTTGATCAGCGGCGCGCCCATCGCCTTCGTGCTGATGTTCCTGGCCACCCTGGGCACCCTCTACACCTGGGGGTTGAAGGGCCTGCTGGTGCTGTTCAACACCGCCTATGGCGAGGGCACCAACTTCATCCTCCTGGCGGTGCCGTTGTTCGTGCTGATGGCCAACGTGCTCAAGTTCTCCGGCCTGGCCGACGAGCTCTACGAGATCGTCTACCGCTGGATGGGCCGCCTGCGCGGGGGCCTGGCCATGGGCACCGTGGCCATCTGCGCCGTCTTCGCGGCCATGGCCGGCATCAGCTCGGCCGCCACCATCTCCATGGGCCTGATCGCCCTGCCCTCGATGCTCTCCCGGGGCTATGACAAGAACGTGGCCCTGGGCTGCATCAACGCCGGCGGGGCTCTGGGCATCCTGATCCCGCCCTCGATCATCATGATCCTCTACAGCAACATGACCGACGTCTCGGTGGGCCAGATGTTCATGGGCGGCATCATCCCGGGCGTGTTGCTGACGGTGCTGTTCATCGCCTACATCGGTCTGCGCTGCTACTTCCAGAAAGAGCTGGCCCCTCCCGGGCGCGAGCACTACACCCTGGCCCAGAAGATCGCGGTCCTGAAGGGCGTGGTGCTGCCCCTGCTCCTGGTGGCCCTGGTGCTGGGGGTGATGTACCTGGGCATCTGCACCCCCACCGAGGCCGCGGGCATCGGCGCGGGCGGGGCCTTCCTGGCGGCGGGGGTTCACCGGCGTCTGACCTGGCCCCGGGTGCGCCAGGCCATCCTGGAGACCATGCACCTGAGCACCATGATCTTCTGGATCATCATCGGGGCCAACGCCTTCACCCATTTCCTGGCCTACGCCGGCATCCAGGACAGCATGCAGAAGGCGATCCTGTCTATGGACGTCAGCCCCTGGGTGATCCTGATCACCATCCAGTTGCTGTATTTCTTCCTGGGCATGTTCCTGGACCCGGCCGGCATCCTGCTCCTGACCACGCCGATCTTCGTGCCCATCGTCACCCACCTGGGCTTCGACCCCCTCTGGTTCGGCATCCTGTTCGTGGTGAACATGGAAATGGCCTACATAACCCCGCCCTTCGGCTTCAACCTGTTCATCCTGAAGGGCGTGGTGCCAGAGGAAATCACCATGAACGACATCTACAACTCGGTCTGGCCCTTTGTCGCCATGCAGGCGGTGGGTCTGTTGATCTGCATGCTCTGGCCGGAGCTGACCACCTGGCTGCCCTCGTTCGTGGCCCAATAGGCTGGCCGCGGACCGGGCGGGAGAGAGAAAGCACATGTCCGAGAATCTGGTGCGCTATGAACTGCAAGGGCAGGTGGCGGTGGTGACCATCGACCACCCGCCCATGAACGCCCTGGACGTGCCCACCAAGCTGGCCATCCGCGACACCTTCGCCGAGCTGGACCAGCGCCGCGAGGAAATGCGCGCGGTGGTCCTGACCGGGGCCGGGGAGAAGGCCTTTGCCGGCGGGGCCGACATCAAGACCTTCCTGGAGCTGACCCCCGAGACGGCCAAGCGCCGCCTGATGCTGACCCACGCCATCTACGCCCAGATCGAGAACTTCGTCTGGCCGGTGATCGCCGCGGTGCATGGCTATTGCCTGGGCGGCGGCCTGGAGCTGGCCCTGGCCTGCGACATCCGCTATGCCAGTGAAAATGCCAAGCTGGGCTTCCCGGAGGTGAATCTCTCGGTCTTCCCCGGCAACGGCGGCATTGCCCGCGCCGGCCAATTCCTGCCCCTGGGCAAGCTCAAGGAGCTGGTCTACACTGGGGCCAGCATCAGCGCCAGCCAGGCCCTGGGCTATGGCCTGGTGGAGAAGGTGGTGCCCGACGGCCAGGTGCTGGAGGCCTGCCTGGAGCTGGCCAAGACCATCGCCAAACGCGGGCCCCTGGGGGTCATGGCGGCCAAGAAGGCCATCAATCGCACCCGCGACCTCTGCCTCATGGACCGGCTGGAACTGGAGTCCGACCTCTGGGCCGGGCTGACCGCCAGCGAGGACATGAAGGAGGGCGCGCGGGCGTTCATGGAAAAGCGCAAGCCGGTGTACCGCTGCCGCTAACCGACGGGGCGGAGGACAGGGAGCAGACATGGCGGTTGTGACCATATCGCGTCAGGTGGGCAGCCTGGGCGACGAGGTGGCCGAGGACCTGGCCCGGGAGCTGGGCTACGAGCTGGTGGGCGCGACGGGCCTGAAGGACGTGGCCTGCGGCCTGGCCCCCTGCTTCGCCGAGGAGGTCCAGGACCTGCAGATGGAGCGCGGCCTGAGCGTGCTGGAGCGGATGTTCTTCGCCCAGCCGGTCTACACCTCGCTCTACGCGGCGGTGATCCTGGAGGTGGCCTCCCGGGGCAACGTGGTGATCCTGGGGCGCGGGGCCCAGGTGGTGTTGCGCGAGGCGCCCCCGGTGCTGCGGGTGCGGGTGGTGGCCCCCACCGAACTGCGGGTGGCCCGGGTGGGTCAGGCCCTGGGCCTGGAGCCGGAGGAGGCCCGGGAGCGGGTGGAGCGCCACGACCAGGAGCGCCGGGCCCTGGTGCGCCAGATCTTCGACAACGACCTGCGCGACTGGGGCCTCTACCATCTGGTGCTCAACACCGAAACCCTGGACCGGGCCGGGGCGGTGGCCATCCTGCGCCAGTCCGTGGCCGAGGTGCGCCGCCTGCACCCGGACGAGGCCCTGGAAAAGACCCTGAAGCCCCTGGCCACGGCCAAGTTCGTGGAGGCCCGGCTGCGGCGGGAGCTCTTGCGCTCCAACCTGCTCAAGGCCGACCTCTCGCCCCAGGGGGCCATCGTGCTCTCGGGCTATCTCCACGCCCAGGAGGAGAGCCGCCAGGCCGAGAAGCTGGCCCGCAAGCTGGCCGGCGACCTGCCGGTGGTCAACCAGATCAGGGTCTCCACCCTGAACCTGAACTGGCCAATCTGAGGCTTTTTCGGCCAATACCCCCGGGGACGGCCGGTCCGTCCCCGGGGATTTTCCCCGGCTGGTGGATCGTGGCGGTGGCCTGCCTGGCCAACTTCATGTCCACCGGCACCAGCCTCTACGTCTTCAACGCCTTTCTGCTGCCCCTGTGCGCGGCCCGGGATTGGTCCCGGGCCGACCTGAACCTGGCCCCCAGCCTGGGTTACGCCTGCGGCCTGCTGGCCCAGTTCACCTATGGCGGCCTGATCCCCCGCCTGGGCGCGCGCCGGTTGATGACCCTGGGGCCGTTGCTGGCCAGCCTGGCCTTCATACTGTTGGGCCGGGTGGAGAGCTTCTGGCTTTTCATCCTTTGCTACGTGCTGCTGCAACTGGGCAACGCGGCCATGAGCGGCATCGTCTCCCACACCGTGCTCTCCAACTGGTTCGTGAGCAAGCGGGGCCGGGCCATCGGCCTGGCCACCACCGGCATCTCGCTCTCCGGGGCGGTGTTGCCCTACCTGGCCCTGCGCCTGATCGAGACCTGGGGCCTGGCCGAGGCGGCCCTGGTCATTGGCCTGGGGGTGCTGAGCGTGGCGCCCCTGGCCTGGGCGGTGATACGCACCACGCCCGAGGAGTGCGGCTATTGGCCGGACGGGGCCGCGGCCCCGCCGCCGATGACCGACCCGGCCGGAGACGGCCTTGGGGCTGGCGATGACCAGGTCTTGGAGGCTCGCCAGATCTGGCGGCAGGCCTCGTTCTGGAAGCTGGGCCTGGCCTACGCCCTGAGCCTGAGCGGGGCCATGGGGGTGATGTTCCAGATCGCGCCCCGTTTCCAGGATCTTGGGCTGGAAATTCGCTGGGCCATGGCCCTGACCGCGGTGATGGCCCTGTTGGGGGCGGTGGGGAAATATCTCTGGGGCCAGTTCTGCGACTGGTGGCCGCCGCTGCGGGTGGTCTGGTGCCTGTTCCTGGTCAAGGCCCTGGGCCTGGGCCTGGGTCTGACCGGCGGCTCGGCCATCGCCACCGCTGGTTTCGTGCTGGTCTTTGGCTTCGCCATGGGCGGGGTGATGTCCACCTATCCCATCCTCACCGCCGCCATCTTCGGCCGGGGGCATTTCACCCGGGTCTATCGCCTGCTGGTGCTGTTCCTGTCCCTGCAGGGTCTGGGCTACCTGGTCATGGGCCAGAGCTTCGCCCGCACCGGCTCCTACGACCTGGCATTTCTCGTCTTTCTGCTGTTGGATTTGATAGCCGCCGGCCTGGTGGCCAGCATTCCCCACCCTCCGGCCCAGCCCCGCTGACGCCAACCCCCAAGTCCGCCCGCCGACGGTTTGGCAAACCGGGCTTGGCCAGGGTGCGCGGGCGGCATATCATGATAAGTGGCATTGACGCCGGGTCGCACCGGCGGGGCGTTTTCCACCACGAGGGAGGCGCGATGCGCCTGGCGGTGATCAGCGACATCCACGCCAACCTGGAGGCCTTCCGGGCGGTGCTGGCCGACCTGCGTGAGCAGGCCCCGGATTTGGTCTATTGCCTGGGGGACAACCTGGGCTACGGCCCGGAGCCCGAGGCGGTGGTCAAGCTGTTGCGGGCCCAGGAAATTCCCTCGGTGCTGGGCAATCACGAGCTGGGCCTGGTGGACGACCAGGGCCTGGCCTGGTTCAATGCCTCCTCCCGCCGCTCGCTGGAGATCACCCGCCAGATGGTCAGTCCGGCCACCCTGGACTATTGCCGGACCTTGCCCCGCAGCCTCGCGGCCCATGGCCGCCGCTTCGTGCACGGCCTGCCGCCGGACAGCCCGACACGCTATCTCTTCGAGGTGCAGGACCGCGAACTGGCCAAGATCATGGCGGAGTTGCCGGAGCCGATCTGTTTCGTGGGCCACACCCACGAACTGGGCCTGGTGATCCTGGAGCCGGGGGGCCGGGCCCTCCCGCGGGAACTGCCCATCGGCCGCACCAGCCTGCCGTCGGGCCGCCGGGTGCTGGTCAACGCCGGCAGCGTGGGCCAGCCCCGGGATGGCGATAACCGGGCCAAGTACCTGATCCACGACGACCAGGAAGGCAGCCTTGAGGTGCGGGCCGTGGCCTATGACATCGCCAAGACCGTGCGGGGCATCCTGGAGCGCGGCTTCCCCGAGTTCAACGCCTCGCGCCTGTGGTGAATCAGGGGTGAAGACCATCGGACGCTACCAGGTCCTGGGCCTGTTGGGCCGGGGCGGCTGGGCCAAGGTCTACAAGGTCAGCCTGCCCGGCCTGGAGCGGGTGGCGGCCCTGAAGCTCCTGGCCCCGCGCGCCCCCTTGCGGGCGATCTTCGATCAGGCCGAATTGCGCAATCGCTTCCTGGCCGAGGCCCGGACCATGGCCGGCCTGGAGCATCCCCACCTGGTGGCGGTGTACGACCTGGACCAGCACCAGGGCCAGCCCTTCTACACCATGGATTATTTCTGCCGCAACCTGGGCCAGGTCCTGGCCGAAAGCCTGGATCCGGAGCGCCCCTGCCGCCGCCTGCCCCTGGAGCGCGTCCTGGACTACCTGCGCCAGACCTTGCTGGGCCTGGAGCGCCTGCACGACGCCGGCCTGGTCCACCGCGACCTGCAACCCTACAACCTGCTCCTGGATGCCGCCGACCAGGTCCGGTTGGGGGACTTCGGCCTGGCCGCGGCCAGCGGGGCCAGGGGACAGGCCGGCTCCCCCCCGGCCAACCTGCGCACCGGCACGCCCTTCTATGCCGCGCCGGAGCAGGAGGCCGACCCCGGCCGGGCCGATCCCCGGGCCGATCTCTACGGCGTGGGGGTGCTGCTGCGGCGGATGCTGGGCGGCGGTCTGGACCCCGGCCAGGCCAATGGGGTGGCGGAACTGCCTCCTGGCCTGGGGCCGGTCTGGGCGGAGTTTCTGGGCGCGGCCTTGCAGACCGATCCTGGCCGGCGCTTCCCCGATGCCCGGGCCATGCTGGCTGCCCTGACCGAGTTGGAGCGGGATTGGCGCGCCAACGCCGAGGCGGCCTGCCGCTTGGCCCCGATGGTTCCTGACCGGCCGGGGACCGGACCGGCCGGGAGGTTGCGCGCGCGGCCCTTGCGGGTGGCGCCGCGCCAGGCCGGGGCGGTCTTGGGCCTGGATGACCTGGGCCGGCCCCTGGACACCGGCCCTGGGGTTTTTCAGCCTCTCGCGCCGGATTGCATCCTGGACCCGGCCCATGGCCTGGTCTGGCAGGCCGGCGGCTCGCGCCATGCCCTGACCTGGCCCGAGGCCCAGGTTTGGCTGGCCAACCTGAACGCCAGGACCTGGGGCGGGGCCTCCAACTGGCGGGTTCCCACCCTGGCCGAGTTGCTGACCCTGGTGGAGCCGGGCGAACAGATGCGGCGCTGGTGTGGCTGGGGGGCGTTCGAGGACCGGCAAAAGCGCATCTGGAGCTGCGATTCGCGCTCGGCCCTGGCCAACTGGGGCCTGGACCTGGAGTTGGGCTGCGCCGGCTGGTGGGACCACACCTGCCGGCTGCACCTGCGGGCGGTGCGGGAAGCCTGGGGGGCGATGGCAAGGGCGCAAAAGTCAGGGGGCCGGATGTTTTCCGGCCCCCTGCGACTCAGGTACGCTAATAGCGAAAGCTTACGCGGTAGACTTAATTACCGGCTATGTTCGCGTTGGGGCCGCGCGAGCGGCCGCCAGGCCTAGCGCCGGGGCCGGGCCTCGTTGACGGTGAGATTGCGGCCTCCCATGGCAAAACCGTGGAAGCGGCGGATGGCCTCTTCGGCCTCGGAGTTGGACCCCATCTCCACGAACCCGAAGCCGCGGGAGCGGCCGGTCTCGCGGTCGGTGATGATCCTGGCGGAGATCACCCCACCCGCCTGGCTGAAGAGGTCGCGAAGTTCGTTGTCAGTGGTGCTGAAGGGCAGATTGCCGACGTAGATATTCATGAAACCGAGTCCTTTTCCGACCTGAGTCGTGCAAAGAATAGCAATCCCCCAGGCTTTTGCAAGAAAATTATTTGTCACTTCAGTCTGAAAATGGAGCTTGCTCCCAAACAAAGCCCGAAATCGTTATTGGCCTGGCGCAGACTAGCCCGTTGATTAACTCCAACGGGTGGCTGCGGCCGGAAAACCGGAGAGGTGGTTGCGTTGAATCCGGTTCAGATACAGACTTATAGAGTGTGTTAACTTGTTCCGGGACGGTTAGGATGAGTGAACTGGATTACCAGGCGGTGGTCTTTGCCGGAGGCGGCAATCGTTGCGTCTGGCAGGCGGGTTTCTGGGAGGTGGTGGCGCCGGCCCTGCCCTTGAAACCACGGGTGGTGGCCGGGGTCAGCGCGGGGGCCTATATCGCGGCCCTGCTCCTGGCCGGTCGCAGCCAACTGGCCATGGACTGGGCCTGCCGCGAGATGGGCAACAATCGGCATAACTTCTATCCCGACCGGCTGTTGCGCGGCCAGCGCCCCTTTCCCCATTTCGAGATCTACGGCCGTGCCCTGACCGAACTCCTGGACCAGACCGCCCTGGAAACTCTGCGCCAAGGCCCGGAGCTGCGGGTGCTCCTGGCCCGGCCGCCGGCCTGGTGCGGACCCAACTTCGCGCTGCTGGTGGGCTTTGTCACCTACGCCCTGGAGAAGCACCTTAAAGGCCCGTTGCACCCTCAGTGGCCCAGCCAGGCCGGTTTCCGGCCCGAGGTGGTGCGGGCCCAGGACTGCCGCCAGGCCAGCGAATTGAAGGACCTGATCATCGCCACCTCCTGCACCCCGCCCATCCTGCCGGTGATGCACCGCCAGGGGCACCCGGTGCTGGACGGCGGCCTGGTGGACAACGTGCCCCTGGCCGCCCTGGAGCCCGGGGAGCGGCCGGCCCTGATCCTGCTCAGCCGGCGCTATGACCCGGCCCTGTTGCGGGGACACCGGGGCCTGACCTACCTCCAGCCCTCCCGTCCGGTGGATTCGGGCAAGTGGGACTACACCAACCCCGAGGCCCTGCAACGCACCAAGGCGCTGGGCTGGGAGGACGGGCGGCTTTTCCTGCAGAACGGTCCGGAGATCCTGCAGCGCTAGGGCCTGTCAGCACAAACGTAATTACCAGATTGGTAATCCGGATCGGGGCGGACGATGAGCCCTGCGCAAAATATTTTTGTCATTGCGAGGAGCAAAGCGACGCGGCAATCTCTTTCTGTTTTCTTAACATATTGGAAAAAACTAATAATACCGTGAGAGATTGCTTCGCTACGCTCGCAATGACATCCAGAAGCGCATCGCGTCAATCTAATAACTTTAACAGGCCCTAGTCCAACTCGGCCCGGGGATCGGCCTTGAAGGGATTGATGCGCACCGCCAGGGAAAAAAGATAGGGATAGTTGGTCTTGAGGTGCTGCATGTAGGGCAGCCATTGCCGCACCAACAGCAGATAGACCCGCTGGATGTCGCCGGCCAGGTGCTTGCGGTCGGCGGGGCTGGCGCGCAGCAGGTCCCGCCGGTGGCCCAGTTCATCCTCCAGGTGCCCCACCGCCAGCATCAGCCCGGTGAAGTCCTCGTGCTCCAGCAGGCTGGGGTTCTCCAGCAGGCGCAGGATCAGGTCGCTCTTGGGGGCCAACAGGGTCTGGAAGGCCACCAAATCCAGGTCGTGGTGGTCGATGGACAGCCCCAGGCCCGGCAGTTCGCTCAGGGCCTGGGCGAAGTGCGCATCCTTCCAGTGGCCGTCCACCAATAGCTTTTCCCGGAAATTAGGCAGGTTGGGATCCAGACGGGCGCAGCGGTTGAGCAGCTCGGTGCCAACCTCGGCGAAGAAGACCCCCACCACCACGCTCTGCTTCTGCTGGCGCACGCTGCGGGCCTGACGGCTGACCAGCCATTCGGTGGCGTTGGCCACCAGGCCGGTGAAGGAGCCCACCCCGCCCAGGATCAGGGCCATGGCCAGGAGCTTGCCCATCTGGCTGTGGGGGGTGATGTCGCCATAGCCCACCGTGGCCACGGTGACCACGCTGAAATAGACCGCGTCCACCAGGGAGAGGTCCTCCAGGCGCATCACCCCAAAGGCGCCCAGGGCCATGACCGCCACCATGGCGGCCAGGAACCAGCGCAGGCGGTTGAGGATGGGATCGGGGTTTGGCACCGGCTAGGGCTTGGCCAGGGACTGGTGGCCGCGCCCGGTGGCGAAGTCCAGGTCCACCAAGGCCTGCCAGTAATCGTAGACCGCCTGGACCAGGTCGCTGCGGGCCTGGGTCAGGGACAGCTCGGCGTCGCTGTACTCAATGGCGTTGCCCGCCCCGCTGCGATAGCGGCCCTCGGCCAGCTCCATGTTCTCCTGGGCCTGGCGCAGGCCCTCGCGGG
>CALERA010000438.1 GCA_937908275.1 uncultured Desulfarculaceae bacterium | reverse complement strand
GGCCCGGGGCGGTATGGACCAGGCCCGTGCCGGCGTCCAGGGTCACGTAGTCGGCCAGCACCCCCAGGCTGGGACGGTCATAGAGCGGGTGCTTGGCCTTGACGCCCTCCAGGTCGCGGGGGTCGATGTCGCAGACCTTCTGGTAGTCGCTGAAGCCAAAGGCGGCCAGGCAGCCCGGGGCCAGGGCCTGGGCCAGGACATAGGCCTTGTCGCCCACCCGATAGGCCGCGTACTCGAACTCCGGGTGCAGGGCGATGCCCAGGTTGGCCGGGATGGTCCAGGGGGTGGTGGTCCAGATCACCAGGTTGGTCTGCAATCCCTTCAGGGCCGGGTACTTGCCACTGATATCGTCGATCAGGGGGAAGGCCACATAGATGCTGGGGCTGGTGTGATCGCCATACTCCACCTCGGCCTCGGCCAGGGCGGTGCGGCAGGAATTGCACCAGTAAATCGGCTTCTTGGAGCGGTAAACGCTGCCGTTGTTGTAGAACTTGGCGAACTCCCGGGCGATGGTGGCCTCGTAGTGGAAGTCCATGGTCAAATAGGGGTTGTACCAGTCGCCCTGGATGCCCAGGCGGATGAAGTCATTGCGCTGGATGTCGATGAACTTCTCGGCGTAGGCCCGGCACTCGCGGCGGATCTCCAGCTTGGAGAGCCCGCGCTTCTTGCCGCCCAGCTTCTTGTCCACCTCGTGCTCGATGGGCAGCCCATGGCAGTCCCAGCCCGGCACGTAGACCGCGTCATAGCCATCCATCTGGCGGGACTTGACGATGATGTCCTTGAGGATCTTGTTGAGCGCGGTGCCCATGTGGATGTAGCCGTTGGCGTAGGGCGGCCCGTCGTGCAGGATGTAGCGGGTGCGGCCCTTGGCCGCGGCGCGCAGACGGCGATAGAGATCGTTATCCTGCCAGCGTTTCAGGAATTCCGGCTCGCGCTTGGGCAGGTCGGCCTTCATGGGGAAGGCGGTCTGGGGCAGGTTCAGGGTGCTCTTGTAATCCATGGGCTGTCCTCGCCGGGATCAAGTGGGCGGAGCGTGATGAAACTCGTACAAAAAACAGGTTTCTACCACACGGGGTGCGCAAGTCAAGCCAAGCCTGGCCCCGCCCCGGCCGGGAGGGGTTGCGGAGGGTGTTAACATAATGGGTAGCGAATCACTTGGGCGCCCGCGCGCCCGCGCTGTTTCCCCAATGGAGCTGAACCCGCTGTCATGAATTATGATCAATTGCTCAGCCGTGGCTATCAGCCACTAGAGCTAGACGCCAAAACCACCATCGACGCCGCCCTGGCCGCCGCCCCGCCGGCCACCAGCGAGCTGACCTTCACCAACCTCTTCATGTGGCGGCAGCACTATCGCCCGATCTGGCGGGAGTTGGACGGCCGGCTGCTGCTGGTCATGGCCCCCCACGGCCAGGAGCCCTTTGGCCTGCCCCCCCTGGGCCCGGGCGACCTGACCCCGGCCGCCCTGGCCATCATGGAGGACCTGACCCTGGCCGGGGTGGCTCCCCGGCTGTGCCGGGTGGGGGCCGAGGTCTGGGGCCGCCTGGACCAGGCCCGCTTCACCGCCCGCCTGGACCGGGACCAGAGCGACTATGTCTATGCCAGCCAAGACCTGATCCAGCTCAAGGGCAATCGCTTCCACCGCAAGAAGAACCACCTGAACAGGTTCCTGAAGACCCAGCCCCACCAGTACCGCCCCCTGGACGCGGACCTGGTGCGGGCGGTGCTGGAGATGCAGGACGCCTGGTGCGCTCTGCGCGACTGCGCCGAGGATCCCGGCCTCGGGGCCGAGGACCGCGCCATCCACGAGGCCCTGTGCAAATTCCGTCAGTTGGACTTCCAGGGCGGGGCCATCCTGATCGAGGGCAAGGTGGAGGCCTTCAGCCTGGGCGAGCCCCTGAACCCGGACACCGTGGTGATCCACATCGAGAAGGCCAACCCCGAGATCCCGGGCCTCTACGCGGCTATCAACCAGCAGTTCGCGGAAAACGCCTGGGCCGGCTACCAGTGGATCAACCGCGAGCAGGACCTGGGCCTGGAGGGCCTGCGCCAGGCCAAGGAGTCCTACAACCCCGACCACCTGGTGGACAAGTACGAGCTGATCCCGGCCTGAGGCCCGCTCCCGGCCACCCCCGCCGCCCGGCTTGTGCCCGCGCCCGGGGTTTGGTATAGCATCCCCAAGCATTCCCCCCGGAGGCAAGGCATGAAACCCTACCAGGAAAACCTGGCCCGGCTGTTGTCGGAAAGCGGCGCGCTGTTCTTCCGTCAGGGCCTCAAGCTCAAGGATGGCCGCCCCACCCCCTATTTCTTCAACCTGGGCGTGTTCCGCAGCGGCCGCCTCTCCCTGGAGCTGGGGCGCTGCTTCGCGGCCTGGTTCGTGGACGCCGGCCTCAAGGACCAGGTGGACGTGATCCTGGGGCCGTCCTACAAGGGCAGCGCCCTGGCCCAGGCCATGGCCATCGCCCTGTGGAGCGACCACGGCATCGAGATCGGCTTTGACTACGACCGCCAGATCCCCAAGACCCACGGCGAGGCCAGCGGCCAGGGGGCCAACTTCGTCACCGGGGCCCTGGTGGACGGCGCGCGGGTGCTGATCATCGACGACGTGGGCACCTCCATGGCCACCAAGGTGGAGCTTTTGGACAAGCTGGCGTTGGAAGAGGCCGCCCGGGGGGCGAAATATCGCCTGTCCGGGGTGGTGCTGGCGGTGGACCGCGAGCAGACCCAGGCGGTCTACGACGCCCAGGGCCAGGTGGTGGCGGGCGCGCGGGGGGCCGACGCCCTGGCCGCCTTCAGCCAGAAGACCGGCCTGGGGGTCTGGTCCCTGATCGGCATCCGGGATTGCGTGGAACACCTGCATCAGGCCGGCCTGCCGGTGCTGGTGGAAGGCCAGCGCCGGCCCCTGGACGACGCGGTCCTGGCCAGCGTGCGCGACTATCTGGCCGTCTACGGCCGCTAGGAACCATCGCCATGCGCAAGGCCGTGCTCTCGCCGCTGCTCTCGCTCCTGGTGCCGGGGTTGGGCCAGATCGTCAACCGCCAGCTCTTCAAGGGCTCCCTGATGGTGGCGGCCATGAGCCTGCTGTTCCTGATCCTGCTGGGCTTCGCCTTGCACCAGTTCAGCGCCGCGGTGCTGGCCATCCAGGAGGCCGGGGCCCAGGCCGGGGATTTCGACGCCCTGAGCCACCAGCTGCGGGCCCAGGGCTTCCTCTGGCTGCTGGGCCTGGGGGCCTGCCTGGGCCTCTTGTGGGTCTACGCCGTGATCGACGCCTGGCGCGGTGGCCGAGCCGCCGACGCCCAGCCGGGACAGGAGTAAGCCATGCGCTCGCTGGTGTTCGACGAGTTGCTGCCCAAGGACCTGGAGCGCCTGGCCCAGCATTTGGGCGATATCTGCGAGCCCTCCCGGATGGAGGGCGTCTTCTGGCTGCACCTGCCCCCGGACCTGCTGAGCGCGGACCAGGCCAGCCACGCCGCCTGTGGACCCCATCGGGTGGCCCTGGTGCTGGAGGAGGACTCCCTGCGCCTGGAGCTGTTGGTGCGCGCCCAGATCGGAAGAGCACACGTCTGAACTCCAGTCACGGCTACATCT
>CALERA010000437.1 GCA_937908275.1 uncultured Desulfarculaceae bacterium | reverse complement strand
GCAGGCGGAAGAGCATGCCGTTGCCGCGCTCGTCGCCCGGCCGCAGGATTTCCAGGTGTTGTTCCAGCACGTCGGCTCCCATGGCTATGATTTGGCTACTGCCAATGATATTACCAGAGGATCGGGCGCAACGAATTGCGGGCTCCCGAACCGGGCGGGGGCAAGCCGGCCCGGGCCAGGGTCAGCGGGGGCGGGACGGACGCCTCCCGCCCTCAATTTGAGGAGCAAAGGAGGCAATTAGCTGATTTGGTGTAATTTGTCTGGCTGGTGGCAGCGTTTGCGGCCCCCGCCGGGCGGAAGAAGGCACATTCTTTTCCCGGCCGGGGGCCGTCGCCCGAGAATAAACCGATGTCGGCCCATCCCCGGCCCGCCCACCATAGCACCCCGCCCCCGGCCGGGCAAGACCCTGGCCCCGGGCCGCCGCCTGGGTTAAGCTAGACGGCATGAGCGAGGAGCCACAACATAGCCCCGCCCCGCGCCCGGTGCGCCTGCTGCCCGACGAGGTGGCCAACCAGATCGCCGCCGGCGAGGTGGTGGAGCGGCCGGCCAGCGTGCTCAAGGAGCTGCTGGAGAACGCCCTGGACGCCGGGGCCGGGCGCATCCAGGTGGAGGTCAAGGCCGGCGGCCGGCAGTTGATCCGGGTGATGGACGACGGCTGGGGCATGGGACCCGACGACCTGATGCTGGCCCTGGAGCGCCACGCCACCAGCAAGCTGGTCACCAGCGCCGACCTGGAGCGGGTGGCCACCCTGGGTTTCCGGGGCGAGGCCCTGCCCTCCATCGCGGCGGTCAGCCGCCTGACCCTGCGCTCGCGCCCCCGCGCGGCCGAGACCGGCCACCAGGTGCGCATCGAGGGCGGGGTGATCAAGGCCAACCAGGAGGTGGGCTGCCCGCCCGGCACCCTGGTGGAGGTGGCCGACCTGTTCTTCAACATCCCCGCCCGGCGCAAGTTCCTGAAAAGCGCGGCCACCGAGTCCGGCCACCTGGGCCAGGCCTTCCTGCGCCTGGCCCTGTCCCGCCCCGGGGTGGCCCTGCGCTACAGCGTGGGCGGCCAGGCCCTCTACGACCTGCCGGCGGTGGCGACCCTGCCCGACCGGGCCGGGGCCTTGCTGGGACGCGACGTCCTCGGGCAGATGGTGGAGATCGACCAGCAAATCGGCCCCTTGCGCCTGAGCGGCCTGGCCGGCCTGCCCTCGCTCAGCCGGCCCCAGACCGACCAGGTCTACACCTATGTCAACCGCCGCTTCGTGCGCGATCGCCTGCTGCTCTCGGCCATCGGCCAGGCCTATCGCGGCCTGATGCCCGACGGCCGCCGGCCGGTGCTCATCATCTTGATAGAGCTGGACCCGGAGCTGGTGGACGTGAACGTTCACCCGGCCAAGGTCGAGGTGCGCTTCCGCACCGCGCAAGAAGTCCACCAGGCCCTGGTGGAGGGCCTGCGCCGCGCCCTGGCCGGGGCGCGTTCGCTGGGGGCGGTCCCGCCCCGGGATGCGGCCGCGCCAGACGCGCCGCCCGCCATGCCCAGCGGCCCCAGTTGGCCCCTGCCCGGGCCG
>CALERA010000436.1 GCA_937908275.1 uncultured Desulfarculaceae bacterium | reverse complement strand
CACCCCCACCTCCAAGGGAGGCGCATGCCATGATCCCCGTGGCCATCCTGGGCGGAAGCGGTTACACCGGCGTGGAGCTGATGCGGCTCATCGCCAACCATCCCGAGCTCAACCTGGTGGCGGTCAGCTCGCGCCAGTATCAGGGCCAGGCCGTGGCCTCGGTCTTTGGCGCCCTGGAGGGGCGGGTGGAGCTGGACTTCGCCGCCGCCGAGCCCGAGACCCTGGCCCGCCAGGCCGACCTGGTCTTCCTGGCCGTGCCCCACCAGACCGCCATGGCCGCCGCGCCGGCCGTGCTGGAGGCCGGGGCCAAGCTCGTGGACCTCTCGGCCGATTTCCGGCTCTGCAACCAGCAGGTCTACGAGCAGTGGTACGCCCCCCACACCTGCCCCCAGTACCTGGCCGAGGCGGTCTACGGCCTGCCCGAGTTCTATCGTGAGCGGATCAAGCCCGCCCGCCTGGTGGCCAACCCCGGCTGCTACGTCACCAGCGTGCTGATGGCCCTGGTGCCCCTGCTCAAGGCCGGCCTGGTCTCGCCCGAGGGCCTGATCGCCGACAGCAAGAGCGGCGTCTCCGGGGCCGGGCGCAGCGCCAAGCTGGGCCTGTTGCACTGCGAGGTGCACGACAACTTCAAGGCCTATTCCGTGGCCGGCCACCGCCACACCCCGGAGATGGAGCAGGAGCTTTCCCTGGCCGCCGGCCAGGAGGTGCGCCTGACCTTCACCCCCCACCTGCTGCCCATCGACCGCGGCATCCTCTCCACCATCTACGCCCGGCCCCTGAATGGCGCCGGCCTGGACGAGATCCGCGCCTGCTGGCTCCAGGCCTTTGGCAACGAGCAGTTCGTGCGCCTGCTGCCCCCCGGGGTCCTGCCCGCCACCAAGGAAGTGCGCGGCACCAACCGGGTCCAGTTGGCCGTGGTCCAGGACCCCCGCTCCGGCCTGCTCAAGATCTTCTCCGCCCTGGACAACCTCACCAAGGGCGCCAGCGGACAGGCCCTGCAAAACGCCAACCTCATGCTGGGACTGCCCGAAGAGGCCGGCCTGGCCGACCTGGCCGTCACGCCGTAAGGCAGCGGGGATGGAATGGGAAGATTGTGGGGGAACCCCTTTTCTTTGGGAGCCCAAAGAAAAGGGGTATCCGCACCCCAGCCAGCGGAGCTGTCTGGGGACCCCGCCCCCACACCCCCTCCCCAAAAGAAAAGCGCAGGTTAGAGGGGTCCACGGAGTCCGACCGTGACTGACAGCCAGCCATCGCTCTGGGCGCGCCTCCTGGGCGGGTTCCCGCCCCATGGGGCGCCGTTCCTGACGGCGGAGCCGGGGCCGGACGGGGCCGGCCAGCGTCATCTGGCCCTGGTCCTGGCCTATGCCGGCGAGGGCTTCCTGGGCTGGCAGGTGCAGCCCCGGGGCCGCTCCATCCAGGGCGAGTTGGAGACGGCCCTGGCCCGGCTCTGCGACCACCCCTTGCGCATCCACGCCTCCGGTCGCACCGACGCCGGGGTCCACGCCCTGGGCCAGGTGGCCAGCTTCGCCACCAGCAGCGCCCTCTCCCTGGAGCGCATGACCCGGGGCCTCAAGGCCCTGCTGCCGCCCGGCATCCACCTGCGCGCCCTGGGTCCGGTGCCGCCCGACTTCCACGCCCGCTTCTCCGCCCAGGCCAAGACCTACGACTACTGGCTCTGGCCCTCGGCCGGGGCCGGGCTCTTCCTGCAAGCCCGGCTCTGGGTCCTGCCCATGGCCCTGGACCCGCGGGCCATCGCCGCCGCCCTGGCCCTCCTGCCCGGCCCCCGCGACCTGGCCGCCCTGGCCAGCCAGGGGGCCGAGGTCAACGGCTCCACGGTGCGCGAGATCCTGGAAGCCCGCCTGGACACCACCCCCGAGGGTCCCTGGCGGGTGCGGATCAGCGCCACCGGCTTCCTGCGGCACGTGGTGCGCAACTTGGTGGGCTTGCTGGTGCGGGTGGGGCGGGGGCAGCTCAGCCCGGAAGGCCTGCTGGCCGCCATCACGGCCGGCCGCGAGCTGCGGGGCGGGTCCAAGGCCCCGCCCCAGGGGCTCTACCTGAGCCGGGTCTATTATCAGCCCTGGCCCGGTCCGGCCCAGGACTGAGGCCGGCGCGGGACGGGCCTAGCGCTGGTCCCGGTCCACGGTCTCGGCCACCGCGCGGTAGATCTGCTCAAAGGCCTCCTGGAAGGCGGCGGTGGAAATACGCCCGGTTTCCACGTACTTGACCGCGATCTCCTTGGCCACCTTGAGGTAGGCCTCCTGGCGGGGGCTCAGGCGGTCCGGCTCGGCCGGGGGGGCTGGGATCGGCGCGCCGGGCTTGTCCTTGGCGTGAGACATCGACTGCTCCCTGGGCAATGACAGGTGATTACGCCGGCTTGGGTCGGCGTTCGGGCGATTATCGCCCAGGCGCGGCAAGGCCGGCAAGTCCTTTCCGGGCCAGGCGATCAGGCCGGGACCGGGTTGCGCCTGGCCCGCGGCCCGGGGGTATAATCAGGCCCGGCAGCCCATCATCCCTGTCCCGGAGACCCCGCATGAGCCAGCGCCAACTCAGCCGCACCGCCCTGGTCACCGCCTACCTGCGGGCCGTCCACCAGACCTTCGACGCCCCGCCCCATATCCTGGAGGACCGCCTGGCCGCCCGCCTGCTGGGGCCGGACCTCATGGCCAGGCTGGCCAAGACCCCGGAACAACTGCGTCAGCCCGAGAATGTGTTCCTGCGCGCCCACGTGGTCCTGCGCTCGCGCTACGCCGAGGACCGCCTGGCCGCGGCCGTGGCGCGCGGGGTGGAGCAATACGTCATCCTGGGGGCCGGCCTGGACAGCTTCGCCCTGCGCCAGCCGGCCTGGGCCTCGGGTCTGCGAATCTTCGAGATCGACCAACCCGCCAGCCAGGAGTTCAAGCGCCAGCGCCTGGCGGCCGCCGGCCTGGCCCTGCCGCAGAACCTCCACTTGGTGGCCATCGACTTCGAGCGCGAGTCCCTGGCCCAGGGCCTGGCCCGGGGCGGGGTGGCGCCGGACCGGCCCACCTTCTTCGCCTGGCTGGGGGTGACCATGTACCTGAATCAGGAGGCCATCGCGGCGGTGCTGCGCACGGTGGCCGCCCACCCGGCCGGCAGCGAGATCGTGCTCACCTTCAGCCAGCCGCCCCTGCCCCCGGAGCAGGACCCGGGCGACAACCGCGCCGGGCTGACCCAGCGGGTGGCCGAGGTCGGCGAGCCCTTTGTCAGCCACTTCACGCCCCAGGAAATCGCCGCGTTGCTGCGCGCTTGCGGCTTCCGGGAGCTGGAGTTCCTCACCCCGGAGCAGTCGGCGGCGCGCTATTTCGACCAACGCCCGCCGGACCTCAAGGCCCCTCGCCGCACCGCCATCGTGGCGGCCCTGGTCTGAGGCCCCGGCCGGGCCTCAGATCGCGGCGATGAAGCCCTCCAGGTCGCCCGCGCCAGTGGCCTGGTAGGTCTTGCCCTCCTGGACCAGACAGCCCGCCGCCTGCAACAGCTCGCAATGGCAGATGATCTCGTTCTTGCCCATCAACAGGCCCGGCCCCTTGAGCTTCTCCGGCGCGAAGTGCCCCCGGGCGATGCTCTCGGCGTCGGCCGGTCCCTCGGCCAGGATGCGCAGGATGTCGGCGCAGCGCTCCAGGTGGTGCTGGGTCATCTCCTCCACCCGTTTTGCCAGGTCCAGGTCGTTGAGCTGCCCGCCGTGGAACAGGCGATGGGCCGGCAGCACCGCCGGGCCGTGGTCATTGGCCAGGCTTTTCAGGGTCTTGATCGAGGCCAGGTAGCGCTCCAGGCCATAGATCCGGCCCGGGTCGGCGTACTCCGGCCCCAGCACCCCGGCCACGGCCGCGTGCATCCGCAAACTGCTGGGCCAGGGGGTGATGCCGGGCAGCAGGGTGTCGCCGGGAATCAGCAGCTCGTCCGCCGCCCAGACCGCGATGGCGTCGGGGCTGTGGCCGGGGATGTGCAGGGTCTCCAGGCCGGGCAGCAGGGGCTGGCGGCCGTCGGCCACCGGCTCCACGGCCTGGCGATCGCAATAGCCGTGGTACTCCAGGCAGTTGGGTCCGTAGTAGGACTCGGGCATGAAGCAGTGCCAGCACTTGGCCGGGAAGGCCCGCTTGTGCTCGGCCGGGGCCAGGTCCGGGTGCTTGCGGGCCAGGCGGGCGTAGACGGCGTGGGCCTTGACCGCCGCCCCGCCGGCCGCCACCAGCTCGTTCAGCCCGCCGTCGTGGTCCTCGTGGCCATGGCTCAAGATCACGAAGTCCAGGTCCCGGGCCGAGCGACCCACCTGGGCCAGCATCTCCACCAGCAACCCGCCGGTCCCCCAGCGCCCGGCGTCCACCAAGAAGAGCTGGTCCGCCTCCACCAGGTAGTTCCAGGTGGGACCCAGGTCCCACTCGCCGCCATACTCGTTGGGGGTGGGCAGGCCATAGACCGTGAGCCCGGAGGGCAGGCGCAGGCGGAAGAGCATGCCGTTGCCGCGCTCGTCGCCCGGCCGCAGGATTTCCAG
>CALERA010000435.1 GCA_937908275.1 uncultured Desulfarculaceae bacterium | reverse complement strand
GCCTCGACTCCCAAGTACGGGTCGGGTGACCACCAGCCAGGCACGAGCCGGGTCAACTCCCGCAGGAGCGCTTGCCAGGCACCCGGCCTTTCGTTTACTCGCTTCGCTCACCCCGCCCGCCGGCCCTGGTGCGGCCAGCGGACCGGGTTTCCTAATATACCAAAAAAATCCGCCCGCGACCTCAGGCGGCGCGGCTCTTGCCGCTGACCGCGTCCAGGCTGATCTTGAAGACCCTGGTTTTTTGCCCCAGTTTGGTGATGTAGTCAAGCCCCTCGGCGCGGAATTCAGCGCTGTACTTGTCGATCAGGCCTTCCAGGCCCTTTTGCTTTTCCTGGCCCAGGGCCTCGCTGGCCCGGCCCTGGACCAGCGCGCTCTCGTAGAGCGTGGCGAACTTGTCCGGCATCACCTGGTGCGGCCCCACCACGCAGAAGGAGACCCGGCTGTCGTGGGCGATGTTGTCCAGTTTCTGGCCGTCCAGGGCGCAATGGAAGTAGATCGCCCCCTCCAGCAGGCAATAGTGCAGGGGCACCCCCTGGGGTTGGCCTTCGGCCGAGACCGTGGAGAGCACCCCGAAGACGCCTTGCTCCAGGATCCGCATCGTCTGCTCGATGGTGATGGCCCGATCTTTGCGGCGCAGCTCACGTTGCATGGACCTGAACTCCTTAACTTAGATGTCTATTTTCCCCGGCGGGCGGCGAAGAACCCGCGCAGGATGGCCGCGCTTGCCTCCGCCAAAAGCCCGCCTTCCACGCGCAGGCGATGGTTGAGGCCCGGGGCCTGGTTCAGGTCCAGCACCGAGCCCAGGGCCCCGGCCTTGGGATCGCTGGCCGCGAAGACCACCCGCGCCACCCGGGCCCAGACCAGGGCCCCGGCGCACATGGGGCAGGGCTCCAGGCTGACATAGAGCGTGGCGCCGGTGAGGCGGTAGTTGCCGGCCACGGCGGCGGCGGCCCGCAGACAGAGAACCTCGGCGTGGGCGGTGGGGTCGCAGGCCAGGATGCTGCGGTTGTGCTCGGCGGCCAGGAGCCGTCCCTGGCCGTCCACCAGCACCGCGCCCACCGGGACCTCGCCCAGTTCGGCCGCGCGCTGGGCCAGGCCCAGGGCCCGGCCCATCAGATGCTGATCCTCTTCTGTCCACCTCGGGTCCATGCCGCAAATTACCATTTCCCCCGATCCAGGGCAACGCCGCGTCTCCCCAGCCTTTTCCCCTTCGCCCGGTTGACAGCCCTGCCCGCCCATGACATTAATTACCTAAGCCAAACAGGCGCCGCCTGTTTGGCGCTGGCCTTTTGGGAGGGGGTTTGGGGGAACCCTTTTGGGCCACCAAAAGGGTTCCCCCAAGCTCTCTCTCCTCAAGGAGCCAAACCATGGCCATGGTCTTGTTGCGCGAGTTGGAGGACCGGTTCCAGGCCGACGTGTGGTGCGAGGCCTTGGAGGCCGAGGGCATCCCGCATCTGCTGCGCACCTATCAGGACACCGCCTACGACGGATTGTTCGTGAGCCAGCGGGGTTACGCCTCGCTGTTCGTGGAAGAGGAATGGCTGCCCCGGGCGCGGCGGGTGGACGACGGCCTGGCCGGGCGCGCGCCCCAGGGGGTGGACGGGGCGGCGGACCTGGCCCGGCGCATCGACCACACCCTGCTGGACCCCACGGCCGGCGAGGCCGAGTTGCTGGTCCATCTGGAGCAGTGCCAGGAGATGGGCGCGGCCGCGGCCTGCCTCAATCCCTGGCTGGTGGCCCGGGCGGCGCGGGAGCTCAACGGCGGCCCGGTGAAGGTCTGCGCGGTGGTGGGCTTTCCTCTGGGGGCCGCCACCGGGGCCAACAAGCTGGCCGAGGCCCAGGAGTTGGCCCAGTTGGGGGCCCAGGAGCTGGACGTGGTCCTGAACCGGGGCCTGGCCCTGTCGGGCCGCGAGGGCGAGGCGGTGGCCGAGATCGCGGCGATCGCCCGCGCCCTGCCCCGCTGTCCGGTCAAGGTGATCCTGGAGGTCTCGGCCCTGGGGCCGGAGCTGAGCCAGCGGGTCTGCGCCCTGCTCCTGGACAGCGGCGCGGCCTACGTCAAGACCGGCAGCGGCTACTTTGGCGGGGCCACGGTGGGCGAGGTGCAGATGCTGCGCGCCGCCGTGGGTCAACGCCTGGGGGTCAAGGCCGCCGGCGGCATCCACGATCTGGACCAGGCCCTGGCCCTGCTGGGGGCCGGAGCCGACCGCCTGGGGGCCAGCGCGGGTCATGCCATCTGGCGGGAGGCCCGGCGACGCTGGCCGGATTAGGCCTCGCGGCCGGCGGCGAGGCCCGCGACGGCGGGCTTGGCATGGCTTTTTGCACCAAAGCTGCAAAAACGCATGCCAAGCCCGCCCCGGCCCAGGGTCGCGCCCGGAAGATACTCTCCCCTGACTCCCACCCCTAACCCGGACGACCACGGAGGACATGGCCAGACTGCTTTTCATCGGCCTGGATGGCGTGGGTCTGGACCTGGCCCAGCACCTGGCCCGGATCGGGGTGACGCCCCACCTGGGCCAGTTGATGGACCGGGCCGGGGCCTGGGCCACGGATTCGCCCCTGCCCGAGGTCAGCCCGGTCTGCTGGACCACCCTTTTCTCCGGCCAGGAGCCGGGCCAACACGGGGTCTTTGGCTTCGGCGAACTGGTTCCCGGGGCCTATGCCGTGCGGCCGGTGGATTCCACCGCGGTGCGGGTTCCCCGTCTCTGGCAGGAGGTCTCCCAGGCCGGAGGCCGGGCGGTGGTGCTCAACGTCCCCCTGACCTACCCCGCCGCGCCCCTGAACGGAGTCATGGTCAGCGGCTTCGTGGCCCCGGAGCTGACCCGGGCCGTCCACCCGCCCGAAATGCTTGGCCAACTCCAGGCCCTGGGCTATCGCCCCGAGTCGGACCTGGACCGGGCGGTCAGCGACCCCGCCGCCCTGACGCCCGATCTCCTGGCCACCCTGGAGGTGCGCCTGGCGCTCTTCCGACGCATGCTGGAAGAGCCGTGGGACCTCTGCGTGGCGGTCTTCACCGAGACCGACCGCATCAACCACTTCCTCTGGCCGGCCCTGTGGGACGACGCCCATCCCCTGGCCCCGGCCGCCCGCCAGGCCTATCGCCGCATCGACGATTTCCTGGGCCTGGTCTGGCAAACCCAGGCCCCGGCCATCGCCTCCGGCGAACTGGTCCTGATGCTGGCCGCGGACCACGCCTTTGGCCCCATCGTCAGCGAGGTCTATCTCAACCCCTGGCTGCGGGAGCAGGGCCTGCTCCTGGCCGAGGGCTGGCAGGCCGGGCCAGGCCAGGAGCGCATCCTGCCCGCCAGCCAGGCCCTGGCCCTGGACCCGGGCCGGATCTACCTGCACTGGGCCGGGCGCTTTCCCGGCGGCCGCCTGGTTCCCGGCCCGGCGGCCGAGGAATTGCGCGGCCGCATCCGGGCCGGGTTGCTGGGCCTGCGCTTCCGCCGCCTGGGGCGCGGCCCGGACGGCCGCCCGGCCCTGCTGGAGGAGGCCCCCATCGCCGCGGTGCACGACGGACGCGAGCTTTACCACGGTCCCCAGGCCCATCTCGCCCCGGACCTGGTGGCGGTGGCCGCCCCGGGCTATTCCCTGCGCGCCGGCATGGGCCGGCCGGGGGTCTTCGGTCTCAGTCATCTCAGCGGCGCCCACCGCCCCAGCGGAGCCCTGGCCCTGCGCCTGCCCCCCCCGGACCAGCAGCCCCAGGCCCTGGCCGGGCTGCACCGCCTGATGACCGAGGCCCTGGGACTGAAAAACCACCCGGTTTTCGGTCCAGATTTGCCCTCTCCCGCGTCCCTCGGTTAAAGTAGAAAGAGCAAATCCAAGGCGCACCGAGGAACCTTTTCCCCTGCCTGGCCGACGACACCGCCAGGCCCAGCACCTAGGACAAAGGCACATTGCATGATTGATCCCGCACGCCCCGAACCCCTGGATCTGAAAAATTTCGACGCCTATCTGGAAACCTGCCGCCAAATGCTCCAGCGGCGTCTGGCCGGCATGGCCAGCATCGAAGAGGTGGCCAAGGCCGAGTCGGAACTCAACCGCTATCCTCGCCTGGATGACCTGGCTGAACCGCGCGATATCGTTGTAATCAATGATGAATTCATCTCTCCCCGCGACCTGGAGCGCGGGGTGGACGCCCTGTTGGCCGGGGCGGTGCTGTTGGAGCACGCCTGCGCCGGCGAGGCCACCCGCCTGGGCCTGGGCACCAAGTATCTGATCAACGCCCGCCGGCACCTGACCCCCGAGATCCTGACCGACCATCTGGGACCCGAGCCCGAACTGCCCCATCCCCCCGAGGCCCTGCGCCCCCTCTCCCTGGGCCGGCGGCACATGCTGCAATTGGCCTGGGACCTCTGGCGGCTGGCCGAGGAAAATGGCCTGGACCCGCGCCAGGTGCTCAAGCGGCAGCACTTGTTGATCATTGTCAACGAGCAGAGCGCCCAGGGGGTCATCGACGACTTCCGCGAGGCCCAGTTCTACGGCTTCGAGCGCCGCCGGGTCCTGTTCATGGTCCAACGCGCCTTCCATGGCTTCAACCTCGGCCCCCAGGGCTGGTTCTACGACCAGGACAGCCCCCTGCGCCTGCACAACCACGGCCAGATGCTGATGCAGACCACCATGGACGGCCAGCTCTTCCGCCTGGACGAGCAGGGCGGCCGCCGCCACCTGGCCTGGAAGGAGTACCTCTCCCTGCTCAACGATTTCGTGGACAAGGTGTCCTTCAATATCGAGGACCTGGACTATCTTTCCCAGTCCCTGGACCACCTGGGCCTGGCCGCCGCCCTCAAGCTGGCCGAGGCCGGCGCGGGCATGGTCATGGAGGTGGTCAACAACGACCCCGACAATCCCATCAAGGGCGGGGCCTGCTATTGGGACCCGGAGCTGAACCGCAACGTCATGATCGAGTCCTTCTGCCTCAAGGGGGTCCAGCCCGAGGACATCACCGTGCTCAACAAGAACATCAACCACTACCCCCAGCCCGCCCGCAGCCTCTCCGCCGCCCGGGAGCAGGGCCTGGCCATGCCCCTGGTGGTCAAGAAAAACTTCCTCTACTTCCAACCCGTGCAGGGCGACCTCAACTTCCTGGTGCCCACCGCCTTCGTGCGCCGGCCCCGCCTCAAGCCCATCCGGGCCTGGAAAGGCCCCCGGCACACCCGCGCCGCCCTCACCGCCATGGCCTTCCAGGACCAACGCCCCGGCTTCTGGGCCTGGGCCAGCGGCCTCACCGGCCTGGCCTTGTAAGAGGTGGAAATCTGGGGGAACCCTTTTGGAGGCCCAAAAGGTTCCCCCCAGACCCCCTCCTAAAAGGCCATATGGCTGGCGGCATTGGCCCGCGTGCTACGCGCGGGCCAATGCCGCCAGCCATGCGCTTTTGGGCGGGGACGAGGACAAACTTGGGTTCCCAAAGCGAAGTCTGAGGGCCATACTTCGGGCATGCCCTATCAGGTGGACATAGCCGTGGCCGCCCCGGTCTGGCGGCCCTTGACCTACACCGTGGCCGACGACCTGGCCCCCCTGCTGGGGCCGCTGACCCGGGTGCTGGCCCCCCTGCGCGGGCGCAGCGCCCTGGGTTTCGCCCTGGGGCCGGCGCTGCGGGGCGATGGCGCGGGGCTCAAGCCCATCCAGGACGTTTTGGACGAGCCCGGCCGCCCGGTCTGGCCGGCTGGTCTGCTGCCCTTTTTCCAGCGCGCCGCCGCCTATTACCAGGCCCCCCTGGGTCAGGCCCTGGCCTGGGCCCTGCCCGCCGGCCTGGGCGAGACCAAGGGCGCGGGCCGGCGCGGGGGGCCGGAGCTGGTGGCGGTGGCCGCCTGGCGGCCGGGGGCGGCGGACCAGGCCCCCAAGCCCGGCGGTCAGGCCGCGGAACTGCTGG
>CALERA010000434.1 GCA_937908275.1 uncultured Desulfarculaceae bacterium | reverse complement strand
CTGTACCTCTTCCTGCGCAACCTCATCTACCTGCGCCTGGTGGCCCGCCACTTCAAGGCCTGTTTCGCCCGCCTGGAGGCCAACCAGCGCCTGGAAGACTTCTGCGCCCAGGAGCGCAACCCCCTGGTGGCGGTGGTGGGCAGCGTGGTCCAGACCCACTTCGCCCACTCCCAGGACATGCGGGCCGAGGTGGCCTATCTCTTCCATCGTCATTTCGGCCGGGTCAGCAGCGGTCTGGGGGGCCTGCGCCTGATCGCCGCCTTGTCGCCGATGCTGGGCCTGTTGGGCACCGTGCTGGGCATGGTCCGGGTCTTCCAGTCCCTGGCCGGCACCAGCGCCTATGACCCCAAGGTCCTGGCCCAGGGCATCTGGGAGGCCCTGGTCACCACCATCATGGGCCTGGTGGTGGCCATTCCCTGCCTGGTGGCGGTGCACTGGCTCTCGCGCAAGCTGCATGGCTTCCGCATCGAGGCGGTGGAGCACAGCTACCGGGCCTTGGGCCTCAATTGCGGAGTTGATTCCGCCGAGGCTCCCGGCCACTCCTCGCGGAGAGCGGCATGAATCCGGACCTGGATCTGTTCGAGGAGCCGGAGTTGGGCATCGACCTGACCCCCCTCATCGACGTCATCTTCATGCTGCTGATCTTCTTCATCCTGGCCGGCAGCCTGGTGCCGCCCTCCATCAAGGTGGACCTGCCCCAGGCCGCCAGCGCCGAACAGCCCCCCCGGCGTGACGAGCCCCTGCGCCTGACCATCGACCAGGAGGGGCGCATCCACCAGGGGCAGGAGCTGCTGGCTCCCGAACAATTGCCGTCCCTGCTGGCGGCCCATCCCTCGCGCCCGGTGGAGGTGGTGGTGGACAGCCGCGCCCCCTTCGCGCCCTTCATGCGGGTGTTGGACCAGGCCCGCCTGGAGGGGCGCGCTGACCTGCGCATCGTGGCCCGGCCGCCGGACAAGCCCTGAGGTCCGGCCGCGCGCGCCCAGACAAGGAGACGACCAAGATGCAATTGGTATCGGCGATGGAAAAACCGGAGCCCCTGGAGGGCAAGCTGGGCCTGTTGGAGGACTTCCTGGCCCAGGCCGGACGGCGGCCGGTCCTGGCCCGGGAGGGCGTCGACCCTTTGCCCCACGCTTTCGCCCGCAAGAGCGCGGTGCATCCCGGCCTGAGCGGCCATCCCCTGCGCGACCAGGAGGCTCGCCAGCGCCTGGAGACCCTGTCCCAGGGTCCCCCACCCCAGGGCCTGGCGGCGGCCTACTTCCATATCCCCTTCTGCGCCAGCCGCTGCCTGTATTGCGGTTTCTTCGGTCGCCCCCTGGCCCCGGGGCAAAGCCGGGCCTACACCGACGCCCTGCTGCGCGAGATGAGCTTGTTGGGCCTGGACCCGCGCCAGGCCACCCCGCCCCTGCAGGCGGTCTACCTGGGCGGGGGCACTCCCTCGGCCCTGGAGGCCGGCGACCTGGCCCGCCTGCTGGAGTCCATCCGGGAGTGGCTGCCCCTGACCAACGATTGCGAGATCACGGTGGAGGGCCGGGTCTATGGTTTTGACCCGCAAAAGGTGCGGGCCTGCCTGGACGCCGGGGCCAACCGTTTCTCCATCGGGGTGCAGTCCTTCGACACCGCGCTGCGCCGCGGCCTGGGCCGCCGGGCGGCGCGGGAGGAGGTCCTGGAGTTCCTGGGCGAGATGGCGGCCGACGGCCGGGCGGCGGTGGTCATCGACCTGATCTTCGGCCTGCCCGGCCAGGACATGGACCGCTGGGAGGCCGACCTGGAGACCCTGACCGACCTGGGCATCGACGGGGCCGACCTCTATCAGCTCAACCTCTTCCCCGGCGGCCTCCTGGATCAGGCGGTGCGCGAGGGTCGTCTGGCCGAGCCGGCCGACCTGGCCCGCCAGTCGGCGCTGTTTGCCCGCGGGGTGGACCTGATGGAGCGATCGCGCTGGCGGCGGCTGTCCATCTGCCATTGGGGACGCACCCCCCGGGAACGCAACCTCTACAACCTGCTCATCAAGCGCAAGGCCGACTGCCTGGCCTTCGGGGCCGGGGCCGGGGGCAGCCGGGCCGGTCACTTCTATTTCCTGGATGGCGACCCGGACCGCTACCTGGAAGCGGTGAACCAGGGAGTCAAGCCGGTGGTGATGTGCCTGGAGCCCCCGGACCAGGCCGGGGTGGTGGCCGAGTTGGGCGGGGAGTTGGAGCTGGGACGGGTGGACCTGCACCGCCTGGGCCGGGTGCACGGACTGGACCTGAGCGGCATCCTGGCCCCGCTGTTGGAGCAATGGGACCGAGTGGGCCTGATCGAGCGCAAGCAGGGCTGGGTGGAGCTGACCCTGGCCGGCCAGTTCTGGCAGGTGAACCTGACCCAGGCCCTGATGGACTACCTGGATTGGTACGGCAAGCGGACCGGCCCGGCGGCCGGCTGAAAGGAGTGGACCCATGCGAGGCGGTGGTTGGTTGAGTATTGCATCCGTCCTGGTGGTGAGCGGGGCCCTGGGCGGCGTGGCTCTGGCCCAGGAGTCCATGGAGAGCCGGGAAGTCTCGGTGACCGCCACCCGGGTGGAGCGCAAGCTCCTGGAGGTGCCGGTCTCCACCACCTACATCGGCCAGGAGGAGATCCAGCGCTCCGGGGCCGAGAGCGTGGGCGAGCTGCTGCGCGACGTGCCGGGAGTGGAGGTCTTTGACAACGGGGCCAGCGGGGCCAAGCGGGTCAGCATCCGGGGCGAGAGCGGACAGCGGGTGCTGATCCTGGTGGACGGCCAGAAGATCGGAGACCAGAAATCCATGGACGGCAGCCCGATCCTGGTCAATCTCAGCGAGGTGGAGAGCGTGGAGGTGATCAAGGGTCCGGCCAGCGTGCTCTATGGCTCCGAGGCCATCGGCGGCGTGGTCAAGATCACCACCAAGAAGGGCGGCGACCGCCCGGTGCAACTGCACCTGGGCGGCGGCTACGACGGCTCCACCTCGGGCTTGAACGGCGACGCCGCCCTGCACGGCTCCTACCAGGGCTTCAGCTATCGCCTGTCCGGCGCGCTCTCCGACCAGGGCGACCGCGACACCCCGGACGGCAAGCTGGAGCACAGCGACTACAAGTTCGACGATTACCGCGCGGTGTTGGGCTATGATCGCGGCCCCATCAGCCTGGGGGCCGGCTATCAGAGCTACGACAGCGAGGTGCACGTCCACGTGCCGGGCAGCAGCATCTCCTCGCCCATCACCGCCATGTTCCTGGACCTGCCCAAGTGGTCCCTGGAGAAGTACAACGCCTTCGCCGAATACAAGGGCGACGGGGTCCTGGCCAAGCTGCGGGCCGACGCCTACTGGCAGCGCACCCTCAAGGACTTCATCAACAACATCTCGATGTCCATGATGCCGGGCCACAAGCGTCAACTGGACCTCACCACCAACAACGAACAGAAGACCTGGGGCGGCTCCCTGCAGGGCGACCTGGCCCCGGCCCAGGACCACTACCTCATCGCTGGTCTGGACTGGAGCGACGACGGCCTGGAGGCCAAGGAGCGCCGCTACCAGACCGACAACCGCATCCGGCCCTACCTGAGCGACAGCACCTACTACTACGAGGGCCAGATGCGCACCATGGCCCTGTTCCTCCAGGAGGAATGGGCCTTCCATCCCCAGTTCAGCCTCACCGCCGGCCTGCGCCAGACCTGGGTGGATTCGGAGCTTACCCGCTCCACCAATCCCTCGGTGGCCACCCGGGACATCAACGACTCCCATCTGGTGGGCAGCCTGGGCCTGGTCTACCGTCCGGCCAAGGACCTGAGTCTGCGCGCCCTGGCCGGTCAGGGCTATCGCTTCCCCAACCTCCAGCAGCTCTACATCGGCACCCTGCACGGCGGGTCCAGCCCCACCTATCCCAACCCCGACCTCAAGCCCGAGACCAGCAACAGCTACGAGCTGGGCCTGCGCCGGGCGGGCAAGGACTGGCTGGTGGACCTGGGGGTCTTCTTCAGCGAGGCCGACGACTACATCACCACCACCCCGGTCAGCGGAGGGCAGCAATACGCCAACGTGGACGGGGCCGAGACCTACGGCGTGGAGTTGCAGGCCGAGTACACCCTGCAACCCCTGCGCCTGACGCCCTACCTCAACGGCACCGTCTCCCGCCGCCAGTTCAAGTACGAGGGCGGCTCCACCTATGACACCGGCCTGCCCCCGGCCTGGGGCCGCCTGGGTCTGCGGATGGAGCGCAAGCCAATGCGCGATCTGCGCTGGTGGGGCGACGTTTTCGCCCGGGGGGCCATGGAAGCCGAACAGCTGGACACCAGCAGCAACGAAACCATCACCTATGATTCCTGGGTCACCGGCAACCTGGCCACCGGCGTCATCTACGGCGCCAAGGGCGACTACCGCCTGACCCTGGAGTTCAACAACATCTTCAACACCTCCTACACCACCGCCAGCGAGACCCTGCCCGCCCCGGGCCAGTACGTCGCCGTGCAGTGGTCGGTGGAGTTCTAGGAGCGCCATGCCCCCTTCGGCCACACTCAACCCCGCCCCGCGCCGCCCCTATTGGCAGCCCCGGGAGCTGATCCTGGTGGGGGCCTTCGCCGCCCTGACCAAGGTGGCCGGGGTGGTCATCGCCCTGGCCGGAGGGGGCATGAATCCCCTGAGCCTGGCGCTCAAGAACGCGGTGGCCACCGTCTTGTTGGTGGTGCTGCTGCTCAAGGCCCCCAAGTTCGGGGTGCTGACCCTGTACGTGGTCAGCCAATCAATCTTCTCGCTGCTGCTGCTGGGCGGCAGCCTGATGCTGCTGCCCGGCCTGCTGCCGGCGGGCATTCTCTGCGACCTTTTGATCCGCGGTCTGGGCGGCTACCAGAAGGTCTGGGCGGTGCTGGTGGGGGTGGGGGTCTTCGACCTGCTCTCCAAGGCCATCGCCCTGGGGTTCTCCTTCCTGGCCTTTCGTGAGGACCCGCGCCTGTTCATCATGCCGGCGATCTTCATCGGTCTGGGCTACCTGGGCTCGCTGCTGGGCCTGGCCGGGGGCCTGAAATTCGTCAAGGAGTTGCGCCATGCCGGTCTCATCCGCGCCTAGCCCCGCCCTGCTGGACCCGCGGTCCCTGGCCGGCGGCCGGGAGGTCCGCGCCCGGATGCTGATCTGCCTGGCCGCCTCCCTGGTGGTGGTCTGGCTCAAGTCCCCCCTGGCCCTGGGCTGGCTGGCGGCCTGGGCCACCCTGCTGGCCCTTTCCACCACCCCCCTGCGCCTGCTGGCCAAGGTCTACGCCCTGGCCGCCGGCCTGTTCCTGCTTTCCCTGGGCTGCGGCTGGGTCCTGGCCCAATGGTCGCCGGCCCTCAGGCAGTCGGGTTGGACGGTCTTCCTGACTCCCTTCCTGCGGGTGGCGGTGCTGCTGGGCCTGACCCTGTCGGTGGCCCTGGGGGCGCGGCCCACCGAACTCCTGGCCGCCCTGAAGGGACTGCGCCTGCCGCTGTTCATCCACCTGCCCCTGGTGGTGATGATCCGCCTGGTGCCCAGCCTGATCTCCGACCTGCGCCAGATCGCCGACAGCCTGCGCCTCAAGGGGGTGCGCCTCAATCCCCTGAGCCTGATGGCCTCGCCGCTGTTGACCAGCCGCCTGTTGTTCGCGCCCCTGGTCTTCCGGGTGCTGCGCTCGGCCGAGGAGCTGGCGGTGGCGGCCGAACTCAAGGGCCTGGGCCAGGGGGCGCGCCTGAGCGCCTGGCGCGGGGCCCGGGCCGGCTGGCGGGACGGCCTGCTCCTGGGCCTGGCCCTGCTGATCCTGGCCGGGTCCTTCTGGCTGGAAAACGGCGCGCCCGCCGCGCGGGCCTGGTAGGCCGGCCATGATCCGCATCCACGACCTGACCTACACCTATCCCTTCCAGGAGCGTCCGGCCCTAAGCGGGGTGAACCTGGCGGTTGAGCCGGGGCAGGTCACGCTCCTGGCCGGGGCCAGCGGCTGCGGCAAGTCCACCCTGCTGCGGGCGGTCAACGGTCTGATCCCCCACCACCATCAGGGCCGGCGGCAGGGACAGGCGTTGATCGCCGGGCGCGAGGTGGGGGAGCTGGCCCTGGGCGACATCTCCCGGGTGGTGGGCAGCCTGTTCCAGGACCCGGAGCAGCAGTTCTTCGCCCTTGGCGTGGCCGAGGAGGTGGCCTTCGGCCTGGAGTGCCGGGGCCTGGCCCCCAGCCTGATCGAGCGGCGGGTGGCCGCGTGCCTGGAGCGTTTCGGCCTGACCGCGCTGGCCGGGGCCTCGGTGCTGGAGTTGTCCGAGGGAGAGAAGCAGAAGCTGGCCCTGGCCGCCGCCCTGGCCCTGGAGCCTCGGGTGCTGGTGCTGGACGAACCCACCGCCAACCTGGACCCCGAGGCGGTGGCCGATCTGGCGCGCATCCTGGGCGAACTCAAGCGCGCCGGCCTGACCATGCTCATCGCCGATCATCGCCTGCACTGGCTGGAGGGATTGGCCGACCGGGTCTGCCTGCTGCGCGATGGCCAGGTCGCGGCCCAGGGGGGCCTGGAGGTCCTGGCCGACGACGCCCTGCGCCGCGAGCTCGGTCTGCGCGCCACCCGGCTGGAGGACCGCCGGGCCGACCTGCCCGGCCTGCCCTTTGTCTGCAGCCTGGGTCTGGAGGTGCGCGGGCTTTCCTTCGCCCATCGCCGCCGGCCGCCCCTGTTCGAGTCCTTCGACCTGGTGCTGCCCCGGGGGCAGGTCATGGCCCTGCTGGGTCCCAACGGCAGCGGCAAGACCACCCTGGCCCGGCTGCTGGCCGGCCTGGAGACCCGCCGCCAAGGCCAGTTCCGCCTGGACCAGTCGCCCATCGCGCCGGCCCGGCTGCGGGAGCGGGCGGGCCTGGTCTTCCAGAACGCCGACCATCACCTGCACCTGAGCAGCCTGGAGCGGGAGATGATCTTCAGCCTGCCCCGGGGGTTGCGCGCCTCGGGCCGGGGGCGCATGGCCGAACTGCTGTGCCGCCTGCGCCTGGAGGGCCTGGAGCAGCGCCACCCCCAATCGCTCTCCGGCGGTCAGAAGCAGCGTCTGGCCATCGCCGCCGCCCTGATGAAGGATCCAGCCCTGCTGATCCTGGACGAGCCCACCAGCGGCCTGGACGGGGCCGGTCTGCGCGGACTGGCCGGGTTGCTGCGCCAGCGGGCGGCCGAGGGCGCGGCGGTGCTGGTCATCACCCACGACCTGGAACTGATCGAGGCGGCCTGCGACGGCGGCCTGACCCTGACCCGGCCCCAGGAAGCGGCCGGCCAGATTCAAGCGAGGAGGTTATCGGCATGAAAAGCATGGTGGTCTATTCCAGCCGCACCGGCAACACCCGCAAGGTGGCCGAGGCGGTGTTGGCCTGCCTGCCCGAGCCCCGGGCCATCTATCCCGCCAAGGAGGCCCCGGACCCGGCGGACTGCGACTTCCTGGCCTTGGGTTGCTGGATCGACAAGGGGACGGCCGACGCCGAGTCCCTGGCTTACTTCCAGCGGGTGAAAGGGCGGCGGGTGGGGGTGTTCATCACCCTGGGGGCCTACCCCGACTCCGAACACGCCCTGGAATGCGTGCAACGGGTGCGCGAGCAACTGGAAGGCAACCAGGTCTTGGGCCACTTCATCTGCCAGGGGGCCATCGATCCCCAACTGGTGCGCTGGATGGAGATGCTGCCCGAGAGCCATCCCCATTACATGGACCAGGCCCGGCGGGATCGCATCCAGGAGGCGGCCGAGCATCCCGACGCCCAGGACCTGGAGCGGGCCCAGGACATCTTCCGCAACATGCTGGCGGTGCTGGCCGAGATCGGCCCCCAGGGGGAGGAGGGCTGATGCGCCGCATGAGCGCCAACGAGATGCAGGCCGTGGTGGGACGGGCCAAGTGGGCCACCATCTGCGCGGTGGATTCCCAGGCCCGGCCCTACGCCATCGAGGCCACCCCCTTCGAGTTGGATGGCGAGGTCTGTTTCATGATCAACCCCCGGGGCGGGGTGGCCCGCTGCCTGGCCGGCAACGCCCGGGTGCTGCTCAAGTACACCCTGGCCTCGCCGGACGTGAGCCAATGGGCCGGGGTCTCCTGCCAGGGTCTGGGCCGCTTCGATCCCGAGTCCGATGCCTTGCGCCGCGGCTGGGCCACCCTGGGCCAGCGCCTGGGGGTGGACTACTCCGCCCAGGCGGAGCGCTTCACGGCCGGCAAGCGGGGTTCGCCCCTGTTCCGGGTGCGGGTGGAGGAGATGACCGGCCGTTGCAGCCAGGGCTGGCACGACCTGCTGAACCAGTGAAACCGGCGGCGCGCCTCGGGGGGAGCGCGCGGGGCCAGGCGATGACAGCGGCTTGATCGCGCGGCAGCGCGGATGAACCCGACGGAATGACAGGCATGCGGCGAAACCCCAACCTGATCCAGGCCCTGGCCGACCCCTCGGCGGCCAGCCGCCGCCTGGCCTGGCTGCTGACCCTGGCGGTCCATGTGGCCCTGCTGGGGGCTTGTCTGGCCCGCTCCCCCTGGGAGCTCACGCCCCCGCCCGCCCCCGAGCCCACCAGCCTGGTGCTGCGCCTCAGCCCACCGGCTCCGGCCGCGCCCCGGGCATCGGAGCCGCCCCAGGCGCTTCCCCCTCCTCCATTGCCCGAGCCCAAGCCAGAGCCCAAGCCTGAACCCAGGCCGGAGCCCAAGCCCGCGCCTGCCCGGCCCAACCAGGCCAAGCCCAAACCCGCTCCGGCCGCCCCCCCCTCGCCACCGGTCTCGGCGGCCGCTGCGCCGGACGCCGCGGCCGCGCCGTCCCCCTCGACCGCCCCTCCCGCCCCGGTGCGCGCCGCCCAGGCCCCATCCCGGCCCGACCCCGACCTGGAGGCCAGGCGCCAGGGCATGCTGGACGAGCTGGCCGGGATGCTGGAGCGAGAGAAGCGCTACCCCCTGGCCGCCCGGCGCGGCGGCGTCAGCGGCCGGGTGCTGCTGGTGGTGGAGTTCGACGCCCAGGGCCGGCCGGCGAGCTGGCGGGTGCTGGACGACGACGTCCCCGAGGTGCTGGCCCGAGCCGCCCTGGAAGCCATGGAGCGGGCCAGCCGCCGCCTGGCCGGAGGTTTGTCCCTCCTGGCCGGACGCCAGGTGCGGGTGCCGATGATCTACCGCCTGGAGTAGCCCCCGCCCCGCAACCCATCGCACGACCACCATCAGATGGAGACAGCCATGAAAGTAGTAATCGTGGCCGGCCCGCCCAGCGCGGGCAAGACGGCCGTGCTCACCCAGACCGCCCGTCTGCTGCAAAAAGAGGGCCTGGCCCTGGCCGCCCTGAAGTTCGACACCCAAAGCTCGGCCGATCCCGAGCGCTTTGCGAGCCAGTTGGGAGTCCCCACCCTGGGCGGGCTCAGCGGCTACCTCTGCCCGGACCATTACTTCGTCTCCAATCTGGAGGAGGCGGTGGACTGGGGACGCCACCACCAGGCGGCGGTGCTGTTGGTGGAGACGGCCGGGCTCTGCCTGCGCTGCGCCCCCCACGTGGAGGGGGTGTTGGCGGTGACGGTGCTGGATTGCCTGGGCGGCCTGGACGCCCCGGGCAAGATCGGCCCCATGCTCTCCCTGGCCGACGTGGTGGTGCTGACCAAGGGCGACCTGGTCTCCCAGGCCGAGCGCGAGGTGTTGATGCACGGCATCGGCGCGGTCAATCCCACGGCCGAGGTGCTGGCCATCAACGGCCTGACCGGCACCGGCAGCCTGCTCCTGGCGCGCCGGGTCCTGGCCTGGCCGGACAGCGACGCGGTGGGCAGCCGCCGGCTGCGCCACGACATGCCGGCCAGCATCTGCTCCTACTGCACCGGCGAGCGCCGCATCGGACGCGACTATCAGACCGGCAACGTGGAAAAACTCGCCTGGGGGAGGGCCTGAGATGGCGGCGCGGGAGTTGACGATCATCGGCGGCTGTGACCGCCAGAGTCGGGAGGAGATGGTGCGCGAGCTGGTGGTGCGCGCCGGGGAGACCCTGGCCGTGGTGGGCCCCACCGGCTCGGGCAAGAGCGAACTGCTCAGCGACATCGAGCAGACGGCCCGGGGCGACACCCCCTCCGGCCGGCGGGTGCTCCTGGATGGCCGTCCGGTGGAGCGCACCCCCCTGGGCCTGGTGGCCACCCTGTCCCAGCGCACCAGCTTCGTGATGGACGCCAGCGTGGCCGCCTTCGTGGTCCGCCACGCCTCCTGCCTGGGCAAGACCGGCGGGTCCTGGACCGAGCAGGTGCTGGGCCTGGCCAACACCCTCTGCGGCGAGCCCATGGAGCCCGGCGACCGCCTCCAGGGCCTGAGCGGCGGCCAGACCCGGGCCTTGATGATCGCCGACCTGGCCCTGATCTCCGACGCCCCGGTGGTGCTGATCGACGAGGTGGAGAACGCCGGCATCGACAAGCACCGCGCCCTGGCCGCCCTGGCCCGCCGGGGCAAGATCATCCTCACCGCCACCCACGATCCGGTGCTGATGCTGATGAACCAGCGCCGGGTGGTGATGGCCCAGGGCGGCATGCGCCAGGTGATCGGCCTGGACGCGGAGGAGGATCGCTGCCTGGCCCAGCTTTCTCAACTGGACGCGGCCCTGTTGCAGGCCAGGGACCGCCTGCGTCGCGGCGAACGCCTGCGCCTGGAGGAACTGAATTGAGCTTCACCGCCCATCTGTCCATCCCCCCCAACGTGGCCCGGCGCACCCGCCAGGAGATCGCCCAGCGCTTCCCCGAGGCCCAGGTGGATGCCCCGGACACCCATCTGGAGATGCTGGCCTTCGCCCGGGGTTGCGGCCCCTCGGCCCCGCCGGACATCGCGGTCTCGGCCTATCCCCACCTGGCCTGCAACCTGGCGCGGTACTCCGGCCAAGGGGTCTTCGCCCCGCTTTCCCCCGACCTGCCCTCCCTGCGCCCGGAGCTGGTCGGCCTGGGGCTCCGGCCTCCGGTCCCGGAGTTGCGGATCATCGCGCTGGCCCCGGTGGTCTTGGCGGCCAACAACGGCCTGGCCCCGGAGCTGATGGACTGGTCCGACCTCTGCGGCGGCAACCTGGCCGGCGGCTTCGGCTGCCCGCCCCTGGACACCCCCCTGCCCTATCTGGTGCGCCACCATTTGAAAAGCCTCTGCCGCCAGGAGGGGGGTGGGGAGTTGCCGATCTTCGACACCGCCAGCCCACCGTTGGAGATCAACAAGCGGGTCGATGCCGGCGACCTGGCCGCCGGGGTGCTGATCCCGGCCTTTGCCCGGGCTTTCCGCCAAGACGGCGGCCGCCTGGTCTGGCCGCGCTCCGGAGCCCTGGCGGTGCCCTTGATGGCCTGCCTGGCGGCCGACGCCCCGCCGGAGGCCCACGCCCTGCTGGCCTACCTGCTTTCCCTGGAATACCAAACCTACCTGGCCCAATCCGGGGCCCTGGCGCCGACCCATCCCCAGGCGCCCGGCTTCCCGGAGCTGGATCAGGCCCAATGGCGGCTGCTCTGGCCGGGTTGGGAGGCCCTGTCGGAAGTGGCCCAGGACATGGACGCGGCCTTGCCCGCGGCTTGAACCACAGGAGAAGAAGCTGATGAAAACCTCGCGCATCAAGTTGGGCCTGGGCCTCCTGGCCGCGACCTGCCTGGCCGCCGCCTGGCCCGTCGCCGCGCCGGCCGCCGATCCCACCCTGGAGACCGAGACGGTGTTGATCTCGGCCCGTGGCCGTCCGGCCAGCCAGTCCGACACCCCCGGTGGCGTGGGCGTGGCCACGGCCGAGGACATCGCCCTGAGCGCCAAGGCCAGCATCGCCGACGCCCTTTCCCAAATCCCCGGCGTCACCGCCACCGGGGATTCGACCTGGGGACGCGACGTCTCCATCCGGGGCCTGGGCGGCACCTCGGTGGTGGTGCTGGTGGACGGCAAGCGGATCAACACCGCCACCGACATCAACGCCCGCCTGGGCTTCATCAACCCCATGGACGTGGAACGGGTGGAGGTGCTCAAGGGACCGGTCAGCTCCCTCTACGGCTCCGGCTCCACCGGCGGCGTGATCAACATCATCACCCGCAAGGGCAAGTTCGCCAAGCAGGAGGGTCTGCACGGACGGGCCAGCGTCAGCGGGGTCAGCAACCCGGCCGGGGTGGACGCCTATGGCAACCTGCACTATGACGCGCAGGACCTCTGGCTGCTGGCCTCGGTGGGCGCGCGCAGCCACGACGACACCCGGTCCGGCGACGACGAGCGCATCCCCAACAGCCAATACCGCGACGAGCAGGGCCGGGTGGCCGGGGCCTTCAAGCTGGGCCAGAAGCTGACCACCGAGTTCCAGGTGATGCAGACCGAGGCCCACGAGGTGGGCATTCCCGGCGGCCCCAGCACCCTGCCGGCCGCCGCCCGGGTCACCTATCCCCGCACCTCCAGCACCCTGGCCAGCCTGGACGCCAGCCTGGATCTGGGCGGCGAGGTGGTCAAGGAGGTCCTGGCCTCGATCTATGTCAACCGCAACCAGCGCCGGGTTCTGGTGGACCAGACCGGGGTGGCGGCCATGCGCGAGATCAGGCCCGGAGCCGACCACCAGACCGTGGGCGGCAAGCTCCAGACCAGCCTGGAGGCCGGCGATCACGCCATCGTGGCCGGGGCCGACGCCTGGAGCTGGCACATGGAGTCCTGGCGCTATCGCTACCTGGCCACCGGCAGGGTCATGGCCGACTTCCCGGTGCCGGATTCGCGCCAGACCGCCATGGGCGTCTTCGCCGAGGACGACTGGCGCCTGGGCGACAAACTGACCCTGAACCTGGGCGCGCGCCTGGACCTGATGCAGACCAAGAACGAGGCCGGCAACGGCTTCGCGGCCGGGGACCAGGACGACACCGGCTGGAATGTCCACGCCGGCCTGACCTGGCGGCCGGCCAAGGCCTGGTCCCACACCCTGCTGGCGGCCTCCAGCTATCGCGCCGCCGACGTGCTGGAGCGCTTCAAGCTCATCGACCTGGGTGGCGGGCAGCAATTGCTGGGCGACCCGGACCTGAAGCCGGAGACCTCGCTGTTCGTGGAGTACGGCCTGCACTACCAGGCCGGGGTGCTGGGGGCCGATCTGCGGGCCTTCGCCAACACCATCTACGACTTCATTTCCCAAAAGCGCCAGAGCTCCACCCTGTTGGTGATGCACAACGTGGGCGAGGCCCGCCTCTATGGCGCGGAATTGGAGGGCCGCTGGCGCATGGCCAAGGCCTGGACCCTGTTCGCCAACCTGGCCGCCCTGGAGGGGCGCGACGAGTCGGCCGACGAGCCCCTGCCGGCCATCGCCCCGGTCTCGGGCCAGGCCGGCCTCACCTGGGAGGAGGGCCGCTGCTGGGCCCGGCTGGACACCCGCTGGGCCCTGGAGCAGAACCAGACCCCGGATGGCGTCCCCGCCGTGGGCGGCTACGCCACCCTCAACGCGGCCTATCGCTACCGCCTGCCCTGGGGCGGCCTCAAGCACGAGCTGCTGTTGAGCGTGGACAACATCCTGGACGAGCGCTACGAGAACTATCTCGCCAACTCGCGCGGCATCCAGCTCTACGAGCCGGGCATCGCCGCCGCGCTCACCTACACCGTGGAGTTCTAACCCTCATGCGCCGCTCCCTGGTGATCCTGCTGCTGCTTCTGCTGCTGGGGGGCTACGGCGTCCTGGTCCTGCTGCGCTCCGCCTCCCCTCCGGGGGGGGCGGAGCCCGGGCGGGAGTCCGAGCGCCTGGTCTTCTACACCACCCACGGGGCCACCACCCCCCAGATCCCCTTCTGGGCCGCCGTGCGCCAGGGATGGCCCCGGGGGATGAGCCTGGAGACCCGCACCTGGAAAGACCTGGACGACCTGCGCGGGGTGGTGTTGGCCGGCAAGGGCGACATCTGGCTGGGGCACATCGAGGGCTTCGCCCAGGCCGCCCTGCGTGGCGCGCCGGTGCGCCTGTTGGCGGTCACCGGCTGGCGCAAGTTCTATTTTCTCAGCGACGACCCCGAGGTGAAGGATCTCCCCAGCCTGGCCGCGGTCCTGGCCCGGGACGCCGCCGCCCTGGCCGTGACCCCGCCGGACAGCCCGGCCCTGGGCCTGTTGGAGAACATCGCCCGGCGTCAGGGGCCGAGCTTCCCCCTGACCCGCCACGCTCCCCGCCAGCTCTCCCTGGAGGTGTTGCGCGGCCAGGTCCACCATGTCCTGGCCCCGGAGCCCCTGGTCTCGCTGCTGATGCTCAAGGCCCCGGGCCTGCGGGTGGTGGAGGGCCTGGAGGCCGCCCATGCCCGCTATTGCGGAGGGCCGGAGGTGCAGCCCATCGCCGGCCTGGCGGTGCACGCCGATTTGCTCGCGCGCCACCCGGCCCTGGTGCGCGACCTGTTGACTCGCATGCAAGCTGCCGCCCGGGAGCTGGCCGAGCGTCCGGCCGAGGCCCTGGCGGTACTGCCGCCGGAAGTGGCCGGCGAACTGGGCCAGGAGGTGCTGGCCCAGTCCATGTCCCGCGACCTGTTGCGGGTGGCGCCCGCCTCCGAGGCCCGGGACGCGGTGCTGGCTTTCCTGGCTCTGGTGATGCCCCAGGACCTCCAGCGCGAGGGCGCGGGCCTGCCGGAGGCGTTTTGGGTCCAGCCATGAAGAACGCCTGGCCCTACCTGGTCTCCGGCCTGCTGCTCCTGGCCGCCGGCTGGTTGGCCAGCGCCCTGCTGGGGCCGGAGTTGGCCCCGCCGCCGCCCAAGGTCCTGGCCGCCCTGGCCGATTTGGCCTGGTCCGGGGCCCTGGCCCGGGAGCTGGGGGTGACCGTGGCCCGGGCCTTGGCCGGGGTGCTGGCGGCCAATCTGCTGGGGGTGGCCCTGGGTCTGGCCGCCGGTTTGCACCCCCTGACCCTGCGCCTGCTCGCGCCCCTGGTGGCCGCGCTCCAGGCCTGTCCGCCCGTGGTCTGGATCTCCCTGGCCATGGTCTGGGCCGGCACCGGCTCCCTGGTGCCGATGCTGGCGGTGCTGGCCGCCACCCTGCCCCCCCTGTTCGCCAACGTGGCCCAGGGGACGCTCTCCCTGGACCCCCGCCTGGCCGGCATGAGCCGTTTGTTCGCGGTGCCGGCCTGGACCCGGCTGCGGCGGATGTTGTTGCCGGCGGTGCGCCCTTATTGGCTGGCCGGCTTCTCCTACACCCTGGCCTCGGGCTGGAAAGTGACCGCGGTGGCCGAGTTCATGGGCAGCCATGACGGGGTGGGCAGCCGCATCTTCTGGGCCTATCGCCGCATGGACATGGCCGAGCTGCACGCCTGGGCCTTGGCCATCATTCTTTTGGGCATGGCGCTGGAGACCGGCCTGGTGGCCCCCCTGCGCCGGGCCGCCCTAGGAGCGGACGCAACCCCCGCCCGGGGAGGCGGTTCATGATCGAGGTGCGGGGCCTGCGCAAGAGCGTGGGCGGGCGGGAGATCATCGCCGGGGTGGACCTGCGCCTGGAGGCGGGGCAGGTCTGCTGCCTGGCCGGCCCCTCGGGCGTGGGCAAGACCACCCTGCTGGAGATCATGGCTGGCCTGCGCAGCCCGGACGCCGGCCAGGTGGAGCGCCGCGGGCCGCTGGCGGTGGCCTTCCAGGACGACGTGCTCCTGCCCTGGCTGGACGCGGCCGGCAACCTGGACTACGCCCTGGCCGCCGCCCCCGCCCGCCTGCGTCAGGCCCGTCGACGGGAGTGGCTGGCCCGCTTCGACCTGCCCGGAGAACTGCGCCCCGCGGCCATGAGCGGCGGCATGCGCCGGCGGCTTACCCTGGCCCGGGCCTTCGCCGTGGACAGACCGATTCTGTTATTGGATGAACCCTTCGCTTTTCTGGATGAACCGTGGCAACAAAAAGTGGCGGGGGAGATCGCCCGCGCGGCCAGCGGGGGAGCGGCGATCTTTTTGATCAGCCATCAGTTGGAAGCCCTGGAGGGAATCGATTGTCGAATCCTCCGCACCGCTGGAACCCCGTTGACTTTCTCTTGCTAACGCCTCCCTAGCCCTGCAAAGGCTCGCCCAGAAATCTTTCCCGGCCATTCATCCATCCCACCGGCCGCCAGGTTCCGAGCGCTTTTGGCTGAACCGGCGGCTCCGCGGCAGGGGCAGCCCTCCCCAACCATGGCAACTCAAGCAGTGACCAAGAAATAGTTGACGTCCAACCCTGCGTCGTTGAGAATGCCGGCTGAATTAGCCCCGTTCCGGGATCCAAGCGCCCCGGGACCACCCGTCGGGCGCGCACGACGACGGCCTTACGGTTGGCGGCTTAGGGTCCGAGCAGCGACCGGCGTCAGGCCGCGCCTCTGAGGAAGCCATTTTTCCAAAGGGCTGGACCACCCACACCTCCGCGATTAGGATGCCACCTTGGATTTTTCATCCCTCTTGGCCATCAAGCTGGACTGGGCCTTTTTTCTCGGCCTTTTAAACATCATAGTCATTGACATCATCCTGGCCGGAGACAACGCCGTGGTCATCGCCATGGCGGTGCGCAACCTGCCACGTCACCAACGGCGCAAGGGCATCATTTTCGGAGCCGGAGCGGCGGTGCTGTTAAGGGTGGTCCTCACCTTCTTCGTCAGTCAGTTGCTGAACGTGGACTTCCTGAAGTTGATTGGCGGGGTGCTCATCCTCTGGATCGCCGTGAAGCTGCTGGCCGAGGGCGGCGGGGATCAAGATGAGCATCACGAAGCCGCCAGCCTCTGGCAAGCCATCCGCCTCATCGTCATCGCCGACATAACCATGAGCCTGGATAACGTGTTGGCCGTGGCCGGGGCCTCCCACGGAAACATCTTTCTGCTCCTGTTCGGGCTGGCGCTTTCAATTCCGTTCGTGGTGTTCACCAGCAACCTCCTGTCCCTCCTGATGGATAAATATCCGATTATTATTTACATAGGTGCGCTGGTGCTGGGCCGGGTGGGTGGTGAGATGATCATCGGCGACCCAGTGGTCGCGCGCTGGCTGGAGCCCTCCGCCCTGCTGCGCTATTCGGTGGAGGCATCAGCGGCCGTGGGCGTGGTGGTGATCGGCAAGCTCTGGATTAAACGGAAATTCAGCCAGCTCAAGCCCACCCAGACCTCTCAGGGATCCGCACCCCAATCTCCGGCAGGTGAGTAACCATGGCCATCCTTACCATCGCCCGCGAATACGGCAGCGCCGGCCACCTAGTGGGTCATTTGGTGGCCCAGCGCCTGGGTTACGTGTTTGTGGACAAGCCCCAACTGCACCGCGACCTCCTGGCCCGGGGCGTGGAATGGGCCCGCCTGGGCATGGATCTCGACGAATTCAAGCCTGACCTTTGGGAGCGGCATGACTGGCGCTACCAGGCCTACCTGGCCCTGTTGGAGTCGGTGATCTTCGACCATGCCCAGACCGGACGGGCGGTGATCGTGGGCCGGGGGGGCAGCCATATCCTGCGCCAAGCTCCTTTATGCCTGCGGGTGTTGATCGTGGCCCCCTTTGAGCTGCGGGTACAGCGGGTCATGGACCGGGAGGGCATCGCGGATATCAAGAGAGCAGAAGACTTGGTGCGTGAAATCGATGCGGAGCGCGCTGGATACCTGCGAATCAACTTCGGCCAGGCTTGGGATGACGCCAGGGCTTACGATTCCGTCTTCAACACCGCAACCCACACCCCAGAACAGGTGGCCGAAGTGTTAGCGAGCTTGTTGGCGGAGAAGGACCGGCAGGCCCGCGAGGCCGACTGGGTGCTGCTGAAAGGTTTGGCCCTGGCTGCCCGGCTCAAAGCCCGGATCGCCGGTGAGCCCAGCCTGCTGCTGCCCACCTTGCAAGTGCGTTACGCCGAGGACCAAACCATAGAGGTGGAAGCGGTGGTTCAAAACCCCGGACAACAAATCCTCTTGGAGAAGATTAGCCGCGAGGTCTGCGGCCAGGCCCCGGTGCGCCTGGCTCTGCGACCGCGGGTGTGAGGCGAGCCAGTCCCCGGACTCTCCCTGCCGAAACTTGCCAGGGTACAGGCCAAGCAACAAATGGTCACATAAGAAAGATCACTGAATCCACGGCAAAATAAACGAGATATTTCCTTTGTGAATCTTAATCTGTGTAAACCTCCCGTTCTTAGCGCCAGTCAATAGTAGAAAATCCTAAGTTTTTGACGGCGAGGTATGCGGCCGGGGTCAGGCTGCCGAAAACCTCGTGGGGGTATCAACAGACGCGGGACCTGCTAACTGTGCAGCGGCGCCTCGGCCACCCGGACGCCAAGACCACCCGGCCTACCTGCAACGTCTCGTCGGCGCGTAAACTCCAGCCATTTCCAACCAAAAAAATGAGTTGAGTTCAGGCCTGAACTCAACTCATTGCGCTCGTTGGCGCGCCTGGAGGGACTCGAACCCCCGACCCACGGCTTAGAAGGCCGTTGCTCTATCCACCTGAGCTACAGGCGCGCGTGGCAACATTTTAGCGACAATGGCCGTGATGTAAAGCCCGGCGGCCGGCGGGGAGTCCGCCGTCGTCATCTCCGGCCCGGCTTGCCTTGGCCGCCAGGCGTGGTATACCTCTCCTAACTCTCAGGAGACCTTGGCCGTGTCGCGCCTGACCCCCAATCCCGACAACCGCCTGACCGTGGACCTCTCCGCCTTGGAGGCCAACCTGGCCGCCTGCCGGGCCCTGCTGCCAGGCGGCATGCGGGTGGCCGGGGTGGTCAAGGCCGACGCCTATGGCCACGGCCTGTTGCCGGTGGCCCGGCGTTTGAAGGCGGCCGGGGCCGAGGCCCTGGCGGTGGGGGTGGCGGCCGAGGGCCGGCGTCTGCGCCGCGAGGGCATCGCCGGCGGCATCTTCCTGCTGTTGGGCGCGCGGCCGGAGCAGGCCCGCCAGGTGGTGGCCGACGACCTGACCCCGGTCTGCGCCGACCTGGAGATCTTCCAGGCCCTGTCCGCCGCCGCCCAGGCCCTGGGCCGGACCGCCACCTGTCAGCTCAAGGTGGACACCGGCATGACCCGCCTGGGGGTGGCCCCGGGCCAGGTCCTGGAGCTTTTGGAGCGCCTGGCCGTCCTGCCCGGCCTGCGGGTGACCGGATTGGTCAGCCATCTGGCCACGGCCGGGGACCCGGCCTCGGAGCAGGCCCGACGCCAGAGCGCCGTCTTCGCCGAGTTGTTGCACGCCGCCCGGGCCAGGGGTCACGCCCTGGCCGATTCCAGCCTGGCGGGCAGTGGCGGGGCCTTGGCGCCGCCGCCGGCCAGCCCCGGCGCTCCGGCCTACGCCCGCCTGGGCATCGTGCTCTACGGCGGCCTGCCCGACCCGGCCTCGGCCGGCCGGGCCGATTTGCGGGGGGTGATGAGCTACCGCAGCCGCCTCCTGGCGGTGCGCCCGGCCCCGGCCGGCTCGGCGGTGAGCTATGGCGCCACCTGGGTCGCCCCGCGCGACACCTGGCTGGGGGTGGTCCCGGTGGGCTACAGCGACGGCTACCTGCGCGCGGCCAGCAACCGCGCCGCCATGCTGGTGGGCGGCCGCCTGGCCCCGGTGCGGGGCCGGGTCTGCATGAACCTGACCGTCATCGACCTGGAGGGGTTTGATCCCCTGCCCCAGGTGGGCGACGAGGTGGTGCTCCTGGGCCGCCAGGGCCGGGCCGAGATCAGCGCCGACCAGCTTGGCCAGTGGGCCGGCAGCATCAGCTACGAAATCACCTGCGCCCTGGGCGCGGCCAATCGCCGCCACTACCTGGACTGAACGCCGCGCCGGCCTAACTCCGCTGCACCACCTGCAAAACATAGGGCAGTTTCACCCGGAACTCGGTGCCCAGTTCAGGCGTGGAGTCGAAGGAAATGCTTCCCCTCAGGTAGCGCTGGGTCAACAGGCGGCTGCTGTAGAGGCCCAGTCCACGCCCCACCCCCTTGGTGGAATAGGAGCGCTTGAAGACCTGCCGCTGCACCGCCTCGGGCATGTGGGCCGGGTTGCGCACCCAGAAAGCGACGCCATCCGGGCCAGACTCGCATCCCAGGCGCACGGTCTCGCCGGGCTGGGAGGCCTCCAGGGCGTTCTTGACCAGGTTCACCAACACCCGCATCAGCAAGGTGATGTCGCTGGTCAGCTCCGGGTCGGGTCCGTCCGATTCGATCACCACCCTCCGGCCCTGGGCCACGTCCATCTGGCGGGACAGTTCGGCCACTTCGCTCAAGATCTCCGAGGCCCGGAAAGCGATGGGGGTGGTGACCAGGCTGCCGTTCTCGGCCTCCAGGAGCTGTTTGTGGGCCCGGATCTCCAGGACCAGCAGGTCCTTGATCTCCCGCGCCCGCTGCACCAAGGTGCTGGGCTCCGGGGCCATGTCCTGCGCGGTCAGCAGATCCATCTGCCCGCTCAAGGCCTCCAGGGTGTTGGCGAAATCGTGCAGGAAGATGCGCTCCAGGGCCTGGCGGCGCTTGGCGTGGGTCTGGTCGGCCACCGCGAAGAGCGTCAGTGCCTGGCCCTGAACCTGGAACGGCGTGCCCCAGATCAACAGGTCGATGGCCTCGGTTTCGCTCTCCAACTCGGTGATGATGCGGCATTCGTTGGCCGCCCGCCGAGTCATGCGGCATTCGGCCAGCACCTGGGCCGCGCCGCAATAGCGGCAAAATTCGGTGGTGCCGCAACCATCGGGACTGGTCTTGAAATGGATGCAGCCAAAGGCCTCCCCTGGCCGCCTCCCCAGCACCTCCCCCTCGTCGCTGAGGCCCAGGCGCTCCAGCAGGGCCAGGTTGGCCAGGACCATCTGGCGGTGGGATTCCAGGATCATCACCCCGTCGGGGATGCCGTCCAACAGCGTTTTCAGAAGAGGGACCCCCAGCAGGAGCTGGCGCAGATGGCGCAACTGGTCGGTCTGGACCCGCTCCGGGGGTAGAAAAAAGCTTTCCGCGGGCTGCACTGGTTCTCCCTGGGAGGCATTGGTTTCGCCCGGCGCGCCGGGTGGGGCGGCGGGGAAGAAAAAGCTCCCTGCCGCTCATGGCTTGACCCCCGAGCGGGGCCGTTGTAGTTTTGGTCAGCTTTTTCAACCCCCAAGCTGGAGCTGAAATGGCCGCCGAACCCAAGCCCCCGGTCAGCGCGGATCAACCGACCATCTGTTCGGTCTGCGCCTGGCGGCTGGAGTGCCGCAAGAAATACTCCTACGAGCAGGGTGGTGTCGTCAAGTGCGCCGACTTCACCCGTGACGCCGCGCTGGCCAAAGAGGATTGCCGAACCCAATGAAAGAACTGTTGCAGCAAAGACTGGCCCAGGCCCTCGCGGCCGCCCAGGCCGCCGGCGAGGTGTCGGCGGTGGACTGCCCCCTGCCCGGCCTGGAGCGCCCGCGCCAGGCCGAGCACGGCGACCTGGCCACCAACCTGGCCCTGACCCTGGCCAAGCCCTGCCGCATGAATCCCCGGGCCCTGGCCGAGATCATCCTGCGCCACCTGGGCGACGCCGGCGGCATCCTGCAAAAGGCAGAGCTGGCCGGGCCGGGCTTCATCAACTTCTTCCTGAAGCCCACCGCCTGGCTGGCGATCCTGCCCGAAATCCTGGCCCAGGGCGACCAGTTCGGGCGCGGGACCTGGGGCCAGGGCCAGAAGGTCATGGTGGAATACGTCTCGGCCAACCCCACCGGACCGCTGCACGTGGGCCACGGCCGGGGAGCGGCCCTGGGCGACGTTTTGGGACGCATGCTGCGCTTCGGCGGCTGCGAGGTGCTCACTGAATACTACATCAACGACGCCGGCAACCAGATGGCCACCCTGGGCCGCTCGCTGCTTTATCGCGCCCGGGAGCTCAGGGGCTCCACCGAGCCCTTTCCGGACAACCACTATCGCGGCGAGTACATGAAGGACCTGGCGGCCGAGTTCCTGGCCCTGCCGGAACACGTCGACATCCTGCAACAACCCTGGGACCAGGCGGTGGCCACGGCCTCGGCCTGGGCCGGGGCCAAGATCCTGCGAGGCATCCAGGATGACCTGGCCGCCTTCGGGGTGGTCATCGACAGCTATTACAGCGAACGCTCGCTGCTGGAGCGCGGCGCGGTGGAGGCGGCCTTCGACCAGCTGCGCCAGCGCGGCTTCCTCTACGAGGCCGAGGGCGCGCTGTGGTTCAAGGCCACCGCCTTTGGCGACGAGAAGGACCGGGTGGTGCGCCGCAGCAACGGCGAGCTGACCTATTTCGCCAGCGACATCGCCTATCACCTGGACAAGTTCCAGCGCGGCTACAACCGCCTGATCGACATCTGGGGTGCGGATCATCACGGCTACGTGCCCCGGCTCAAGGCCGCCGTGGCCGGCCTGGACCGCCCGGCCGAGGACCTGAACATGGTCCTGGTGCAGATGGTCAACCTGCTGCGCAATGGCGAGCCGGTGGCCATGAGCACCCGGGCCGGGGAGTTCGTGACCCTGGCCGAGGTGGTGGAGGAGGTCGGCGCGGACAGCGCCCGCTTCCTGTTCCTCACCCGCCGCTACGAGGCCCAACTGGACTTCGACCTGGAGGTGGCCAAGTCCAAGTCCATGGATAACCCCGTGTTTTACGTGCAGTACGCCCACACCCGGGTCAAGAGCGTGCTGCGCAAGGCCGAGCAGGAGGGCGTGGCCCTGCCCGATCCGGCCGGGGTGGAGCTGGAGCGCCTGGCCCTGGAGGAGGAGGTGGACCTGGCCCGCCGCCTGGCCGAGTTCCCGGCCCTGGCCGAGGCCGCCGCCCGCAACCTGGAGCCCCACCGGGTCACCTACTACCTGCACGAGTTGGCCGGGGCCTTCCACAGCTATTACAACGCCCATCGGGTGCTGGTGGACGAGCCGGCCCTGGCCGCGGCCCGCCTGGTGCTGATCCAGGCCGTGGGCCAGGTCCTGGCCGGCGGCCTGGCCCTGTTGGGCGTCTCGGCCCCGGAGGCCATGTAAGGGTGGGCTACGGCGACCCCAGCCGGAGAGGAGCGAACTGGCGCCTGGCGGCCTGGGGTGTGCTCACTCTGTTCATGATGGCCTGGGCCTTTGTCCTGGGCCTGCTGGTGGGCCAGGGCTCCCTGGCCACCCCGGAGCAGTTGGCGGCGATCAAGGACGCCAGCCACGCGGTGCCGGGCCTGGGCCTGCTGGTGCGGGAGGAGCCCCCGCCCCCGCCCGAGCAGCCCCAACCCCGGGACCTGACCTTCTACCGCGAGGTGGAGCGCAAGGCCGAGGGCTCCGCCACCCCCGGCAGCGTCCCGACCACGGTCAGCAGCACCGTCTCCACCGCCACGACCGCCTCCACCGCGACCACGGCCTCCACCGCCACCACCCTGGCGGCCAAGGCCCCGGTTTCGTCCACCACCACCACCAATCCGTCCCAGCGTTTCGTGCCCCAGCCCTACGTGCCCCCGCCCGGTTGGGTGCCGCCGCCCAAGCCGACGCCCAGCGCGCCGCCCGCGGCCGCGGCCAACGCCAACCACGCCCGACCGGGCAGCCCCGCGCCCCCGGCCGCAACCGCGCCCCCGGCCAGCGCCGCCCCGGCGGCCAAGGGACGGTTCACGGTCCAGGTGGCCAGTTTCAAGGACGAGGAGCCGGCCCGCGAGCTGCTGGGTCAGCTCAAGGCGGCCGGCCATCCGGCCTACCTGGTCAGCGCCGCGGTGGAGGGCGTGGGCACCCGCTACCGGGTGCGGGTGGGTCCCTTCCAGGACCTGGACGCCGCCCAGGGCGCGGCGGCCCGCATCCGCATGCAACTGTTATTAGCCGCCTATGTGACCCGCGACTGAAAACTGTTGCTTGGCAAAATCCATTCCTGTGCAATAATATTTTCAGAGTGGGTCGCAGCCTGCCCAATGCGCCGGATTTGTAATCACCGGGGACATTAAGGCTATTGTGATTCGCGCGGGAATGGTTACCTTAGTCACAGATGACAACCTGCGACAAGGCGGTGAGACATGTTGCGGCGCTTGGTTAATACATTCAGCATATTAATAGGCATTGGCCTGATCGGGCTCGCCCTGGGGGCCACTCCGGCCAGCGCCGTCAGCATCGATTTCGGCGTGGCGGCCGAGTACAACACCTTCATCCTGGGCAACTTCAGCGGCTCCTCCGACACCCAGGGCAAGCTGGCGGTGGGCGGCAACGCCACCCTGCAGCACTATTCGGTGGGCGACCAGTTGCCCTCCAACACCACCGGCAACACCCTGGTGGTGGGCGGCAACCTCAACTACCAGGGCGGCCGGGTCTACTACGGCAACGTGGCCGTGGGCGGCAGCTCCACCATCGACCAGGGCGTGTACTGGGGCCTGCGCAACAACGGCCAGACCCTGACCGCCAACATGGGGGCCAGCCTGCCCATCGACTTCACGGCGGCCGGCCAGTATTTGCGCAATCTTTCCACCAGCCTGGCCACCCTGGCCGCCACCGGCACCGCCACCTCCCAGTGGGGCGGCATGTTCCTGACCGGCGACGGCACCAGCGACCTCCAGGTCTTCTACGTGGACGGCGCCCTGCTGAGCAGCGCCACCTGGTGGAACGCCCTGGCCAGCATCCCCAGCGACGCCCATATCCTGCTGAACATCATGGGCAAGAACGTCACCATGACCGGCGGGCAGCAGGTCCTGGCCAGCATGTCGGACCGGGTGCTGTTCAACTTCTACGAGGCCGAGACGCTGCAGATTTACGGCATCAGCGTGGAGGGCAGCATCCTGGCCCCCATGGCCGACATCATCCGGGCCGAGGGCGTGATCCAGGGCCAGCTCATCGCCAAGTCGATGACCGGGTCCCTGCAGCAGAACCTGAACCTCTACGACCCCTATAACCCCGGTGGCGGCGGCGGTGGCAACCCGCCCACGGCGGCCACCCCCGAGCCGGGCAGCCTGCTGCTGTTGGGCAGCGGCCTGGCCGCCCTGCTGGGCTGGAACCGCCGGCGGCGCGGCCTGGTGGCGGTCGCCGCCTAGGCCCCGACGCCCTTTCGCGCTCCCTCGCCGCCCACCCCTAATCCGGGGTGGGCGGCGGTCTTTTGGGGCGCAGGGATCGGCGCGCCCCCCGGGGCGGCGCAGGGCTTTTCGCGCGACATCCCCGCGACCGGACGGTAGAATATGGCCCTGAACCGGTTGGGCTGGAGGTGCGCCATGATTCGCCGGGCCCGTCAGCAGGACGTGCGCTTCATTCACTCCCTGCTCTCCCAATACGGCGGGCAGGGCGTGCTCCTGGCCCGCCCTCTCACCGAGATCTACGAGTTCCTGCGCGACTTCGTCATCGCCGAGGACGACCAGGGAGAGCGGGTGGGGGTCTGCGCCCTGCACCTGTGCTGGGAAGACCTCTGCGAGATCCGCAGCCTGGCCGTGCTGCCCGAGCACCGCCGCCAGGGCTGGGGCATCAAGCTGGCCGAGACCTGCATGTCCGAGGCCGTGACCCTGGGCTTCAACAAGATTTTCGCCCTCACCTACCGCGTGGACTTTTTCACCCACCTGGGCTTCCGGGTGGTGGAGAAAAGCCGGCTGCCCAACAAGATCTGGGCCGATTGCGTCAAGTGCGTCAAGTTCCCGGATTGCGACGAGACGGCCGTGCTATGGGAGCAATAGCCATGGACCTCAACCAGCAGATGGAGAGCGCCCAGGCCCTGTTGGCGGCCCGCGGGGTGGAGCGCTGGGAGCTGTTGGGCAGCTTCAGCCAGGGTCTGAGCCTGTCGGTGCGCGGCCGCGAGGTGGACCAGTTCTCGCGCAGCGACACCCTGGGCCTGGCCCTGCGGGTCATTAAGGACCAGCGCCTGGGCTTCAGCTTCGCCCTGGGCGGCGGCCAGGAGGGTCTGGCCCTGATGGTGGACGAGGCCCTGGCCTCGGCCGCGGCCTCGGACCCGGAGCCGGAATATGCCTTCGCCCCCCCGGCGGCGCTGCCGACCCCGCCCGAGGTCCTGGACCCGGCCCTGGCCGACGATCCCCTGGAGGCCAAGGTCGAGCGGGCCCGGGCCGTGGCCGAGGCCGCCCGGGCCGCCGATCCCCGGGTGCACCACGTGCACCCGGCCGAGTTCGGCCAGCGCCAGGGCCTGACCGTGCTGCGCAACTCCCTGGGCCTGGACCTGCGCCAGGAGAGCAGCCTGGTCTGGGCCTCGGCCAACGCCCTGGCCAGCGCCGACGGCCAGAGCGAGGAGGCCTGGGAGAGCGACAGCCGCCGTTTCCTGGCCGACCTGGACCCGGCGGCGGTGGGACGCGAGGCCGGGGAGAAGGCCGCCAGCCGCCTGGGGGCCGGACCGGTGCCCGACGGCCGTTACGACGTGGTCCTCACCCCGGACGTGGCGGCGGATTTCCTCAGTCTTCTCAGCCACTCGCTCCTGGCCGACAACGCGGCCAAGGGACGCTCGCTCCTGGCCGGCCGCCTGGGACAGCAGGTGATCTCGCCCTTGCTGACCATCGTGGATGATGGCCTGCTGCCCCGGGGCCTGGGCAGCGCCGCCTTTGACGACGAGGGCAGCCCCCAGGGCCGCCGGGTCCTGGTGGATGCCGGCGTGGTGCGCGGCCTGGTCTACGACCGCCGCTGGGGGGCCCGGGCCGGCCAGGCCAGCACCGGCAACGCGGTGCGCGCCGACCTCAAGGCCCCGCCCGGGGTGGGCTTCACCAACCTGCACCTCTCTCCGGGAAAAGGCAGTCACGACGAGCTGTTGGCCGAAATGGGCCGGGGCCTGGTCATCAGCGAGGTCCTGGGCGGGCACACCGCCGACCCGGTCAGCGGCCAGTTCTCCTTTGGCGCGGCCGGCCACCTGGTGGAAAACGGCCGCCGGGTGCGCCCGGTCAAGTCCATCGCCCTGGCCGGCCAGGTGGTGGACCTGTTCGCGGCGGTGCGCCGGGTGGGCGGGGACCTGCGCTTTTTCGGCCGCACCGGGGCTCCGTCCCTGCTGGTGGCGGGGCTTTCCATCAGTGGCTGAGGCCCGCCCGGCCAGGAATCCCTCGCGCCGCCGCGCCCCGTGCGGCCCACGCGCCATGACCTATGTTTCACTAGGCAAATCCTGGATTGGGCGCTCGCCCTTCCGGAACGCTTTCAGGTTGACTAGGCTTGCCAGCTTGTGGTATTCCTGCTTTACTTCGTTGGACCAGTGCCGCCTGTCCTTTCCGGCGCAACCGCCCGCGGCCCTTGGGAGATAAGGTCTATCGTGCTGAGAAAGTTCACCATTCTCGTTGTTCCCGAAGGCACCCACAGCGTCAAACGCTTTTCTTTCCATGGCCTGATCCTGCCCCTGCTGCTGGTGGCCCTCCTGGCCTCGGCCGGCATGGCGGGTTATTGGTTCTATCAGTACCGCACCCTGAAATCCGACCTGCCCAACCTGCAAACCCTGCAAAGCCAGAACCAGCGCCAGGAGGCCCAGTTCAACGCCTTCGCCCGGGGCCTGGCCAACCTCAAGGAGCAGGTGACCAAGGTCACGGAGTTCAACCAACGGCTCAAGGCCATGGCCAACCTCAGCGGCCAGGGCAAGGGCGAGGCCCTCCTGGGCCTGGGTGGTCCCGAGGGGGCCATCACCGGCCAGGGCGTGCGTCTGGTCAGCACCAAGCGCGAGCGCGAGATCGGCAACCTCCAGCGCGAGATGGACCAACTGGCCGCCGAGAGCGAGGCCCAGTTGGCCCTGCAGCAGGAGCTGGCCAAGTTCCTGAACGAACGCCGCTCCATCCTGGCCGCCACGCCCTCCATCTGGCCGGTGCGCGGCTGGGTGACCAGCGGCTTCGGCTACCGCACCAGCCCCTTCACCGGCCAGCGTCAGTTCCACGCCGGCCTGGACATCTCCACCCGCCTGGGCACCCCCATCGCCGCCCCGGCCGAGGGCATCGTCACCTTCGCCGACATGGAAGGCGCCTACGGCCGCATGTTGGTCCTCAACCACGGCTACGGCCTGGTCACCCGCTATGGCCACCTCAACTCCTTCCGGGTCAAGGTGGGGCAGAAGGTCAAGCGCGGCCAGATCATCGCCACCGTGGGCAACAGTGGCCGCTCCACCGGAACCCACCTGCACTATGAAGTTTTGGTGGCGGGCGTGCCGGCCAACCCGCGGCATTATTTGATGAATTGAGCACGGCGCCCCTGTAGCGCCGCCTCCCGACGTGCGATTGAGCCCGTCGGGAGTTGCTTTTTGGGGGTCTTGGGGGAAAATTAGGGATCATGATAGGCAAACTACTGAAAAGCATAGTGGGTTCCAAGAATGACCGCGAACTGAACCGGCTCTGGCCGTTGGTGGATCGCATCAATTCCCTGGAACCCGAGATGGTGGCGCTCTCCGACGTCCAGTTGCAGGCCCTGACCCCGGCCTTCAAGGAGCGTCTGGACAAGGGCGAGACCCTGGATGACCTGTTGCCCGAGGCCTTTGCCGCGGTGCGCGAGGCCGCCCGCCGGGTCCTGGGCCAGCGTCATTTCGACGTGCAGCTCATCGGCGGCATGGTCCTGCACGAGGGCAAGATCGCCGAGATGAAGACCGGCGAGGGCAAGACCCTGGCCGCCACCCTGCCGGTCTACCTCAACGCCTTGAGCGGCCGGGGCGTGCACGTGGTCACGGTCAACGACTATCTGGCCAGCCGCGACGCCGCCTGGATGGGTCAGATCTACAATTTCATGGGGTTGTCCACCGGCTGCATCCTGCACGGGCTGGACGACGCCGAGCGTCAGGCGGCCTATGGCGCGGACGTGACCTACGGCACCAACAACGAGTTCGGCTTCGACTACCTGCGCGACAACATGAAGTTCGACTTGGCCGAGATGGTCCAGCGCGATTTCAATTTCGCCATCGTGGACGAGGTGGACTCCATCCTGATCGACGAGGCCCGCACCCCACTCATCATCTCCGGGCCGGCCGAGAAGTCCACCCGCCTTTACGCCGACGTGGACAAGGTCATCCCCCGCCTGCGCAAGGAGGTCGACTACAACGTCGACGAGAAAAGCCGCACCAGCAACCTCAGCGACGAGGGCGTGGTCCACTGCGAGCAGATCCTGCGGGTGGACAATCTCTACGATCCCCGCAACATGGAGATCCTGCACGCCCTGCAGCAGGCCCTGAAGGCCCACAGCCTGTTCCGGCGCGACGTGGACTACATCGTCAAGGATGGCGAGGTCATCATCGTCGACGAGTTCACCGGCCGGCTGATGCCCGGCCGGCGCTATTCCGACGGTCTGCACCAGGCCCTGGAGGCCAAGGAGCACCTGAAGGTCAAGAGCGAGAACCAGACCCTGGCCACCATCACCTTCCAGAACTATTTCCGCATGTACGACAAGCTGGCCGGCATGACCGGCACGGCGGACACCGAGGCGGAGGAGTTCAACAAGATCTACAAGCTGGACGTGATGGTGGTGCCCAGCCACCGGCCCATGATCCGCAATGATCACGCCGACGTGGTCTATCGCACCCAGCGCGAGAAATTCGACGCGGTGGTGGAGGAGATCAAGGAGCTGCACGCCAAGGGCCAGCCGGTGCTGGTGGGCACCATCAGCATCGAGCGCTCGGAGATCCTGGGGGCCCAACTCAAGCGCATCGGGGTGCCCTGCACGGTCCTGAACGCCAAATACCACGAAGAGGAGGCAGCCATTGTTTCCCAGGCCGGGCGTCTGGGAGCGGTGACCATCTCCACCAACATGGCCGGCCGCGGCACCGACATCGTTCTGGGTGGCAACCCCGAGGCCATCGCCCGCCAGGAAGCGGAAAAAGAGTTTAGAACGGCATTGGAAGAGGCCAAGGCCAAGGCGGGACCGGCCAGGCTGGAGGCCAAGCGCCAGGCCCGGGCGGAGGCCCGCCAAGCCGGCTTCGAGTTCGATGCGAAACGTTTCGACGCCGAGTGGGGCATCCAAATCGATGCCGAATTCCGGCG
>CALERA010000433.1 GCA_937908275.1 uncultured Desulfarculaceae bacterium | reverse complement strand
AGGGGGAGAGGGGGGAATGAGAGAAATTTGGGGGAAACCCTTTTCTTTGGAAGCCCAAAGAAAAGGGTTTCCCCCAAACCCCCTTCCCCAAAGAAAAGCATAGGGAGAATAGGCCGGTCCCCCAAAATGGCCCGCTTTGTCATTGCGAGCAAAGCGAAGCAATCTCCCGGATTGCTCTTGGCGAAAGAGGTCCGCGCACGCTGGTTGTCGGGCGGAATAGAGGTAGAAAAGACTAGGGCCGGTTGAATCTCCGCAGGATCGCCTCCAGCACCGCGCCCCCCAGGGCCCGGGCCTTGTCCGAAATGGTGAAGGCCTGCTCGGGGTTGTCCCGGGGATCCACGTCCCCCACCTTGCAGCCCGCCTCCACCCGCACCCCCGAACGCAGCAGGCCGCGCAAGGCCCCGGCGATCTCCACCCGGACCGGCTGGCCGTCCACCGTGGCCACCACCTGCCCGGCCGCCACCCGCGCCCCCAGGGGCAGCGGGGTCTCGAACAAGCCCGCCACCGGCGCCCGCAGCACCCGCTCCCGGTTGTAGCCCGCGATGGTGCCCGGAATCCCGGTGTTGGGCGCGGCCGGCCCGCTCTCGATGATCCGCCCCAGGTCGTGGCCCCGGTTGGTCTCCACCACGTAATGGCAATCCACCCCGGCCACATAGCCCGGTCCCAGGGCGATGACCAGCGGGGCCAGGTCCCGGCTCAGCCCGGTGTTGCGCTTGCTCACCGTGGCCTCCACCAGCACCTGGGGCCGCAGCACCTCCAGGCAGCGCATGCCCGGGTCCACCAGCACCGGCAAACGACCCGACCGCCAGGTGGGCTCGGCCTCCTCGGCGGCCTGGATCAGCACCGCCTCGCGCCCCTCCACCGTGAAGCGCCCCAGGCTCACCGCCTCGCAGAAGCTGGTGCCTCGGCGCACCGCCAGGGGCTCCGCCCGCTCGGTCAGCAGCACCCGGAAGCCCGCGTTGGCCAACCGCCAGGCCACGCCGGAGGCCATCTCGCCGGCCCCCTTGATCACCACCACCAGGTCCAGGCTCATGCCGTCCTCATGCGCTCCGTCCGGGGCAGGGTCTCGGTCATGAACCAGGTCGCCGCCAGGGAGATCAGCGCGAAGGCCAAGGCCAGGCCAAAGACCGCGGCGTAACCTTCCGTGGTGTATTGCCCCGGGCTGGCCTCGCTGCGCGAGAGCTGCCAACCGAAGATCACCTGGAAGATGCCGCTGCCCAGGAAGGGAAAGAAGTTGCCCATGCCCACCGAGGTCCCCGCCACCTCCTGGCGGGCCAGTTCCCGGCTGTAGGTGGCCGCCACCGGTCCCTGGGCGGTGCCGCAGCCGAACAGGAACAGGAACATGACGTAGATCAGCCAATGGGGCAGGCTGTCGGTGAAGAAGTAGAAGGCGGCGCAGGGCAGCGTGGTGCCCAGGCTGCACATCACCATCACCGTCTTGCGCCCCAGGCGGTTGGCCAGCCAGCTCAGGAGCGGCGCGCCAAGGATCAGCGAGATGCCGAAGGCGTTCTGGTAGAAGCTGGCCTGGGTCTGGTCCATGACGTAGACCTGGCGCAGATAGGGTACGCTCCACATGCTGCCGATGGCGAACGCCGTGCCGGAGCAGAAGAAATACCAGACGCAGAAGGGCCACATCCGGCGGTTGCCCCAGACCTCCCGCAGGCTGTCCCAGAGGCTGATCTTGGCGGCGGGCGCGCGGAAATCGGCCAGGGGCCGCTCTTCCGCCTCCGGCCTGGCCGCCACCTGGGGAGGCCGGTCGCGCACCACCAGCCACACCGCCAGGGCCATCACCAGACTCAGGACGCCCACCACCACCAGGGTCAGACGCCAGCCCAGGTGCTCGCTCATCAGGGCCAGGGGGGTGGCCGCGCCCAGGGCCCCCACCCCGCCCATGGCCATGAACACCCCGCCCACCAGCACCATCTGCCGGGGCGGGAACCATTCGGTGAGCAGCTTGAAGTTGCAGACGTAGATGGCCGAGACCCCCACCCCCACCAGCACCCGGCCCACCACCGCCCAGGACAGGGTTTCCGTCCCGCCCATCAGGACCGAGCCGGCGGTGGTGATCAAGAGGAAGGTGGTGACGGTCTTGCGCGGGCCCCAGGAGTCGGCCAGCATGCCCACCGGGATCTGCATCAGGCCATAGGGATAGAAGTAGGCCGAGCCCAGCAGGCCCAGCAAGGTCCCGGACACCGCGAAGTCCCGCTGCATGTCCAGGGCCAGCACCGAGGGACAGAGGCGATGGAAGTAGACCAGCATGTAGCTCAGGAAGATCACCAGGCAGATCAACCAGGCGTAGGCTCTTCCGTTCCCCCCGTGATGGCGCGGCTCGTTCATTTTGTGGACCACCTTGTGCATTAAAAAGGGAAAACCGCCGCGGCTGCCGCGGCGGTCCCCCCCATTATGCCACGCTGACTAGACCCAGCGCGAGGTGACGGTCTTCTCGTCCAGGAACAGGCGCATCGAGGCCAGCCGGCTCTTGGCCGCCCCCAGGAAGGACATCTTCTTGCTGCCCAGGGGGAAGAAGGCGTAGGGCTGGGGAATGGCCACGTTGACACCCACGTTGCCCACCTCGACCTCCTTGGTGAACTTGCGGGCGGACTTGCCGCTGCCGGTCATGATCGAGGCCGAGTGGCCGTTGGTGGTGTCGGCGTTGATGTAGGCGATAGCCTCTTCCATGCTGCCCATGCGCATCAGGGCCGCCACCGGGCCGAAGGACTCCTCGTGGCAGGTGGGCATGCTGCCGTCCACGCCCTCCAGGATGATCGGGGCCAGGAAGTAGCCGCCCTCGTAGCCCGGGACCTTCACGCCGCGGCCGTCCAGGACCATCTTGGCCCCTTCCTTGATCGCCCGGTCCACCCAGTCCACCACCTTGGCCTTGCCCGAGGGGGCGCACATCGGGCCCAGCTCGGTGCTATCGTCCAGGCCGTAGCCCAGCTTCATGGTCTTGGCCGCGGCCACCAGCTTGGCCTTGAAGTCCTCGTAGATGTCGCCCACCACGATCACGGTGTCGCTGCCCAGGCAGCGCTGACCGCCCATGCCGAAGCAGCCGCGCAGCAGGAAGTCCACGGTCTGGTCCAGGTCGGCGTCGGGCATCACCACCACGGCGTTCTTGCCGTTGCCGTTGAGGCTGGACTTCTTGCCGTACTTGGCGCAGGTCTGGAACAGCTCCAGGGAGACGGCCGAGGACCCGATCAGGCCCACGCCGCGCACCTCGGGCTGGCTCAGGATGAACTTGTTGATCTCCCGGCCGCCGTGGACCAGGTTCACCGCGCCCTTGGGCAGGCCCAGGCCCTCGGTCATGCGGCAGATGTAGTCGGCCGCCACCGGGTCCTGCCGGCTGGGGCTGACCACCACCGAGCAGCCGGCCGCCAGGGCGTAGGGCACGAAGGACGACCAGGCGTGCATGGGGATGTTGCCCGGGGTGATGATCAGGAACACGCCCTCGGGCTCGTAGATCATGTACTCGTCGATGCCCCGGGCCAGCCAGTCCACGTGCTCGTTGAGCTTGGGCATCTGGTAGACCGCCGAGCAGGCGCTCTCCACGTTCTCGATCACCCGGCGCACCGAGCCCTGGCTCTCGCCGATGGTCCGGCCATGGTCCTGGGTCAGCACCCGGCACAGGGTGTCGTAGTTCTCCTCGAACTTCTGGCGCATGTCGAACAAGAGCCGGCCGCGCTCGCGCAGGGCCACCTCGCGCCAGGCCAGGAAGCCGCGCTGGGCCGCCTCCACCGCCGCCCGGGCCTCCTCCTGGGTGGCCTGGGGATAGGTGGCGATCTCCTGGCCGGTGGCCGGGTTGGTGGTGGCGCGCACGTCGCTGCTCTTGGACTCCACCCACTCGCCGTCGATGTAAAGCTTCAGATTGCCGTAATGACTCTTAACCTCTGGCAACATGGCCATGATCACTTCTCCTGGGGCAAACGCGTAAGGTTGCGCGGCGAGCCGGCGGCGGAACGCCCGCCGGCCGCCCGATCAAATATTCCAGGCCATCGCGCCTGGGGTCTTTCACGAATGGCCGGACCGGAGGGCCTCCGGTCCCGGCCTATGATGAAAACCGGCGCGCCTAGCGCAGCCCGTCCTTGTACTCCGCCTGCTCCTTGGTCAGGCCGCCGATGCGGGGCAACGGCCGGCCGCTGTCGGTGACCACCAGGGCCACCAGGATCTCGTCGTCCATGGGCGCGTCCGGCACCGCCACGGTGAAGCCGTCGAAGTGGCTGCGGATGAAGGCCGCGTCCTTGTGGTTCAAGGGCACGTCGATCCAGGATCCAGCCGGGCCGCGCTTTTTCACCGAGGGGATCAGGGCCAGGCCCCGGCCCAGGGCGTCGCGGAAGGGCTTGCCCAGTTTGGGGTGCAGGATGGCCGCGGCGTGCTCCAGCTCGCCCTTCAGGCCCACGATGGCCGCCTTGCCGTAGCTCTCGCACTGCTCCGGGGTGATGCCCAGGGCCTCGCGGGCCTTGTTGCCCAAAATCCCGCCCAACTCCTCGCCGATGTTCATCAGGGGGGTCAGGTCCTCCTCGTAGCGGCCCACGAAGGGGTTCTTGATCACGGCGATGGCGGCGGCCTTGCGGGTGGCCGGGGTGATGGCCCGGTCCAGCTCGCGCTGGGTCTCCTCCACGATCACCATCAGCTTGCGGATTTCCATGGCGTCTACTCCCATGATGCGCCCCAAGGGGCCGGTTAGGCCACCACCTCGGCGCTGCGGTTGGTGGGGGGGGTGTTGCGGCTCTTGGTCACCACCACCTTGCCGTCCACCATCACGATGGACACGCCGGGGGTGTCGCCCTCCTTCAGGCAGCCCAGGAGGTCGGAGGCCGGGCAGCCGATGGGAGCGTCCATGAAGACCAGGTCGGCCTCCTTGCCCGGGGCGATGACGCCGCGGTTGAGACCGTAGAGCTTGGCGGTGTTGCCGGTGGCCATGCAGACCGCCAGCTCGGGGGCGATGCCGCCCATGGAGGCCAGGTGGGCGATGTTGCGCAGGATGCCCAGGGTGACCACGCCGGTGCCGCTGGGGGCGTCGTTGCCCAGGATCAGGCGGCCGTACTCACCGCGCTCGGCGATGATCTGGCCGACCTGGGCGGCGCGGTTCATGTTGCCGCACTGCACGATCTCCAGGGTCAGGTCGCTCTCGGCGATGACCTGCCTGGCCCCGTCCAGGCTCAGGGCGGTGGGACCGCCGTTGATGTGGCTGACCACGTCGGGCTTGACGGTCAACAGCTCGTTGACGCCCACCACCGAGGAGCCGGGGATGGAGGTGCCGCCGGTGTGCATCATGACCTTCATGCCCCGGGACTGGGCCCAGCGGGCCATGGTGGCCGCCTCCTGGGGCTCCTTGACCGAGCCCAGGCCGATCTCGCCCACGATCTTGACCCCGGCCTTGGCGCACTCGTCGATGTCGGCCTCGGTCAGGCCCTTTTCCAGGATCAGGGCGCCGCCCAGGACCTTCATGCCGCCGGGGCGGAAGCCGGCCCAGCTCTTGGCCGCCAGGATGGCCAGGCACTTGGTGCCCAGGGGATCCTTGGGCCGGCCGGACAGGTGGACCTCGCCGGCGCTGATGGCGGTGGTCACGCCGCCATGGATGGAGCTGTCCAGAAAGTTCTGCATCTGCTGGCGCGGGGTGTAGTCGCCCAGCACCACGTGGCAGTGGCTGTCGATCAGGCCCGGGGCCACGGCCGCGCCCTTGGCGTCGATGACCTTGGCTCCGGCCGGCGCGGCCAGGCCCTTGCCGACCTGCTTGATCAGGCCGTCCTCCACCAGAATGGCGTCGGCGTCCAGGATCGGCGCGGCGACGTCGCCCGACAACATCAGACCTACGTTCTTGATCAGGACCGTATTCATGGGATGAGAATCCTCCCGGGCAGACGGTTGCTTACCAACTGGGTGGGGTCACCACCCAAATCACGCGGCAGGGCTTGTCACCATTGTTGACCCAGGCGTGAGGCTGCAATGACGAGTGGTAGAAGGAGTGTCCGGCCGGCACCAGGTGCTCCTCGCCGTTGAGGCGCAGGGTCAGCTCGCCTTCCAGCACCAGGCCGAACTCCTCGCCCTGGTGGCTGTAGGTTTCATGGCAGCCGCCGCCGGGGGCGATCTCGGTCATGAAAGGCTGCATGATCTTGGTGGCGATGCTGGGCACCATCTGGCGAATGCGGGCCGACCAGCCCGGCATGCTCACCACCGGCCACTCCTGGGGCCCGAAGACCAGGTCGCCATCCAGGCTTTCATCCAGGAAGAAGTCGACGATGCGCACCCCGAAAACCTGGGCGATCTTCTTCAGGCTGGCGATGGAGGGCGAAACCTTGTCGTGCTCGATCTGGGAGATGTAGGCCCCGGTGCAGCCCGCGCCCTCGGCCACCTGCTGGAGCGTCAGGCCGCTGGCCGTGCGCAACTCCCTGATTTTTGATCCGATCGAGACCATGTTCACCTTTGGTTGCAAAGCGCTTGACGCGAGCTGCTTTTTAACTATAAATTATGTTCATAAAGTATAAGTTAAACTCGAAATGGTCAAGCGGAAAAAGCAAGCGAAATGCTGCAGGCGCTTAACATCACCCACGAAGAGGCTCCGGCCCAGTCCTTGGCTGGCGGGCGGCTAGCCGCCGCCATTCCCGCCGCTTGCAACCCCCGCGCCAGCGCCCTCCCGCCGCTCAGGTTCCACCTGGCGGCGGGTTCGCTTTTGGGGGGGCCTGTTTTGCGGGCCTGCCTGGGCCAGGCTCGATTCTTGCAGATTATCCAGCGCGACCGGGTCGAGGGAGTCCATCCGGAAGGTCTGGTCGAGGGGGCGGAATCGGTTCTTGGCGGGGCGCGAAGTGGCCTCGGCGTCGCCAAGGGCGGTCCGCCTCATTATTTATAGACGGGGAAGTCAACGGTCCGGGCCCGGCCAGCCTTCCCCCTGGCCCCTCCCAAAGTCGGCCAACCTTCTGGTAGGCTGGGAGGGTGAGGAAAATACCGATTGGTAAGAGCCGGTTGGTCTGGGGATGCCTGATGGCTGGCAGGGGCGCTGGCCAGGGCATGCAACCGGTGACGGCCTGGGAGTGCCAGGCCGAAATCCCCACAAAGCGCATACCACACGCCTTGGGAGGGTATTAATGGAGCGCAAGAAAGGTCTTCTCGCGATCATCATGAGCATGGCGCTCTTGGTGGGCATGCTGACGGCCGGAGCCGCCTGGGCCGATGACGCCAAGGGCACCATCCACCTGAAATTCAGCACCTGGCATCCCCCGGCAAGCCGCGAGGTGAAGACGGTCTGGATCCCGATGCTGGAGGAGCTGAAGAAGCGCAGCAACGGCCGCATCACCTACACCCTCTACGCCGGTGGCGCCCTGGGCTCGGGCCCGGAGCACTTCGACATCGTGAAGAAGGGCCTGTCCGACATGGGCTACTTCACCGCCACCTGGACCCCGGGCCGCTTCCCCCTGGCCGACACCCTGAGCCTGGCCACCTGGGTTGACGGCAAGGACGTGGCCACCAAGATCGGCAACGACCTGTACGCCAAGAACCCCGGCGTCCAGAAGGAGTTCGAGGGCGTGAAGGTCCTGGAGCTCAACGGCTGCATCCAGGCCTTCATCTGGACCAAGAAGCCGGTCAAGACCATGGACGACCTCAAGGGCCTGAAGATCCGCAGCCCCGGCGGCCACCAGACCAACTACATCAAGGCCCTGGGCGCCGAGCCCGTCTTCATGCCCCTGGGCGAGGTGTACATGGCCATGGAGACCGGCACCATCGACGGCATCGTGACCTGCTCCCCCCTGGTCCTGGCCTTCAAGCTCTATGAGGTCGCCAAGTACGGCGTCGTGGCCACCTTCGGCTGCGTCACCGAGGGCGTGGTCATGAACCAGAAGGCCTGGGACAAGACCCCCGAGGACCTCAAGCCCATCATCTCCGAGGTGGTCGGCAACCCCTTCTCCACCACCGAGGGCCTGAGCCAGAAGACCTACAAGGAGATGATCGCCGAGATCCAGTCCAAGGGCGTGACCCTCTATGACCTGCCCAAGGCCGAGCAGGACCGCTGGTTCGGCAAGTTCCAGGAGGAGACCCAGAAGTGGGTGGCCGGCCTGAAGGAAAAGGGTCTGGCGGCCAAGGACACCGTGGAGATGTACAACAAGATCAGCCAGCAGTACGGCGTGGCCTGCGCGGCCTACCCCACCGAGTGGCACTAGTAGACCAAGCACGTTAGCCCGGCATCAGGGGCGCGGCCGCAAAGGCCAATTGACGGAGAAAGATCATGCATTCGTTGCAAAAGGCCAAGTGGGTGATCCAGAAAACCACCTACTATGTCTCCTTCGGCGGCATGTTTGTGCTGCTGCCCCTGATGCTGCTCAGCAGCCTGGAAGTGGTCAGTCGGGCCATCTGGGACCGACCCCTCCCCGGCACGGTGGAGCTGTCCAGCTACATGCTGGTCATCTTCATCCTCTGCGGCCTGGCTTACACCCACCAGGTGCGGGGTCATGTCCGGGTTAACCTGCTTTTGACCAAACTCCCCCCCACCCTAGCCCTGCTGATAGAGGTCATCACGATACTTCTCAGCTTGTTCATCATGGGCGTGCTGGCCTGGCAGGGCTGGGTGGTGGGTCTCGAACAAAAAACCGTTTCCGACATGTTGCGCATTCCCCAGCTGCCCTTCCGCCTGTTGGTCTCGGTGGCTGGCGTGATGATGTTCCTCGAGTTGCTGATCGATCTGTTCGAAGCCCTGGGAAAGCTGACCGGCGCCACCAGCGCGCAGTAGCGACAACCGGGGGATGGCCGGAAAGAGGGAGCCGCCCGTCCCCCATCGTTCTCCAAGCGCCTTAGGTCCCGAGCGACCGCCCAGGAGCCTGTCCCGGGCGGCGCGGGACCGCGAAGGGAGTTCCCAGTGGAACCGGTTTCGGTCGGCCTGGCCGGAGTGGGCCTGGTTTTTCTGCTGCTGTTCATGGGCATGCCCATCGCGTTGGCCTGCATGTTCGTGGGCTTCGCGGGCATCAGCTATTTGGCCAGCATGGACGCGGCGATGCCGGTCCTGGCCAGCACGGTGTATGAAGTGGCCGCTTTCTACCCCTATACGGTGATCCCCCTGTTCATCCTGATGGGCGGGTTCGCCACCAATTCCGGGATGACCAGCGACCTGTTCAACACCTTCGACAAGTGGCTGCGCAAGCTGCCGGGCGGCCTGGGCATCGCCACCATCGCCGCCTGCGCCGGCTTCGCCGCGGTCAGCGGCAGCTCGGTGGCCACCGCCGCGGCCATGGGCACCATCGCCATCCCTCAGATGCGGCGCTACGCCTACGATCCCCGCCTGGCCACCGGCTGCGTGGCCGCCGGCGGCACCCTGGGCTTCTTGATCCCGCCCTCCATCGGCTTCATCGTCTATGGCATGCTCACCGAGCAGTCCATCGGCAAGCTCTTGGTGGCCGGCATCCTGCCCGGCCTCATCCTGGCCGCGGGCTACGCCTTGACGGTGATGGTCTGGGTGAAGCTGGACTACACCCTGGCCCCGGCCAGCCCCGAACCCGTGAGTTGGCGCGAGCGCTTCCTGGCCCTGAAGGGCATCTGGGAGGTGCTGGCCCTGTTCACCCTGGTCATCGGCGGCATCTACACCGGCATCTTCACCGCCACCGAGGCCGCGGCGGTGGGCGCCACCGTGATGTTCATCGTGGTTCTGCTCAAGCGTCGCCTGTCCTGGCCGGATCTGACCAACGGCCTCAGGGAGGCGGTGCGCATCTCGGTGATGGTGTTGTTCCTGGTGGCGGGAGCCAACGTCTTCA
>CALERA010000432.1 GCA_937908275.1 uncultured Desulfarculaceae bacterium | reverse complement strand
TTCGCTTCCCCGTGTACAGCGTGCTCGTGGCGGTCGACGGCGGCCCGCTCATCATGTTCGACACCGGGTTCGACCTCGACCACGTGAATAAGGTGCTGCCGTTTGAGAAGCCGATGCAGACCCCCGAGCAGACCATCCCGGCGCAGCTCGCGCTCTGCGGCTACAAGCCCGAAGACGTCGACATCGTCATCAACTCGCACTTCCACTTCGACCCCGTCGGCGGCAACAAGTATCTGACCGATGCGCAGATCCTGGTGCACAAGGACGAGCTGCGCCACGCGCTCGTACCGGAGCCCTTCGAGCGCCTGGGCTACTCCTGCAAGATGAACGAACTGGAGGCGGCCATCGGCCTGGGCAACCTGGAGAACTACCAGGGCATCCTGGACAAGCGCCGGGCCAACCTGCGCCACGTGCTGCAACGCTTCGACCGCTTCGCGCCCTACCTGTTCACCATCCGCGAGGAGCCCCACGAGGAGATCGGCCCCCACGCCATCCCCATCGTGCTGGGCGAGCAGGCCAGCTTCACCCGGGCCGAACTGACCAACTATCTGGAGCAGAACGGGGTGGAGACCCGCACCCTCTTCGCCTCCATGCCCACCCAGTGTCCGGGCTTCGCCCACCTGGGCTATCGCCTGGGCCAATTCCCGGCCGCCGAGTACCTGGGCCGGCAGGGACTCCACATCGGGGTGCACCAGGACCTGGAACTGGCGGACATGGACTACGTCCTGGAGCTTTTAGCCGAGTTCCTGGAACGGCATCAGAGTTAGGAGCGAGCATGGCCGGCGTGGTGGACGCAGTCTTGGTCAGGCCTGGCGGGGGCAAGGCGCTTTATGGCAACCTGGGCGACTTCGCCCTGACCGCCATCGAACCGCCCCTCTGGGCCGCCCTGCACGCCGCCTGTCTGCGCGACCAGGGCTACAGCGTGGAGCTCCTGGACGCGGTGGTGGAGGGCTGGGACGCCGCCGCCACCGCCCAGCGCATCCAGGCGATCAATCCCCGCCTGGTGCTGATCATCGTCTCCGGCTCCAACCCCTCGGCCTCCACCATGAGCATGACCGGGGCCGGGGCCCTGGCCCGGGAGCTGGCCGCGTTGCTCCTGCAGACCCCGGTGGCCATGTGGGGCCTGCACCCTTCGGCCCTGCCTCGGCGCACCCTGGAAGAGGAAGCGGTGGCCATGGTCTGCCAGGGCGAGGGTTTCGTCACCCTGCCGACCCTGGTCGCGGCGGTGCGGACTGGCCAGGGTCTGGAGCGGGTGCCGGGCCTGTGGTATCGCCTGGACGGGGCCATCCAGGGCAACCCCCAGCCTCCCCTGGTCAAGGACCTGGACAGTCTCCCGGCCCCGGCCTGGGACCTGCTGCCCATGGAGCGCTACCGGGCCCACAACTGGCACTGCTTTGACCACATCCATGCGCGCCAGCCCTATGCGGTGATCTACACCAGCCTGGGCTGTCCCTTCCGTTGCGAGTTCTGCTGCATCAATTCGATCTTCGGCGGCTCGGGCATCCGCTATCGCAGCCCGGACCTGGTGATCCAGGAGATCGACCAACTGGTGAGCCGTTGGGGGGTCCGGAATATCAAGTTGATGGACGAGATGTTCGCCCTCAACGAGAAGCACGTCACCCGCTTCTGCGACCTGATCATCGAGCGCGGTTATCAACTCAACATCTGGGCCTACGCCCGAGTGAACACCGTCAATCAGCGGATGCTGGCCAAGATGAAGCAGGCCGGCATCAACTGGCTGGCCTATGGCTTCGAGTCCGGCAACCCCGAGGTGCTGGGAGGGGTGGCCAAGGGCTACCGGCCCGAGGCGGTGGATGGCGTGGTGCGCATGACCTACGCCGAGGGCATCTACATCTGCGCCAACTTCATCTTCGGCCTGCCCGACGACGACCTGGCCAGCATGCGCCAGACCCTGGATCTGGCGCTGGACATCAACGCCGAGTGGGCCAATTTCTACTCCGCCATGGCCTACCCCGGCTCCAAGCTTTACCAGCAGGCCCTGGATAACGGCTGGCCCCTGCCCCCCACCTGGCAGGCCTATTCCCAGTACGCTCCGGACTGCCTGCCCCTGCCCACCAAGCATCTCAGCGGCCCCGAGGTCCTGGCCTTCCGCGACCGGGCCTTCCAGGAGTACTTCACGCACCCCCAGGTGCTGGACAAGCTGGCCGAGCGCTTCGGGCCGGACACCGCGGACCATGTGCGCGAGATGACCCAGGCGCCGCTGGCCCGCCAGACCGGGCTCGGGACCTAGGGCCAGGCAGACCGGTGGGGACCCCGGCGCATAAGCGCGGGGCGGACGATGGCGGACGATTTTATGGCGCCCAGCCGATTCGGCTGGCCAAGGTCAGCCTGGGCAAATTCACCTTCCAGTGGGCGCCCAAGCGGTAGGGGCGGGGCCGGGTTCACCCGACCGCGCCAGGGAGACTGGCTATGAAGACCCCCATTATGACCGACCCCGATCCCACGGGCTGGCGGGAGCACCGTTTCGGACTGCCGGCCGCGCGCTGGGCCGCCCTGGAGGGCAAGAGCTTCTGGATCACCGGCGCGGGCACCGGCTTCGGACGCAGTATGGCCTGCGCCCTGGCCGCGGCCAGCGGCCAGGTGATCCTGAGATCGGAAGAGCACACGTCTGAACTCCAGTCACGGCTACATCT
>CALERA010000431.1 GCA_937908275.1 uncultured Desulfarculaceae bacterium | reverse complement strand
GCCGCCGCGATAGGGCGGGAAGCCGGTGCCCATGATCATGGCCAGGTCCATGTCCCCCGGGCGGTCGCAGATGCCCTCCTCGATCATCAGGGCGGCCTCGTTGATGGCGATGGCCAACATCAGGTCTACGATCTCCTGCCGGTCGGCCTGGCGGGGGGCCACGCCCTGGGCCTGGAGGTAGCCGTCCACCACCGCCTGCAGCTTGGGATTGGGCGCGGGCTGGGTCCCGCTGTAGTCAAAGTAGCCCCGGCCGGTCTTACGGCCGTAATCGCCCAGTTGGTAAATGGCCTCGTTCAGGGGATGGACCTGATAGCGGCCGCCCAGCTCGCGGGCGAAGGTGGTGGCCACGTGGTAGTTGATGTCGATGCCGGTCAGGTCGGCCAGGGTGAACGGCCCCATGGGCAGACCGAACTCCAGCATGGTCTGGTCGATCTCCCCCAGGCCGACGCCGTCGGCCAACAGATAGATCGAACCCACCATCAGCGCGCCCAACTGGCGGCTGACGTAGAAGCCCGGCCCGTCGCCCACCACCACCGGCACCTTCCTGATGGCCCGGCCAAAGGCCACGCTGCTGGCCAGGGTCTGGTCGCTGGTCTGCTTGGCGCAGATGATCTCCAATAGCGGCATGCGCTCGGCCGGGTTGAAGAAGTGCAGGCCGATCATGCGGGCGGGATCGGTCAGCACCGTGGCCATCTCGCTGATGGGCAGGGCCGAGGTGTTGGTGCCGAAGATCACCTCCGGCCGGCAGACGCCCTCCAGCTTCTTCCAGATGTCCTGCTTGACCTGCATGTTCTCCAAAACCGCCTCGATCACCAGGTCCACCCCGCCCAGGTCCTCCAGCTTGGTGGTGGTGGTCAGCTTGGCGGCCAGCAGCTGGTCCAGCTGTTGGGGCTTGAGCTTGCCGGTCTTGAGCTGGTAGGCGAAGGTCTTCCTGACCGCCTCCACCGCCTTGGCCAGGGCCTGGTCGTTGATCTCCCACAGCACGGTGTCGAAGCCGCCGGCCAGGAGCAGGTGCACGATGCCCGAGCCCATCACCCCGCCGCCCAGCATGGCCACCTTGCCGATCTTGGCCGGGGTCAGGCCTTGGATGCGGGGCAGGCGGCCGGCGGCGCGCTGGTTCAGGAAGGTGCCGATCAGGTTCTTGGCCACCGGCGAGACCACGCAGTCGCCGAACAGGTCGGCCTCCCGGGTGATGTCGGCCAGGAAGTCCAGGCTCAGGCCCTTTTCCACCGCCTCCGCGATTTTGAAGGGCGCGAGGTAGCCCTTGGCCTTCTTGGCCAGGTTGGCCTTGACGAAGGCCAGCAGGTCGGCCTTTTCCAGGGCGCTGGGCAGGCGGTCGAAGCGCCGGCTGGCCAGGCGGGTCTTGTAGCTGAACTCGCCGCGCAGGAACTTGGCCGCCGCGGCCAGGGCCGCCTCCAGCAGTTGATCGGCCGGGGCCAGTTCGTCGATGAGCCCCAGGCTATGGCCCTTCTCGGCCTTGATGATCTTGCCGCTGGTCATCATGTCCAGGGCCTCGGGCAGGCCGACGAGCCGGGGCAGGCGCTGGGTGCCGCCGCTGCCGGGGATCAGGCCCAGGGTCACCTCGGGCAGGCCCAGGCTGACGCCGGGCGCGGCCACGCGGTAATGGCAGGCCATGGCCATCTCCAGGCCGCCGCCCAGGCAGTTGCCGTTCAGGGCCGCGATCACCGGCTTGGGCCCCTGCTCCAGCAGGTTGAACAGGCCGTGGACCCACATCAGGCGCTCCACGAAACGCGCCTTGTCCTTCTCGGGCAGCATCTCGCTGATGTCGCCGCCGGCCACGAAGTTCTTGCCCGCGCCGGTGAGCACCAGGGCCTTGATTTCGGGCTCGGCCAGGGCCGCGCGCACGGCCTGGTCCAGCTCGGCCATGAAGTCCCGCGACATCTGGTTGACCGGGGGGTTGTCCAGGCGCAGGACGGCCACCCCGTCCCGGATATCCACCTTGACCGTCTTGAAGTCAGTCTGCATGCCGCTCTTTCCTTTCCGGAAGCTTTACGCCAGGGGGCCTGGCTGGGCGCCCTCGTTTTGCCTGGCCATTTCCTCGTCCCGGAGCGCCTTGCGCAGCAGCTTGCCCACCGCCGACTTGGGCAGGGCCTCCCGGAACTCGACCAGCCGGGGCACCTTGTAGCCGGTCAGCCGCTCCCGGCAGAAGTCCATGATCTCCTGGGCGGTGGCGCTCTGGCCCGGGCGCAGGACCACGAAGGCCTTGACCGTCTCGCCGCGATAGGGGTCGGGCACGCCCAGGGACACCGCCTCGGAAATCTTGGGGTGCTGGTAGAGCACCTCGTCGATCTCGCGGGGATAGATGTTGAAGCCGCCGGCGATGATCATATCCTTCTTGCGGTCGACGATGAAGATGTAGCCGTCCTCGTCCTTGACCGCCACGTCGCCGGTGTGCAGCCAGCCGTCGCGGACCTGCTTGGCCGTCTCGGCGGGGTTGTTCCAGTAGCCGCTCATGACATAAGGGGACTTGATGACGATCTCGCCGGATTCTCCGCTGGGCACCTCGTTCTCGCCGCTCTCCAGATCCACCAGCTTCACCTCGGCCCCCAGCAGGGGGATGCCGATGCTGCCGTGCTTTTTCAGGCCGATGAAGGGGTTGGCGATGCCCTGGCTGGTGGTCTCGGTCATGCCCCAGCCCTCGGAGTAGAGAATCCCCAGGTCCTCCACCTGCTCCATCAGCGACAGGGGCATGGGCCCCCCGCCGGTGTTGAGCAGCTTGATCTTGCGGTCCAGCTCCAGTTGGCCGGAGCGGGGGTGGTTGACGATGGCATGGGCCAGGGTGGGCACCGCGGGGAAGTAGGTGATCTCCGGGACCCGGGCCAGGGTGTCCATGAAATCGTCGATCTCGAACTTGGGCGCCAGGATCATGGTGGCCCCGGTGTACATGGCGTATTGCAGGCAGCAGATCTGGCCGAACACGTGGAACAGGGGCAGCACGGTCATGACCGCGCGCCGCTCCACCGGCACCAGGCGCAGGGAATGCTCGCCCCACAGGGCGCAGGCCGTGGCCGAGGCGACATAGTTGGCGTGGGTGAGCACCGCGCCCTTGGGAAAACCGGTGGTGACGCCGGTGAACATCATCACCGCCGGGTCCTGGGCCTGCACCGTCACCCGGTGCGGCCGCACCGCCGGGGCGCTCTGCAAAAGCTCGGAGAAATGCAGCCA
>CALERA010000430.1 GCA_937908275.1 uncultured Desulfarculaceae bacterium | reverse complement strand
TGCAGCAGATGGTTGATGGCGCTCAGCGGCTGGGTCAGGTTGTCGAAGAAGTTGGCCAGGTAGTAGTCCAGGTAGGTCTGCTGGCCCTGGGCCAGCTCCTCCCACTCCGGGAAGAGAGCGTTCAACCGGCCCAGGCTGCGCAGCTCGGCTGCGGTGTGATAGTGGTCCATCTGGCCCACGTTGGCCGGGCTGGGCTCGAAGCCCCGGGCCCAATAGGTCAGGTGCCCGTGCTGGCCCAGATCGGTCAGGGCGAAGTTCACCGCCTGGCGGGCCCGCTCCACCCACTGGGGACGGTCGGCGGCCAGGCCCAGGCGGGCCAGGTATTCGGCCACGCAGAGGCTGGCGTTGTGTACGTGGTAGAAGTCCAGCGGGGTGTAGCTGAAGCAGAGGCGCTGGTCGTCCAGGCGGTCCTGGTTCAGGTCGCCCGCCAGGAAATCGCCCACCGCCAGGCAGCGCTCCCGCCACTTGTCGTCGCCGGTGGCCCGCCACAGCTCCCAGAAGGCGTCGCCGATGTGATAGGAGTTGACCGCGGTGGGGGTGCCGGCCGGGATGATCACCACCGACTCCCAGTCAAAGGGATAACCCCAGCCCAGGCCGCTCAGGCCCGGGGCGGCGTTGTTCAGGAGCCAGTCCTCGCACTCGGCGATCTGGCGGCTGAAATCCTGGCCCGGCAAGAGGCCGCCCAACAGGGCGTAGGAGCCCAGGAAGAGCCCCATGGCCTTGGCGTTGACCTGGGGCGCGATGCCCAGCTCCCGGCGGATCTCGGCCGGCTGGCTGCGCTCGCGGGCCAATATTTCCTGGGCCTTGGCCGGGTCCAGGCCGCCCTTGCGCCGCTGGGTCAGGATCCAGCCCTGGACGTCGTAGGGGTCGTAGCCGGCCCAGCCGTTGCCCTCCACCCAGGCCTGCAAGTCAAGGATGGCCTGGGCCAGGCTCGGGGCCAGGGCCGCCACCGCGGCCGCGCCCGGCAGGCTGGCGGCGGTGGGGGCGGCCGGGGAGTCCGCGGGCGCGACGGTCACGGTCTCGGCCTGGTTCGCGGCCACTGCCGGGGCGCGCCGCTGGCGGGCGCCCTGGTCGATGACCTGATAGTAGAACTCCTCCAGGCGGGTGATCTCGCCCTCGTAGGTGCGCACGTGATCGGCCAGGGTCACTTCCTGGGTGATGGTGCGCAAACGGGGCAGACCCTGGATGATGTCGCTGGCGCTGGTGAAGGTGAAGCCCACCGGGTGCTGGGCGAAGTAGTCGCGATAGGATTGCAGGTCACTGGCCACCACCGGCAGGCCGGCCGCGAGATACTCGAAAAGCTTGTTGGCCAGGGTGGAATCCAGGAAACGGCGGACGCCCTTGTCCAGGTTGAAGGGGATGATGCCCAGGTCGTATTGGGTCATCTCCTCCATGATCTGGCG
>CALERA010000429.1 GCA_937908275.1 uncultured Desulfarculaceae bacterium | reverse complement strand
CCGGCCGCGCATCCTTGATCAGGAGCTGAGCCCCCAGCGCCGCAAGGTGGATTTCGATCCGGCCGTGTTCGGCATGGCCGCGATCTCCATCGAGGTTTTGCACCCGGGCGAGGAGAGCCCGGCCGACTTCTTCCTGCCGCTTTACGACAGCGAGAAGCAGCGGGTGGAGATGTCGCCGGCCTGCATCCGGGGCGAGGTCTTCAAGACCGCCTGGCGCGAGCGCCTGCTGGCCGCCGGCCTGACCACCATCTACCTGCCCCTGGACCAGGCCTCGGGCGTGACCGCCTATTTCTGCCACCTGGCCGAGCGCATGATGGGCGACACCTCCCGCCCGATGCGGGAAAAGCGCCAGGTGGTGCGCGAGGTGGCCTGCCTGAACCTGCGCGGCCTGTTCACGCCGGAGATCTCCTCCCAGGCCCTGAAGCAATCCCTGCAACAGACCCAGGACCTGGTGACGGTGCTGGGCGCGGAGCCCCAGCTTTTGCAGGGCCTGGGCGAACTGCTGCGGGCGGAGGTTGACATCTTCAACCACAGCGTCAATGTCTGCATGATCGGCATGGCCTTCGCCCGTTTCCTGGGCCTGCCCCCGGACACGGTGCTGCAACTGGGCAACGCCGGCATGCTGCACGACCTGGGCTACGCCGCCATCCCCCACAACATCCTGCGCAAGCCCGACCGCCTCAACAACGAGGAGTGGCGGGTGGTGCGCCAGCATCCCGTGAAGGCCTACCACCAATTAATGGCCGTGGCCACGGTGAGTTACGACGTGCTGGCCGCGGTGCGGCACCACCATGAGAACTGGGACGGCAGCGGCTATCCCGCCGGCCTGAACGGAGAGCGCATCCCCCGCCTGGCCCGCATCCTCAGGGTGGTGGACGCCTTCGACGCCATGACCAGCCAACGCTCCCACCGCGAGGCCCAGAAGGCCTTCGCCGCCGCCGAACAGATCATGGCCGAGGCCGGCCAGAACTTCGATCCCCGCCTGGCCACCGCCTTCGTGCGCTTCCTGGCCCGGAATTTCGTGGCGGGCGATTACACCCCGCCCCCTCCCGAGCCTTCCCCGGGCCCCCGGGGGGACTAAAAAATTGTAATTCACAAGCTGTGGTCCGTCTTGCCGGATTTAATTCCCATTGCTATTGTATTGGTAGAGAAACCGTCGCTCGGAACCGATAAGACGGTGAGACCGCTTTTTCAGCAAGGAGGTCGACCATGGCCCGGAGCATACGCATCCTGTTGCTGGTGGCGCTGGCCGTGGTCCTGGGGGGATCCCCGGCCCGGGCCGCCTACGTGGAATTCGCCAGCCTGCTGGGCGCCAGCTTTTCCGCCCCCAGCGGCGTGACCACCGGCCACGCCCTGGACGGATATGGCCTGAGCGGCATCACGGCTGATTTCTATGGCTTTTCCTGGTATTCGGCCGCCAGTTGGAACTCCGGCTCCAACCCCGGCGCGGGCAGCGCCGCCCGGCTGCAGATGATTCAGTACCGCGGCGAGTACGGCCTGGGGGTGGGGGTGCAGCCCAACAACGCGCCGCTGAACAACCTGCCAGCCACCGGGGTCAACGAGCTTGACTCCCGGGAGGGCCTGCTGGTGACCTTCAACCAGCCGGTCTATCTCAGCAGCTTCACCCTGGGCAACTTCTTCAACGACACCAGCAGCGCCCGCAACCCCTCCGAGACCGGCTGGGTGGTGCTGGACGGCAACTACGCCCTGCCCTACAACTTCACCGCCCCGGCCACCCAGTTGGTGGGCGGCGGCACCCCGGGCACCTACGTGGTGACCCTGCCCAGCCCGGTGCTGGTGACCTCCATCGCCTTCTTCGCCAGCAGCCAGATCCCGGGTCAGAGCTGGAGCAGCGACTACCTGGTGCGCGGGGTGGACGTGGCCCAGGCCGGCGCGCCCGAACCGGGCAGCCTGCTGCTCTTCGGTTCGGCCACCGGGGTGGCGGCCTGGTTGCGCCGCCGCCGGCGTCGCGCCGCCTGACCCTTAGGCCGCAAGGCAAAAACAACCCCCGGCCGCTGGGCCGGGGGTTTTGTTTTGGCCGGGGTCCGCCGGCCCGGAGGGGCGCGCGGCGGTCCCGGGGGCCGGCCCTAGGGGCAGGGCTGCACGAACTGCGCCCGCTGGGGCTCCACCAGGGCCAGGATCTGCTTGAGGTCGGCCTCGCTCAAGCGCCCCTGCTTGTCGGCCAACACCGCCTGCACCGCCTGGATCAGCTGGCGGCGGGGGCCGGCGTTGACCATCTCGGCCAGGCTGGGCTCGCCGGCAAAGGCCTCGATGGCCTCCTTGGCCTTCTGTATGCGGCGGTCCTGCTCGTTGAACACCGCCACCAGCTTCTCGCCCGGGCCGGCGGCCAGGCCCAGCTTGCAGGAGACGTACAGGCCCTGGATCACCGCGCCGTAGAGGCCGTCCACCAGGGTCTGCATGGCCTCGGGGTCGGTCTGGGCGGCCTGGATCCAAAGCTCGATGTTGGTCAGGGCGTTGCGGATCATGATGCCGTTGGCGACAAAGCTGTCGGGGTACTCGGTCACCTCCCTGATCTCCACCGGGTTCAGGGGCACCTGGCGCACCTTGCCCCGCAGGTTCAGGGCGCGCATCAGGTCTTTTTCCATGTATTGCCTGACCGCCAGCAGCTCCAGCTTGCGGCCGAAGATCAGGGCGTAGTTGGAGTCGAACTGATGGGCCCCCATCAACAGGCGCAACTGCTCCGGACTCTTGCAATTGAGCATGCCCTCGATGGGCACGGTCAGCTCCTTCTGGTAGCTCAGGCCGGCCTTCTTGAAGGCGGTCATGGCGCGCTGGGTGGCGGCGCCGTTGATGCCGCCGATCAGTTCGTAGAGCTTGATGGCGCCCTGGTCCAACACCTGGGCCTTGTCCGCGGCCCGGGCCGCGCCACCCAGGCCCAGGACCAGGGTCAACCCCGCCAGCAGGGCCAGTTTGCCCAACTTGACCATGTTCACCAGCCTTTCCTTGGGCCGCCCTCCGTCCCGGCCCCCGGGGCGGGGACGGAAGACGGGAGGGATTACTTGCAGGGCGCGACCAGGGCCGCGCGCTGGGGCTCCACCTGGGCCAGGATCTTCTTCAGATCGGCCTCGGCCAGGTTGCCCTTCTTTTCCTGGAGCAGGGCGATGATCGGCTTGAGCACCTTCTGGCGCTCGTCCTTATCCACCAGCACCGACAGCTCCCGGTCGCCGGCATAGGCCCCCACGATCTGGTCGGCCTTGTCCAGGCGGCTGGCCTGCTCGTTGAACAGGGCCACCAGCTTCTCGCCGCCGCCCGCGCCCAGGGCCAGCTTGCAGGAGACATAAAGCCCCTGGATGGTCGCGCCGTAGAAGGAGTCCACCATCAGGTGCATGACCTCCGGGTCGCTGGCGGACAGGGCGATCCAGGCGTGGATGTTGGCGAAGGCGTACTTGATGAACAGCTCCCGGTTGGCCGGGTCGTCGGGGTTCTCGGCCACCTTCTTCAGCTCCTCGGCGGTCATGCCCTGGACCTGGAGCTTGTCGGAGAGCTTCAGCTTGTCGGTCAGCTCCTGGCGCAGCAGTTGCTGGGTTTCGACGTACTCCTTCTTCTTGCCAAAGACCAGGGCGATGTTGGCGTCAAAGGTGTACATGCCGTAGAGCACCCGCATCTGCTCGGCGTTCTTGCAGGCGATAACGCCGGTCAGGGGGGCCATCAGGCTGGGCTGATAGGCCAGGCCGGCCTGCTTGAACAGCGCCAGCTTCTGGCCCATGGCCTGGCCCTCGGATTCGCAGATCAGGGCCTCCATCTTGGCCGCGCCGTCCTTGAGGACCTGGGCCTGGTCCGCGGCCCGGACCACCCCCGCAGTCGCGCCCAAGGCCAGGATCACCATCAGGACGGTCAGCACTTTCCGCGGTGACATCAACTTCCTCCTCCTGAATTTAATGACACTCCTCGCAAGCACCGGCCCCTTCCGGGGCCGCCCCAGGTCCTAGGTTCTCCCAAGGCGGCGCAGGCTCCCGCCCATCGTCGACAATATCGCCAGCAGGCGGGGCAGCCAGGCCAGGTGCAGGGCCGCGTAGGCCGCCAGGCCCATCAGGCCCAGCACCCCCAGGTCGAAGACCGGGGTGGCCAGCCGCCAGTCTCCCAGGCGCTTGTGGGCGGCCAGGAACTGGGCCCGGCCCCAGGGGTTTTCCGGCTCCTGGCAGGCGGGCAGGGTCACCTGCACCACCCGCGTCCGGCCCAGGCGGTAATCCTCCAGGGTCTGCTGGTTCAGGGCCAGCTTGGTCAGCTCCCGGTTCTGGTGGCGGGCCTTGAAGGCGGCCAGGCCGGCGCGCCCCATTTGCTCCACCCGTTCGGACTCGATCCGGGCCAGGCGCTGGGCCGCGGCCTGGCGGCGGGCGCGGATCGCCTGCTCGGCCTGGTCCAGCCGGGCCTTGACCCGGGCCTGGGCCGGGCGGCCATAGGCGGCGGGGGTCAGCTGGTCCAGGAAGTCCGGCGGCTCCTGGCCGGCGTCCCGGGCCAGGCGGGGCAGCTCGCCGCGCAGGATGGCCAGGGCCCGGCCCACCCCCGCCGCCCGGTCCGGGCCTTCCTCGACCAGGAAGGGATAGTCGGCCCGGCCCCGCAGCTCGTAGAGATAGCGGTCGCTGAGATAGTCGGCCTGGCGCACGGTGCAGTCGTCGGCCGCCAGGGGGGCGTAATAGCGGTTGCCCCGGAACTGGGCCATGACCAGGGCCTCGTAGCCCCAGCGCGAGGGCATCAGCTCGGCCACCAGGGGGGCCGGGCGCTGGTCGGCGTCGCGCCAGGTCAGCTCGTCGTAGGGCACCACCGCCCCGCCCAGCATGATCTGGGGCACCAGGAGCAGGGGGATCAGGATGTAGATCGTCACCGCCGATTTCAGGGCGGCGGAGATGTTCAGCCCCACCAGGCAGGAGACCAGGGCGCAGGTGAAGAGCACCAGCCAGGCGGTGGGTCCCAGGTCGGGGATGTCCAGGATGGCGTGGGAGATGGCCACGTAGACCGCCATCTGCAACGCCGAGACCAGGGCCAGGTAGAGGCTCTTGGCCGCCACGTAGGCCGGCCAGGAGAGGTTCAGGAAGCGCTCGCGCTCCAGGATCTTGCGGTCGCGGTTGATCTCCTCGGCGCTGACCGACAGCCCCAGGAACAGGGCCACCACCACGCTGATGAAGAAGAATATCCCCAGGTTGGCGTTGGCCCCGAAGCTGTATTCCCCGCCCCAGGCGCCCCGGCAAAGCAGGGCCGCCAGCACCGCCAACAGCGGCGGCTCGATCAGGTTGATGGCCAGGTACATCCGGTTGGCCAGGCGGCTTTTCAGGTTGCGCCGCAGAAACACCGCCATCTGACCCCAGGCCCCGGGCCGCCACAGGCGGCGCTCGGGCGGGCCGGCCGGCTCCGGGCCGGCCCCGGACGCGGCCTGGTCCACCTGGGCCAGGTGGCGCTGGCGCCATTCCTGGGGCGAAACCCGGCGCTGGTCGGTGTAGCGCCCCTGGTCGTCCACCGCCCGCTCCTCGATGATCTCGAAAAGCTGCTCGGGGTTGACCTGGCCGCAGTGGGGGCAGGCGTATTCCTCCTGGCCGGCGGCGCTGGCGGCCTGGCGGAAATAGACCAGGGCGTCCAGGGGGTTGCCGGTGAAGATCGGCCGCCCGCCCCGGTCCAGCAGCCAGAGGGCGTCGAACATCTTGTAGATGCGCGAACTGGGCTGGTGGATGACCACGATCACCAGCTTGCCCTGGGCGGCCTGGGCCTTGAGCAGGGTCATCACGTTTTCGCTGTCGGCCGAGCTCAGCCCGCTGGTGGGCTCGTCCACGAACAGGATGGCCGGCGCGCGGATCAGCTCCAGGGCGATGTTCAGGCGCTTGCGCTGGCCCCCGCTGATGGTCTTGTCCAGGGGCGAGCCCACCTTGAGGTCGCGGATTTCCAGCTGGTTCAGCTCGGCCAGCACCGCCTCCACCCGCCGGGCGCGCTGGGCCGGGGTCAGGTGGGCCAGGCAGAGGCAGGCCGCGAAGTAGAGGTTGTCGAAGACGGTCAGATCGTCGAAGAGCAGGTCGTCCTGGGGCACGTAGCCGATGACGCCCTCCAACTCCCCGGGTTGGCGGTGCAGGTCCACCCCGTTGACCAGCACCCGGCCGGAGTCGGGCCGCTGCCGGCCGTTCAGGATGCCCAGCAGGGTGGACTTGCCCGCCCCGCTGCCGCCCATCACCCCCACCATCTGGCCGCCCCGGGCCGCGAAGCTGAAGCCGTGCAGGCCGATGTCGCTGCCGGGATAGCGGAAGTCCACCGCCTGGCCCTGGAAGACGATCGGCGCGGCCGCGGCCGGGCCGCCGGCCAGGGCGGCGGCGATCTCGGCCTGGTAGACCCGCTCGCCCCGGGCGTCGCGCAGCACCGCCCCCGGGGGCAGCAGGTGCAGGCCCGGGTCCAGGGGGATGGAGTCCAGGGTCAGCTCCGGCCCCGGGGCCACGGCCAGGCAGAGGGCCTCCACCTCGGCCAGGGTCAGCACGCAGAAGCGGCCCGAGAAGCCGGGGCGGGCCAGGCGGCGGCAGGCCAGGTCCGGGGGCAGGTCGCCGGGGTCGGGCAGCAGGAAGCGCTGGTCCAGCCCGGTTGGCGACCAGGGCGGGCGGCAGAGGAGCTGGATCCGGGCCACCTCGTCGGGCGCTATCTCCAGGCTGGCGGCCACGGCCTGGACCAGCTCGGCGTCGTCGGCCCCCGCCCCCAGGGCGGCGCCCAGCTCCAGCAGGCGCAGGAGCAGGACGTACTGCTCCAGGCGGGGCAGCTTGCCGCGCAGGGTGGCCGCCACCCGGGCGGCTTGGGCGGTCAGCTCCGCCGGCTCCCGTTCCTGGTGCAGCTCCAGGGCCTCGGAGAAAAGCTCCAGATAAACCTGTGGTTGGGCCAAACGCAGGTGGCGGCGCAGGTAGCGCTCCAGGGCCGCGCCCACCCCGGCCCGGGCCGGGGCCGGCAACCGAGCCGCCGAGAGAGCGAAGACGTTCAGGATCGCGTTGAGCAAGAGCTCGGTCATGGCTCTCCCGCATCCCGGCGCAGGCCTGGCTAGGCATAACGAGCTAGTCTTGGGGATTATTAGACCAGGCGGTAAGCCAGGTCAAAGGGTTTGTCTAAACAGAGGGTTGAAGGCGCGAGAATTAACCCGCCCGCCGCCGGGAGCGGGCCAGGCCCCAGATCGGCAGCCCGGAGAGCACGAAGACCGCCAGCCCGCTCCAGACCAGGGCGAAGGTGGTGAGCTGGGTCCCGCTGAAGGGCTCGTCGTAGAGCCAGACCGCCAGGAGGAATTGCAGGCTGGGGGCGATGTACTGGCAGACGCCCAGCATGAACAAGGGGATGCGCCGGGCCCCGGCCGTGAACCAGATCAGGGGCAGGGTGGTGATGATCCCGGCCGCCAGCAACAGCAGGCTGACCTCCCAGCCGCCGTGGACAAAGGCCAGCCCGCCCCGCCAGGTCTCGTAGACCAGCCAGGCCAGGGACAGGGGGGCCAGGATCAGGGTCTCGATGAACAGCCCGGCCACCGACTCGATGGCCACCTGCTTGCGCAACAAGCCGTAAAGGCTGAACGAAACCGCCAGGGTCAGGGAGATCCAGGGCAGGCCGTCCTGGCGCAGGACCAGGTTCAGGGTGCCCAGCCCGGCCAGGCCCAGGGCCAGGTATTGCCAGCGGCTGGGGCGCTCTCCCAAAAAGGCCATGCCCAGCAGCACGTTGACCAGGGGCGCGACGAAATAGCCCAGGCTGGATTGCAGGACCTGGCCGCTGTCCACGGCGTGGATGAACAACAGCCAGTTGCCGGCGATGAGCAGCGAGGAGAGCAGCAGGGTGCGCAGGACCCCGCGCTGGGCCAGGCCGGGCCAGAGCCCGGCGAAGCCCCCGCCCTGCAGGGCCAGGAGCAGCCCGGCCAGGGGCACCGACCAGAGCACGCGGTGGGCCAGGACCTCCAGGGGATCCACCCCGGCCAAGGCCTTGAAGTAGATGGGCACCAGGCCCCACCAGCCAAAGGCCGCCACCGCCAGGAGCACGCCCTGCTTGCCGCGTTGGGAGTCGTCCACCACCGCTCCAGACACCAACGCGCGGCCGAACTGGCCGCGCTGACTGAAGTCTACCCCAAGCCCGGGCCGCCGCCCAGGCGGGGTCTCCCCCCGGGGACGGCCCCGCCGGCGGGGGCTTGCGCCGCCGGCCGGGCCGGGGTACAACGGTGCGGCCGCCTCCGCCAGGGGGCGGGAAACCCGCAAGCCATTCAGGAGAATCCGGGGAGCGCATGTCCGACGCCCTTCTCAGCCAGATAGCCCAGGAACTGGGCCTGACCCCCCGCCAGGTGGCGGCCACGGCCGAACTGCTGGACGACGGGGCCACGGTGCCCTTCATCGCCCGTTACCGCAAGGAGCGCACCGACAGCCTGGACGAGGTGGCCATCCTGGCCATCCGCGATCGCCTGCACCAGCTGCGGGAGCTGAACTCGCGCCGGGAGGCGATCCTGAAGTCCCTGGAGGAGCGCGGCCTGCTCAGCGACGAGCTCCAGGCGGCGGTGGCCGCCGCGCCCGGCATGGCCCAACTGGAGGACGTCTACCTGCCCTACCGGCCCAAGCGCCGCACCCGGGCCATGGCCGCCCGCGAGAAGGGCCTGGACCCCCTGGCCCAGCTCCTCTGGGGCCAGGACCCGGCCTGCGATCCCGGGGCCGAGGCGGCGGCCTTCGTGGACGCCGAGAAAGGCGTGGAGAACGCCGAGGAGGCCCTGGCCGGGGCGCGGGACATCATCGCCGAGCAGGTCAACGAGGACGCGGCGGTGCGCGCGGCCCTGCGCCAGTTCTTCACCGACCATGGCGTGGTCGCCAGCAAGGTCATCAGCGGCCAGGAGGAGGCCGGGGCGAAGTTCCGCGACTACTTCGACTGGTCCGAGCCGGCCTTGGCCGCGGCCAGCCACCGCATGCTGGCCATGCGCCGGGGCGAGAAGGAAGGCCACCTGCTGCTGCGCATGCGCCCGCCGCAAGAGGAAGCCCTGGCCCTGCTCTCGGGCCTGGTGGTGAAAAACGACTCCCCGGCCGGGCTCCAGGTGGCCCAGGCCGCCGCGGACTGCTACGGCCGGCTGTTGGGTCCGGCCCTCGAAACCGAGCTGCGCCTGGCCAGCAAGGAAAAGGCCGACCTGGAGGCGGTGAAGGTCTTCGCCGCCAACCTGCGCGAGCTTCTGTTGGCCGCTCCCCTGGGCCAGAAACGGGTGCTGGCCATCGACCCCGGCTTCCGCACCGGCTGCAAGGCGGTCTGCCTGGACGCCCAGGGCCGGCTCCTGGCCCACGAGACGGTGCACATTCTCAGCGACCGCCAGCGCCTGGAGGCCGGGGAGCGCATCCGGTCCCTGGTGAACGAGTGGAAGCTGGAGGCGGTGGCCATCGGCAACGGCACCGCCAGCCGCGAAACCGAGGCCGTGGCCCGCTCCCTGGACCTGGGGGTGCCGGTGGTGATGGTCAGCGAGGCCGGGGCCAGCGTCTACTCGGCCAGCGAGGTGGCCCGCAGCGAGCTGCCGGACCTGGACGTCAGCCAGCGGGGGGCGGTCTCCATCGGCCGCCGCCTGATCGACCCCCTGGCCGAGCTGGTGAAGATCGACCCCAAGAGCATCGGCGTGGGCCAGTACCAGCACGACGTGGACCAGGGCGACCTCAAGCGCTCCCTGGGCGACGTGGTGGTCAGTTGCGTCAACGCGGTGGGGGTGGAGGTCAACACCGCCAGCCCGGCCCTGTTGGCCTACGTCTCCGGCCTGGGACCGTCCCTGGCGGCCAACATCGTGGCCCACCGCGACCAGAACGGACCCTTCCCCCGGCGCGAGGCCCTGAAGGCGGTGCCCCGCCTGGGTCCCAAGGCCTTCGAGCAGGCGGCGGGCTTTTTGCGCATCCAGGGCGGCGAGAACCCCCTGGACGCCTCGGCGGTGCACCCGGAGGCCTATCCGGTGGTGGAGGCCATGGCCGCCGACCTGGGCTGCACGGTGGCCGACCTCCTGCGCGACGAGGACCTGCGC
>CALERA010000428.1 GCA_937908275.1 uncultured Desulfarculaceae bacterium | reverse complement strand
CGGACACCCCACCCACGTGGGCACCTGCACCGTCTGCCGGATGCTGGAGCGCACCAAGGTCTGGCGTTCAAAAAAGGCCGCCGAAGCCGCCAAAGGCATCGGGGAATAAATCACCCCTGATTCTGCCTTTTCCCGCTCCCTTCCCCTCCGCCGCCACCGCGCGGCCCACGGTGGCCGGTCTTCCTCCCCTCCCCCCCCACGAGCCGCCCCCCGATCGCGTGCCGCGACGGGCTAACACGGGTCGGGTGACGCCTGATTTCTGGCGAGCCTCGCTCGCTCCCGTATCTGCCTCGCACTCGGGGAGCAAGACGGGCGGGATTTGCCCCGGCCCGTGTCTTTCTTCTGCTCATACCAACCCCTCCCACCACGCGGCCCACTAACGCCTGTATTTCTCTCCTCCCCCCACGAGCCGCCCCCCGCGCCTTAGCCCGGGACCGCCTCTCGACGCACCGGCACAGCCTCACCCCTAATGACGGCCGGGTGATGGGATTCCGAGAGCCAGACCTGGGAGCGCCCCCGGTCTGACCCTGCATCGCAGGGACGACGACCCGAGGCCAGAGGCAGTGTCCGGGACGGCAGGGAGATTCCCGGGCCGCAGGCCTGGCTCGCCACGCAGGCGCGGATGCGGACCGGGCGTGGGCGCGCGGGGGCAGGAAACAGCCCTCGCAACGCCAGGGCCTCGGTTGCCCCGGTGGTTGGCGGCCACCACGGGAAGGGAGGATTTTTGGGGAAGGAGGGAGCAAAGAGATTGCCACACCGCCTGGGGGCGGTTCGCAATGACGAAGACAGGGAGATCGCCACGCAGTAGACGGGGTATCGCACCGGGACCTCTTGCGGCTGCGCCGCCGGGACAATGAATTGTCCCGGCCACCCAGAGGAAGCCGAGAGAAATAACCAAGAGATCGCTCCGGCGTCTGGCGACGCCTCACGAATGCAGAGCCGGAGACCCGCGCGGCGTCTGATCAGGCCTCGCGCTGACTACGGCCAGTGAAAATGATGGCGGAACAAAATATGAAAGCGCCGCCGGGAAACCCCGACGGCGCCGTGATTGGCTGATGGAGCGCGGGGCTACTTCTTGTCCGGCGGGGCGGCCGCGGCCCCGATCACGTGGCAATCGCCGCACATCACCGGCCCGGCGGGCTGGCCCTTGCCGGCGGCGTAGCGGTGGCACTCCTTGCACTGCTTGTGGAAGGCCATCACCAGGCTGACCGAGTTCTTGGCCGTGGGCTGGGCGCTGTGGCAGTCGGAGCAGAACTGGCCCTCGCTGCTGCCCCGGTTGCCGTTGGGCGCGAAATCGTGATGGCAGGTGGTGCAGTCGGCCAGCTTGTCGCTGTGCTTGGCGTGGGGAAACTTGACCAGGGGCCGGGTGTGCTGGCCCAGGGCCTTGCTGTTGATGACCATGTTGTCATCCTGGGCCAGGGCCAACCCGGCGGCGGCGAAGGCCAGGACCAGGATCAGGATGGCCGTCAGCTTAACGCGCTTCATATGCCGCCTCCCTCTACTCCTCGCCGCCCTGGGCGTCGTCGTCGTCCTCTTCCTGGGGAATCAGGTGCTCGGGAATGATCATCATCTCGGTGATCAGCTCCTTGAAGGAGAGCACCTTGTAGCCCAGGCTGTACTCCTTGTTCAGGTCGCCCAGTTGGTCGAAGCAGTTGTGGCAGGGGCTGATGACCACCTTGGCCCCGGTGGCCCGGATCTGCTCGGCCTTGACCTTGCCGCTCTGCATGCGCCGGCGCTTGTACTCCGGCCCCATGGGGATGAACCCGCCGCCACCGCCGCAGCAGTGGTTGTAGGCCCCGTTGGGGTTCATGTCGCGGAAGTCCTCGCACAACAACAGGGACAGCTCGCGCAGCATCTCCCAGAGGCCGGCGTTGCGCGAGACGTTGCAGGGGTCCTGCACCGTGGCCGGCTCCTTGAGGCGCTTGGCGGGGTCGATCTTGATCTTGCCTCCCTTGATCAGCTCCAGAAAGAGCTGCACCGAGTGCTTGACCGGCACCGGGGGCTTGCCGCCGGGGATGTCCAGGAAGTAGGGCCCCTCGAAGGCCCCGGAGCGGTAGGCGTGGCCGCACTCGGTCATCAGGATGTACTGCACCCCCAGGCGCTGGGCGGCGGCGTACATGTTGCGCACCGGGATGGCGGCCGCGGCCTTGTCGCCGCAGAACATGGCCAGGTTGGTGCAGTCCCAGCCCTCGGTGGGCACGCACCAGCTCTCGCCGGCGCAGTGCATGATCTTGGCCATCATGCCGATGTCCTGGGGATAGTACATGGGCTCGCGGGGGTTGACGGTGTACATGTACTTGGCCCCGGGCGCGTCCACCGGGATCTCCAGGCCGGCCACCTCCTCGCCCCACTCCTCGGCCATCCACTCGCAGGTCTCGATCCAGTCCTCGTTGGCCATGCCCATCTGGTTGCCGGATTCGATGATGTTCTGCTTGGTGCGGGCCAGGCCGGCGGGCAGGATGCCCTGGGAGTTGCAGACCGCGCGGGCGGTGGTGAACATGGTGGCCATGTCGATGCCAAAGGGGCAGAACATGGAGCAGCGCCGGCAGGTGGTGCACTGGCCCCAGATGATCTCCTTGGCCTGCTTCAGGAACTTGCGGTCCACCCGGCCCTTGCGCTTGTACATCTCGCCCAGGGTGGCCTTGATCTTGTAGGCCGGGCTGAGCTTGGGGTCCTTGTCGTGGGCCAGATAGAAGAAGCAGCTGTCGGCGCAGAGGCCGCAGCGGGCGCAGATGGACAGCCAGGTGCGCATGCGCGCGCCCAGGTTGGATTCCAGGATGCTCCGGACCTTCTGGACGTCCACCGGCTGGTTGTCGTCGTCCTCGGCCGGCTGGGCGGCGGCCGGGGCCAGGGCCTGGGTTTCCTCCTGGGCCTCGGCGGTGGTTTCGATGTCGGACATTGCGGCTCTCTCCCTCAAAGGAGTGGCTGGCGTGGCGCGGCCCCTACCAGGTCTGGGCCCCCAGGCGTCCCTCGATCTCGCGGCGGGCCCCCATGTCGGAGCCGATGAAGGCGCGGGTGAAGAAGAACAGGATCAGGTGGCCCAGCTTGCTGAAGGGGATGACCACCAGCATGATCTCGCCGGTCAGCAGGTGCAGGTTGAGCATCAGGTCGTAGGGGCCGATCTGGCGATAGGCCAGGAAACCGGTGAGGAACGGGGCCAGCACGATGAGCAGCAGGGTGTAGTCCCAGGCGGTGGAGAGGATGCGCACCTCGGGCCGGCCCAGGCGGCGGGCGAAGAGAAAAACGATGGCCAGCATCACCACGATGGTCAGGCTGTCGGCCACCACGTCGGGCAGGGTGGGCAGGCTCCAGCCGAAGGCCTCCTGGAAAAGCATGTTGTGGGCGGCCAGGAACAGGGGGGTGATCAACAGGCCCACGTGGAAGACCCAGAAGGCGAGGCCGAACAGGGGCTGCTGGCGGAAGGAGACGCTGCCCAGGGGGAGCAGCCAGTGCAGGATGGAGCGCCAGGCCCAACCGCCGTTGTAATGGTTGAAGACGACCTTGTCGCGCTCCCGGCTCAGGCCGGCCAGGAAGGCCAGGCGCGCCAGCAGGCCGCCGACCAAGACGATGAACGCGATCCAGACCCCTGTCCCGCTCAGGAACTCATAGAGTTCGTGCATGGCTCCTCTCGCCCTGGCGGCGGACGAACCGCCGCAGGTGAACCGGGTTCATTTAGCCTGTAGGCTTATGCACTTACGAACAATGCCTCCCCAAAGGCAGCCTAATTGTAATGGGGCCGGAAGGCGCAAGTCAAGTGTATGGCAGGCAGAACCCGGATTCAATCCCAATAATTACCGCAAGTTCTGCGGGGAATCATTCCGCCGCGTGGGCGGTCTGGGCCGGGGATTCCAGGCACAGGGCCAGGCTCACCCGAGCCAGAAGGTAGGGCATATCCAGGGGCTTTTCCAGGACCTCGCGCACCAGGCCGGCGGCCTCGGGCGGCGGGGTTTGCCCCTGAGCGCTGAGCACCAGGATGGGGAAGGCGGCCTGGTCCGCGGCCAGGCGGCGCAGGAGCCCGGCGCCGTCCAATCGGGGCAAGGCCATATCCAACAGCAGCAGGTCCGGGGCCCGGCCCTGCTCCCGCAATTCGGCCAGGATCGCCAGGGCCGCCTGGCCGTCGCCAGCCTCCAGCACCCGGTGGCCCTGGCTGGCCAGGAGTTCAGCCAAGACCTCCCGCAGGGTGGGGTCGTCGCCCACCAGCAGCACCAGGCCGCCGGGCAGGTCGCAGCCCTGCGGCCGGCAGGCCTGGTCCGCTTCGGCCGGGGTTTTGGCGGGTCGGGCCTGGCCGCTGGCCGGCAGGCTGATCCGGAAGACGCTGCCCTGGCCCGGCTGGGAGGTCACGCTGATCTCGCCGCCCAGGCCGCGCACCAGGGAGTGGACCACCGCCAGACCCAGGCCGGTGCCATGGCCGGCTTCCTTGGTGGTGAAAAAGGGCTCGAAGATCCGCTCCCGCACCTCGGCCGACATCCCGACGCCGTCGTCGGCCACCTCCAGGACCACCTGGGGGGGTTGGCCGGGCCGGGCCGGGCCGGAGGCCTCCGCGGTGATGAAACGGATCTGGCCGCCCTCGGGCAGGGCGTCGCGGGCGTTGAGCCCCAGGTTGAGCAGCACCTGCTGGATCTGGCCGGGATCGGCCAGCACCGGCGGCAGGTCCGGGGCCAGCTCGCAACCCAGGCTGATGGCCGAGGGCAGGGTCTGGCGCAGCAGGTCGTGCACCTCGCGCACCACCTGGTTGACCTCCACGACCTGGCAACGGCCGGCCTTGCGGCGCGAGAGGGAGAGCACCTGCCGGGTCAGGCCGTTGGCCCGTTGGCAGGCCCGGTCCATCTTGTCCACGTAGACCAGGGCCTCCGCCTGGCCGCCCAGCTTCTCCCGCAGCAGCTGCAGATAGCCGCCCAGGGCCAT
>CALERA010000427.1 GCA_937908275.1 uncultured Desulfarculaceae bacterium | reverse complement strand
CCGGCTTTGGTCTGGCTGTGGCGACAGCCCCAGCGCCGCGCACTGGCCCCGCTGCTGGCAGCCCTGACCGTCGCCCTGGCCATCACCGCCCTGCGCCTGCCCTACCTGCGGGAGTGGGACCTGGTCCACCTGACCCCCTTCCTGCACCTGGCCCTGGCCGGCGCGGGCCTGGCCCTCTGGCGGCGCTTTTCCCGCCCCGGCGCGGCCCGCCTCCTGGTGGGGAGCGGCCTGGCTCTGCTGCTGCTTTGGCAGGGCCTCATCGCCCTGAGCTGGGCCGAGATCGCCCGCTGGCCCGACACCCGGCAATACGCCCGCGCCTGGCTGGAGCGCCACCTGCCCCCGGGTCAGACCTTGGCCCATGACCTGTTCATGAGCGCCTATTTCTGGCCCCCGGAGGGCTATCGCCTGCTGCCGGAGCCGGTGCGCGAGGTCCTGCGCCGGGGTGAGCGCCCGGGCGGCGAGGGCCTGGCCCTGGCCGAGTGGCCCTGGTGGGAGCCCCGGCCCGACCCCGCCCGGATCCAGCCCCTGCAGGAATTCGCCCTGCGCAACGGCTATTGGGAAGACCCGGCCATCAGCCTCAACCTGCCCCGCACCCCCCGGCCCCGCAGCGAGCTGATCCTCTGGCCGCCCTGGGTGGAGGAGCCGGGCAGCCTGGGCTTCCTGGACACCCACTGGAGCCGCCGCCAGCCCCTGCACCTGGCGGGCGACCCCGACCTGCCGGCCTCGCGCCGCCTCCAGGCCCGCCAGGGGTTGCCGCCCCTGGGTCTGGCGGTCCTGGGCCAGGGCCAGGCCCGCCTGGAGTTGGGCTGGGGGTTTTCCCGCAGGCTCGACCCCCAGGCCCCGGCTTCCGGTCCGCCCCTGCTGGAGCCCCTGCCGGCCCTGGTGCCCCTCTGGCCCCGGACCTATGACCTGGCCCTGGCCGGTTTGCCGCCCCAGGCCAGCCTCTGGGTGGCCCTCTTCCCCCAGCCGGCGGACCTGGCCCCCCTCCTGGCCCGCAGCGGGGAATGGTCTGGCATCACGGCGCTTTCGGCCAACGCCGCCCGCGACCCCGAGGCCCCGGCCGAGTACCGGCTCTTCCTGGCCGCGGCCCAGGCCGCCCAGGGCCACACCGCCGCTGCCCGCCAGACCCTGGCCGATCTGGAGCGCGAGCGTCCCGGCTTCCTGGCCGCCTATGCCCGCCTGGTCCAGGCCCCACCCGGCCCGGCCTGGGACCAGGCCCTGGCCGCCCTGGTCCAGCCCGTCGCGGGACCCTGGTGGCGGCCGGAGTTGACCTGGCGGCGGTCCACCGCCGCGCCGGGCTCCTTCCTGGAGGAGACCACGCCCCAGCGCCACCACCTCTGGCTGCGTCCCACCTTCCTGCCCGGACGCCTGGCGCTGGGGGTGGACCTGGAGCCGCGCCCGATCCCCCAGCGCCTGCGGGTGGTGGCCCACCGGCCGGGAGTCTTCACCGGCGATCTGGCCCACCTGCCAATCCCCGCCCGGGCGGAGGCAGTCTCTTTGTCTTTGGAGATTCCGAAGGGGCCGGTGGGTCTGGAGTTGATTCTGGAAACGCCTGAGGGCCAGGCCGGGCCGCCTCTGGTCTTGGGCTACACCGCCCGCCTGGATCTGCCCGCCGAGTTGGCCTGGCGTTGGGGCCTGCTGGCCGGCTTGCTGCCGGGCCGGCCCTAGCCGGGCCTAGATCAGCACCCCCTCCAGGTCGTAGGCGTGGGCCTTGGTGATGCGGCAGGTGGCGATGGTCCCCGGCTGGGCCTGGCCGTCGGTGAGGATCACCACCCCGTCCACCTCCGGGGCCTGGCCGGCGTGGCGGGCCTGGCCCACCAGCTCGCTGTCCGGGTGCGGTCCCAGCACCAGCACCGGAATCTCGCGCTTGACCCAGCGCTTTAATCTGGACTGGCTCACCCGCTTCTGGGCGGCCATGATCTGGCGCGCCCGGGCGCGAGCGACCTTGGCCGGCGGTGCCGCCAGGCGGGCGGCCCGGGTGCCGGCCTCGGGTTGATAGGCGAAGCAGCCCAGATGGTCAAAACCAAACTCGGTTACGTATTCCAGCAGCTCCGTGAACTCGGCTTCACCCTCGCCGGGATGGCCCACCAGCAGGGTGGTCCTTAGCACCGCCTCCGGCGCGCGTTCCCGGATGCCGGCCAGGAGCGCCCGCAGCTCTGCGCCCTTCCGCCCTCGTCCCATGGCCGTCAGCACCGGGTCGGCGATGTGTTGCAGGGGCAGATCGAAATAAGGCACTACCTTGGGAGTTTTCAGCACCGCCTCGATGTGCTTCGTTTCCAGGCTGTCCGGACTTAAATAAAGCAACCTTACCCAATTTAGTTCCGCAATCGCGGACAACCCCGCCAACAGGCGCTCGATACCTGACCCGTCGGCCAATTCCGGCCGATCATGGCCATAGGAGAGAAGGTCCTGGGCCACCAGGTTCAGTTCCACCACCCCGGCCGCCGCCAAGCGCTGAGCCTCGCTGAGGACGTCATCCAGGCCCCGGCTGCGCAGGCGTCCCCGGATGTGGGGGATGGTGCAGAATGCGCAACCGTGTTCACAGCCATCCGCCACCCGCAGATAGGCCCAGCCGGGGCCGGTGGATAGGGCCCGGGGGCTCTCACCGCCCAGGACCCCGCCCGGGGTGGATATGGCCAGGCGGTCGGCCGGCGGGTGTTCCAGATGTTGGAGCAAGCGCTTCACCTCACCCGGCCCCAGCAGCAGGTCCACCTCCGGCAGGCTGCGCGCCAGCTTCTTGCCGTAGCGCCCCACCAGGCAACCCACCACCGCCAGGCGCTGCTCCGGCCGCTTGTCCGCCACCAGGCCCAGGATGGCCTCCAGGTTCTCCTCCACCGCCGGACGGATGAAACCGCAGGTGTTTACGAGCAAAAGCGCCGCCTGCTCCGGTTCGGCCACCGACCGCCAGCCGGCGGCCAGCAGCATCCCGGCGATGTGCTCGCCCTCCACCTGGTTCTTGGCGCAGCCCAGATTGAGCAGATAATATGTGGATGGAGTCATTTTAATCTTTCGTGGTGGAGCCTTTTAGGCGCCCCCAAAAGGCTCCACCACACCCCCTCCCAAAAGGGCGAATGTGAGCGGGTCAGGTTGGGACTGAGCATGAATAGCGAGCTTGCTGAACCCGGCTCACAATTTATGAATTAATTTCTTGGCTTGGTTTTTTGGGGTCGCTTGCGGCGACCAGCCGCCAAATCCCAGGCCGGTCTAAATATTATCCCCCGCCATGCCGCAGCCCGCAACTCCCCCCAGACTCCCCCGGTTTACGCCTCCGGCCAAGCCGGGTTTTTCTGTGCACCACCGGGTCGCCCCTGGCCTCGGCTCATCTCCCGGGCCTTGGATCTCTAGCCGCTATTACCTCGGTTTATCCTAGTTTTGTGTTTTATAGGGGGCAAACAATCCCGGCAACCGCCGCCGACGCCTCTCGCTGGCTGTGCCCTACCCTCTCGAAGCAGGCTCCCAGCCGGTGGATGGGGGCCGGACAGGTCTCCCCAATTTCCCACCTCCAGCGTTCATCCTCCCCGCCCTTCCCCGCTCCAGGCTCCCCCTGTCCGACCCTGCCTAGTCAGGATGATACCCGCGGATCAGGTGCTTATCCCTGTCAGAATCTAGTTGGAAAACAGGCCGAAGTTTATAGCGCCAGTCCTTCTTTTTCCCAGTTTTGGGAGCGGGTGTCTGTTGTCAGCCCGGCCAGGCCATAGAATTGCACTCGCCAAACATTAGGCCTGATACAAGTCGAGCCATCGCCTGAAGTTTAGCTCTAAACAACCGCGCTTTTCCGGTTCCTCCCCTACAAACCCAGCCCTGTGAAGCGCTGACCGGCCTTCCTCCAGGCCCGCGAACCTCCTGGTGAAAGGGGTAAAAGGCAACATATATCTTGTAAAATTGGCAAGATATGTCATAATTACAACGTTTTGGCCCACCCCAACCTAGGACGGGAAATGAGCGGCGAGACCAGCGGCTACACTGCGGATAAAATCAAGGTTCTCGAAGGCTTGGACGCGGTTCGCAAGCGTCCGGCCATGTACATCGGCTCCACCGGCTCCGACGGTCTGCACCACCTGGTCTACGAGGTGGTGGACAACTCCGTCGACGAGGCCATGGCCGGCTACTGCACCACGGTCAACGTGGTCATCCACGCCGACAACTCGGTCAGCGTGATGGACGACGGCCGCGGCATCCCGGTGGACATCCACGCCACCGAGAAGGTCCCCGCCGTCCAGGTGGTCATGACCAAGCTGCACGCCGGCGGCAAGTTCGACGACAAGGCCTACAAGGTGGCCGGCGGCCTGCACGGCGTGGGCGTCAGCGTGGTCAACGCGCTCAGCGTCTGGCTGGAGGTGGAGATCAGCCGCGACGGCAAGGTCTACTACCAGCGCTACGAGCGCGGCAAGCCCGTCGGCCAGTTGGAGGAGATCGGCAAGGCCAAGAAGACCGGCACCAAGGTCACCTTCCTGGCCGACCCCCAGATCTTCGAGACCACCGAGTACTCCTTCGACATCCTGGCCCAGCGCCTGCGCGAGCTTTCCTTCCTCAACCGCGGCCTGGCCATCGACATCACCGACGAGCGCAGCGACAAGAGCCAGAGCTTCTTCTACAAGGGCGGCATCAGCGAGTTCGTGGACTACATCAGCCGCAAGAGCCAGCCCCTGCACCCCAAACCGATCTACCTCTCCGGCGAGCGCGACCTGGTCCAGGCCGAGATCGCCCTGCGCTACACCGACTCCTACAACGAGCGCCTGTTCAGTTTCGCCAACAACATCAACACCCGCGAGGGCGGCACCCACATGACCGGCTTCAAGGCCGCGCTCACCCGCACCCTCAACAACTACATCACCAAGAACTTCCCCAAGCTGGTCAAGGCCCTGCCCAGCGGCGACGACACCCGCGAGGGCATGGTGGCGGTGATCAGCGTCAAGCTGCCCCAGCCCCAGTTCGAGGGCCAGACCAAGATGAAGCTGGGCAACTCCGAGGTCAAGGGCCTGGTGGAGCAGATCGTGGGCGAGCAGCTCGGGGTCTACTTCGAGGAAAACCCCTCGGTGGCCAAGCGCATCGTGGAAAAGGTCACCGAGGCGGCCCGGGCCCGGGAGGCGGCCAAGAAGGCGCGCGAGCTGGTGCGCCGCAAGGGCGTCTTGGCCGAGCACAGCCTGCCCGGCAAGCTGGCCGACTGCTCCGAGCGCGACCCCGCCTCCTGCGAGGTCTACCTGGTGGAGGGCGAGAGCGCCGGCGGCAGCGCCAAGCAGGCCCGCGACCGCCGCTTCCAGGCCATCCTGCCCCTGCGCGGCAAGATCCTCAACGTGGAGAAGGCCCGCTTCCACAAGATGCTGGAGAACGCCGAGATCCGCACCATGATCACCGCCTTGGGCACCGGCATCGGCGAGGGCGATTTTGATCTTGGCAAGCTGCGCTACCACAAGATCATCGTCATGACCGACGCCGACGTGGACGGCAGCCATATCCGCACCCTGCTGCTCACCTTCTTCTTCCGCCAGATGCGCGACCTGGTGGAGAAGGGCTATCTCTACATCGCCCAGCCGCCCCTGTTCCGGGTGGTGGACGGCAAGAAGGAAAGCTACATCAAGGACGAGGCGGCCATGCGCAAGCTCCTGATGGAGCGGGCCTGCGCCGAGCTGACCCTGGAGATCCCGGTCACCGAGCAGACCCTGACCGGCGCGCGCCTGATCAAGCACCTGGACCAGTTGGGCTCCTACCTGGAGGGCCTGAACCGCCTGAAGCTGCGCGGCTATCCCACCCCGGCGGTGGAGGCCCTGCTCAAGGCCCGGGTGCGCACCCGCAACTGGTTCGCCGACCCGGCCAAGGTGGGCGACCTGACCCAGTTCTTGACCGACCAGGGCCTGCTGGTGGACGAGGTCAAGCTGGACGAGGAGCACAGCCTGCACGAGCTGTCGGTCACCTGCCAGGGCGACACCAACGTCTGCACCAGCCTCTCCTGGACCCTGGTCAGCAGCGCGGACTACGCCCGCCTGGCCGTCCTGCACGACCAGCTGGCCGGCAGCCAGCAGGGGCCCTTCACCCTGCGCAAGAACGGCGGCAAGCAGGAGGCCCCGGACGCCGAGACCCTGCTCTCGCTCCTGGACGAGGCCGGGGCCAAGGGCCTGGGCATCCAGCGCTACAAGGGCCTGGGCGAGATGAACCCCGAGCAGCTCTGGGCCACCACCATGAACCCCGAGGCCCGCACCCTGCTCCAGGTCAAGGTGGAGGACATGCTCAAGGCCGACGAGATGTTCACCACCCTGATGGGCGACGAGGTGGAGCCCCGGCGCGATTTCATCATCGAAAACGCCCTGGACGTGCGCACCCTGGACATCTAGATCCCACGCGCCCTTAAGGCGCTCCCAGGCCCCCGGCCCCCCGGCCGGGGGCCTTTTTGTTGAGGGGTCCGGCCGGACCAGGCGGCATTTCAGGGCCCAACCCGACGGTTACCTTGGTTTTTCTAGAAAAATGCCTTATGATCTGATGGGCTTGTGACGATACTGTGTCCTGTGAGCCCCTGGCCGCCATGCCCCGTGCCCGCCCCCTAACCATTAACCCGGGCTAGCCATGCGCCCCTCGGTCCCCGAAGCCCTGAAGCCATTCCTGAGCAAGCCGCTGCGCCTGTTCGTGGCCGACCGCTCCCTGCGCCAGCAGTTGGAGGACGCCCTGGCCGTCCTGCGCTTCGCCGACATCAGCCAGGTGGAGGTCAATCCGCGCTATTTCCCGGCCATGCAGCAGCTCCACAACGAGCTGAAGACCTTCGACGGCCTGATCCTGGTCAACCATCCCCTCAAGGCCAACAAGACCGCCGCCGGCCTGACCTACCACGACCTGGACCTGCCGGACTTCTACGGCGGGGTCTGGAAGCAGACCGGGAAGGCGGTGCGCAATCCGTTTGAGCTGATGAGCCGCTGCGTGCCGGTCTTCACCTACGCCCAGGACAGCGACATCCGCCAGCGGGCGGTGCAGGACCTCTATCCCTTCGGCATCCAGGGGGTGTTCATGCTGCGGGTGCAGCCCCTGAACACCGACTACGAGGAGCGCCTGTCGGAGCGGGTGGACGAGCTGGGCGAGTACCTGGCCGAGTACTTCCTGTTCCACGACCACAAGCTGGCCGAGATGAAGGAGTACAAGAACGCCGAGGAGCTGGCCCAGCGCCGGGCCAAGGCCGAGGATCTGATGGCCCAGGTGGAGGCCCTGAAGGAATCCGGCGACTACGACCAGGCCGTGGCCCTGTGCCAGGAGGCGATCAAGGCCCTGCCAACCCAGCCCGAGGCCTACCTGGAGGGCGGCCGCCTGCTGGTCAAGCTGCGGCGCTATCCCCCGGCCCTGCAGATGTTCCGCGACGCCGAGGCGGTCTCGGCCCGCTCGCCCCTGCCCAACCAGGAGGTGGCCCTGCTGCGCCTGGCCCAGGTGGGGGAGCTGTTGCGCCAGCAGGGCAACGGCGGCGGCCCGGTCAAGCCGGGCCAGATCGATGACTACCTCCGGGAGGTGGAGGACAACTTCGCCCAGGCCCTGGTCAAGGCCGAGCAGGTGGTGTTGGTGGACGCCAACCCCCAGGCCCGGGCCGAGGCCCGCCGCCAGGCCACCGCCACGGTGGTGGACAAGATCCTCTCCCAGGACCTGGCCGAGACCCTGGGCGCCGGCCATCCCCTGGTGCTCAAGCTGCTGACCATGGCCCAGGAGGCGGTGCAGACCAAGCTCCAGGGCGACGAGGAGACCACCCAACGCTTCCTGGTCCAATTCGGTCTGCTGGCCTATCAGCAGGGCGATCTCCCCAAGGCCCTGCGCCTGTGGCTCCAGGCGGCCGAGGACCCGCGCCAGCACCAGAAGGCCTGCCAGAACCTCAATTTCCTGGGCACCCAGTTGCGCAAGGCCGGTCGCCTGGACGAGGCCTTGGGGGTCTACCAGAAGCTCCTGGCCCTGAACCCCAGCTTCAAGGGCGTGGTCAAGTTCAACCTGGCGGTGGCCCTGGCGGCCAAGGCCCGGGAGCTGTCCGGTCCGGCCGGCGATCCCTCCCGGGCCCAGGCGGCGGCCGACCAGGCGGCGGCCACGGCGGTGGAGGCCATCTACGTGGACCCCTACCTGCCCCAGGACCGCAACTTCTACGCCAACCGGGTGATCCGCTCCGCCCTGGAAAGGGCCACCCACCTGGTCTCCAGCGCCTGCGCCGCCGCGGCCGGACCCTCGCTGGAGGACCAGGCCTGCCAGGCCACCACCCTGGAGCTGGAGACCCTGCTGGCCCAGGGCAAGGAAAAAGAAGCCCTGAACCTTATGCTGAACCTGGCCCAGAGCCAGCGCTCGTTCTTCCTCTGCTTCGACCGCCACGCCAGCCAGCCGGTGGCCGATTTCGTCAACCGCGTCCACCCCCGCCTGGCCGGGCATCCCCAGCCCCGCCTGCAGGCCCTGGGCCGGATCCTGGCGGTGTTGGCCAATAAACACCAGCCGGACCTGCCCGCCATGGACCCCCGCCTGGCTGCGGTGATGGCGGCCCTGGAGAACGCCGACCAGGCCCTGGCGGCCAAGTCCCTGACCGAGGCCCTGCTGGCCGACCCCGGCCTGGCCAACGACGCCCGGGCCTGGGACGACGCCACCCTGGCCAACCTGGCCCGCGAGGTCAAGGCCAAGCTCTCCGGAGTGGACTTCGCCCGCTTCTAGACCCCGCGCGCCTTCCCTCCCGCCGCCCCCGTCTCCGCCCTAGGCCTGGCTGACGGCCAGGGCCTGGTCCAGGTCGGCGATGATGTCGGCCGCGTCCTCGATGCCCACCGAGATCCGCACCAGGTCCTCGCTCACCCCGGCCGCGGCCAGCTCCTCCGGCCCCAGTTGGCTGTGGGTGGTGGTGGCGGGGTGGATGACCAGGGTCTTGGCGTCCAGGATGTTGGCCAGGTGGGAGCAGAGCCTGACCGACTCGATGAATTTCCGCCCCGCCGGCCGCCCGCCCTTGATGCCGAAGCCAAAGACCGCGCTGGGTCCCAGGGGGAAATACTGCCTTGCCCGTTCGCGGTCGGGATGGCCCGGCAGGCCGGCGAAGTTGACCCAGGTCACGGCCGGATGGCCGGCCAGGAACTCGGCCACCTTTTGCGCGTTGTCGCAGTGGGCCTTGGCCCTGAGGGGCAGGGTCTCCAGGCCTTGCAGGATCAGGAAGCTGTTGATCGGCGCCGGCGCGGCCCCGATGTCGCGCATCAGGCCGGGGCGCAGCTTCAGGATGTAGGCCGGGCAGGCCGGGGCCGCTCCCCCGGCCGGGTCGTAGCGGCAGAAGGCCTCGTGGAAGTTCAGCCCGTGGTAGGCCGGGTCGGGCTGGGTGATCTCCGGCCAGCGGTTCCCGGCGGTCCAGTCGAAGCGCCCCGAGTCCACCACCGCCCCGCCGATGCACAGCCCGTGGCCGCCGATGATCTTGGTCAGCGAGTAGACCACGATGTCCGAGCCGTAATCCAGCGGATTGCTCATCGGCGGCGGGCTGACGGTGTTGTCCACCACCAGGGGCACGCCGCACCTCTGCGCCGCGCGCCCGATGCCCTCCAGGTCGTCCACGTTGCAGCGCGGGTTGCCGATGGACTCGGTGAAGAACAGCCGGGTGTTCTGGTCCGCCGCGCGCAGGAAGTTCTCCGGGTCGCTGGAGTCCACGAAGCGGGCCTCGATGCCCATCCGGGCCAGGGTGTGGACGAACAGCGCCCGGGTGCCGCCGTAGAGGTTCGACCCGCTGACGATGTTCTGCCCGGCCTGGGTGATGCCCAGCACCGCGTAGACGATGGCGGCCATGCCGCTGCTGGTGCACAGGGCTCCGGCCGCGCCGTGGATGGCGGCCAGACGGTCCTCCAGCACCTGGGTGGTGGGGTTCATGATCCGGGTGTAGATGAAGCCGGCCGCGCGCAGGGCGAAAAGGTCCGCCGCATGGTCGGGGTCCTTGAAGACAAAACTGGTGGTCTGGTAGATGGGCACCGCCCGGGCCCCGGTGACGGGATCGGGCTCCTGGCCGGCGTGCAGGCAAAGGGTGGCAAGACCGGGTTTGGCGGCGGACATGGCGCTCCTCCTGGAAGTTCGGCGAACGGGGCTACTACCAGGGTAAACACCTCGCCCCACCCTTTGTGAAAAAAACCAGGGTCGCGTGCCGCGACGGGCGTATACGGGTCGGTTGGCGCTCACCCTTGGCCAGGGCTCGCCCGCTCCCGTAGCAACCTCGCGCCGGGTTGGGAGCAGGACGGCCGGGCGCCCCCGGTAGGGCGTACACGGGTCGGGGTCGCGGGCCGCGACAGGCGTACACGGGTCAGGGTCGCGGGCCGCGACGGGCGTACACGGGTCGGGTGACCCCTTCCTTCGGCCGGGCCTCGCCCGCTCCCGTAGGAACTTCGCGCCGGGGGATCAAGACGGGCGGGGTTTAGCCCCGCCCGCGCCTCCCCCTCATGCTCACCACTCCCACCGCGCGGCCTTCGCGGCCTTCCTCTTCTCCCCTCCCCCCACGAGCCGCCCCCCGCGTCTTAGCCCGGGCTGGTTCTCGACGCACCGGCACGGGTCCACCCCCAACGATCGCCCGGTGCTCGCCGTCCGAGAGCCCGGCCCGTTCGCGCCCCGCGCCAGCCCCGCATCGCAGGGGCGACGACCCGAGGCCAGAGGCAGTGTCCGGGACGGCAGGGAGGTTCCCGGGCCGCAGGGCTGGCTCTCCAGGCAGGCGCGGATGCAGCCCGGGCGTGGGCGCGCGGGGGCAAGGAAACGCCCTCTCAACGCCGGCCCCTCGCTAGCCCCGGTGGTTCACGGCCACCACAAGAGGGAAGAAAAAAACCTCGCCGCGTCGCCTGTCGGCTCCTCGCAAAGACGAAGGCAGGGATAGCGCCAGCCCTGCCACCTTTGATGGTGACTTGCGAGATAGGCAAACTTCCTTTCCTGTCATTGCGAGCGCAGCCAAGCAATCTCCGGGTCTTGAGGCTGGAGAGAACAACGCAGTGGACCGCGACGTGAGTTGCACGATAGCTGGTGGCCTCGCGGTGAGACATCTTGCGGCTGACGCCGCCGGGACAACCAGTTGTCCCGACCACCCCGGAAAAGGCAAAGCCAAGGGGATATATCTCGCCGCGCCGCCTGGCGGATGACCGCTATTTCTTGGATATGGGAAACCGGCCGTGGCGGCTATGCCACGGATTTCGAAAACCCCACCGGGGATCGCTTCGCCTGGATTTTTGGGTAGCTCTCGCCAATAGAGACGGGGCGGGGATCAACCCCGCCCCGTGTCATTGCGATCTTGGCAAGCTGGCGCTCAGCCCCGGCGCTACTTCTCGAACAGGATGCGGTGCAGGGTGGCCACCGCCTTGTCGATGTCGCGGTCGTCGATGACCATGGAGAAGTTGATGCTGCCCTGGCCGAAGGAGAGCATGTCGATGCGCACCCCGGCGCTGGCCACGGCTTGCAACAGACCGGCCACCTGCTGGCGCTCCTGGGCCAGGTCGCGCCCCACCACCACCAGCACCGTCTTGCCGGGGATGACCTGGCACTCGCCCAGTTGGCCCAGCTCGGGCAGGGCCGCCTCCAACTGGTCCAGGTTGCTGGTGGTCAGGGAGATGCTGATCTCGCTGGTGCTGATCACGTCCACCACCACGCCGTTCTTGGCCAGGACCGCGAAGACCTGGGCCAGGAAGCCGGCCTGGGCCAGCATCCGGGTGGTGGTGATGGTCAGCACCGCCTGGCGCTCCATGTAGGCGATGGAGGCCAGGCCGCCGGCCGCGCCCGGCCCGCCCTGCTGGTCGATGACCGTGCCGGGGTGTTGGGGCCGGTTGGTGTTGAGCACCCGCACCGGGATGCCCTTTTCCATGGCCGGCAGCAGGGTGGATGGGTGCAGCACCCGGCCGCCGAAGTGGGCCAGCTCGGCCGCCTCGTCGAAGCGCATCCAGGGGATGTTGCGCGCCCCGGGCACCACGCTGGGGTCGGCGGTCATCACCCCGTCGGTGTCGGTCCAGATCTCCACCTCGTCCACCTCCAGGGCCGCGCCCACCAGGGTGGCGGTCAGGTCGCTGCCGTTGCGGCCCACGGTGGTGATGTCGCCCTGGGTGGTCTTGCCCACGAAGCCGGAGACGATGGGGATCACGTCGGGGGGAACCAGCTCGGCGAACCGCCGCTTCATCTCGGCCTCGTAGCCGGGCAGGGGCCGGGCCCCGCCGAAGTTGGCGTCGGTGATGAAGCCCAGGTCCCAGACATCGAAGGCCTGGGACTTCAGGCCCTGGCGGGTGAAGAAGTCGGCGATGGCGCGCACGCTCATGCGCTCGCCAAAGCTCATCATGTAGTCCAGGCTGCGGGGCGAGAGCTCGCGCACCAGGCCGATGCCGCGCAGCAGGTCGCCGATCTCCTGGTAGAGGTCGGCCATGAAGCCGTCCGGGCAGCCCAGGGAGGCGCAGATCTCCTGCTGCACGTCGATGACATCGGGCATCTCGTACTCGCGGCTGACCGCGTTTTTGGCCGCGCGCACCAGGCGGTCGGTCATGCCCTTGTGGGCCGAGCAGATCACCAACGGACGCCGATCCAACCGGGTCTTGACCACCTCCATGACCTTTGCGATCTGGGCGCGGTCGGCCACCGAACTGCCGCCGAACTTCATCACCACCATGGCTAATTCTCCCTGGCTTGGTTGCCCGCAACGGGCGTTATTCTACCGCGCGCGGCGGATTTTTTCCCGCGCCCCAGCCGATGGGGGTTGGCGAACGAGACTTGCGCGGCGGTGGCGTGATTGGTCAAAATGATTGGTGACGGCGACATCCATTGAAATAACAGCCAACCGGAGAGGCGACCATGTCCCAAGAGATAGCCTGGCTGGAGGACTGGCAAGCGGCCCAGGATCGGGCCAAGGCCGAGGACAAGCCCATCTTCCTGGATTTCTTCCTGCCCACCTGAATCGGCTGCAAACAGATGGGTGCGGTCACGTACCCCAGCGCCAAGGTGAGGGAGATCATCAATCAGGAATTCGTGGCGGTGCAGCAGAGCCCGGACGCCGAGCCCATCTCCAGCGACTTCTGGGTGCGCTGGACCCCGGCGCTCTTCGTCTGCGACCCCTACGGCAACCCCCACCAGCGCATGGTGGGCTTCCTGCCCCCGGAGCAGCTCATCCCCTACTTGCTCCTGGGCAAGGGCAAGACCTATTTCGACCACCGCCGCTTCAACGACGGCCTGGCCGCCTTCGAGCGCCTGATCAGCGACTGGCCCCAGAGCTTCGCCGCGCCCCAGGCCATCTACTACCGGGCCATCTGCCGCTACCGCACCACCCACGACGCCCATCACCTGAAGATCGGCCACCAGATCCTGAAGGCCGAATACCCGGACAGCGAATGGACGGTGCGCACCCAGCCCTATCTCCTGATCCCCTGAGGCCCACGCGACGCCTGCACCCCCGGCCCACCTGCGGGCCGGGGGTGCTTTATTGCCGCTTTTTTTAACATGGCCGGTCATGGGCCAAGTTTATTTAGTTTTTCAGCTCTTTTTGTGAATTAAACTGCGCCGTGGCCGGGCCGCGGATGGATTTCATCGCGCCGCGCCCAGCGCTACCTCCCGCCTAAGCCGCTCTATTGAAAAAAAACTTTAAATTGTTAAATTAAATTAGGTGTGCCCCGGGTTATTGAAAACTTCCTGAACAGGGAAGGAGCCCTGCCATGACCGCAGACCGTGCGGGTGGTTACGTCAAGCAAGGCTCGGGTTACCGCGCCTTCCTCCCCAAGCCCCTGCCGCCGGATCCACCCTTGCTGATGGAGGACGAGCTGTGGGGCTTGTTGTCCCGCGCCGATCAAGCCATCGGACGTCTGGACGCCGTGACGGAGCTTTTGCCCAACCCCGATCTTTTCGTGGCCATGTATGTCAGGAAGGAGGCCACCTTATCTTCCCAGATCGAAGGGACCCAAGCCTCCCTCACGGATGTGCTGGAGTTTCAGGCCGGCGCCGCGAGGCAGGGTCGTCACGGGGATGTGAGGGAGATCGTCAATTACATCGACGCCATGAACCATGGCCTGAGTCGACTGGACTCACTTCCCATGTCTCTGCGCCTGATCAGGGAGCTCCATGCCGAATTGCTGAAGGGCGTTCGCGGCGCGCGCCAAAATCCGGGCGAGTTCAGGCGAACCCAGAATTGGATCGGACCCCAGGGAGCAACCATCACCCAAGCCAGTTTCGTCCCGCCTCCGCCGCACGAGGTGGCGCGGGCCATGGGGGAGTTGGAGAATTACATCCATCAGGACTCCCCCCTGCCGGCCCTGATCAAGGCAGGATTGGTGCACGCCCAGTTCGAGACCATCCACCCGTTCCTGGATGGCAACGGCCGCATCGGCCGCCTGTTGATCACCTTCCTGCTCTGCCAGTGGGGCATCCTCCATCAGCCGCTGCTCTACCTGTCCCTATTCTTCAAGGAACATCGCCGGGAATATTACGAAAGACTCCAGGCGGTGCGGGATATGGGAGACTGGGAAGGATGGCTGCGCTTTTTCCTGGCGGGCGTGGCCGACATCTCCGGCCGGGCCTCACACACCGCCTCCGCCATTCAGAAATTGCGCCACGAGCATCTGGCCCTGGTTTCCAAGGCGGCCGCCCAAGGTCCGGCCCTTTTGGAGGCCTGTTTCAAGACCCCATTCATTTCCATCACCATGGCCGCCAGGGAACTCGGCACCAGCTTCCAGACCGCCCGCAACGCCGTTTATAAGCTCGAGGACCTGGGTTTGCTCAAGGAGGTCACGGGCGACCACCGCAACCGGATTTACGCTTATCAAGCCTACCTTGATCTGTTTGGATAGCCGACCGGACAGAGTCCGAACCGATTTCTCTAGATCTGGGCCACCAGGTTGCGGCCGGAGCGCTTGGCCTTGTAGAGGGCGGACGAGGAGCGCTTGAGCAGGTCGTCCAGGCGCTGATCCTGCTCGCACATCTGGGCCAGGCCCAGGCTGGCGGTGCAGACCGGCCCCCCGTCCTCCAGACCCATCCGCAGACCGGCCAGGGCCTCGCGCAGGCGCTCGGCCACCATGCGACCCTCCACCAGGTCGGCCTCCACCAGCACCGCCGCGAACTCCTCGCCCCCCAGGCGGCCGAAGATGTCGCTGTCGCGCAGGCTGCCGCGGCAGACCTTGGCCGCCTGGCGCAGGACCTCGTCGCCCATGGCGTGGCCGTAGGTGTCGTTGATGTCCTTGAAGCGGTCCAGGTCGATCATCACCACCATCATGGGCTTGCCATAGCGCCAGGAGCGTTTGAACTCCTGGTTGGCCAGCTCCAGGAAGTGCTGGCGGTTGGCCACCCCGGTCAGCCAGTCGGTGGTGGCCAGACGCACCAGCTCCCCCTCCATGCGCTTGCGCTGGGTGATGTCGTGGGCCACCGAGTAGACCAGGCCGTGGCTGGCCAGGGCGCTGGAGCTCCAGTTCAGCCAGATCCAGGAGCCGTCCTTGCACTTGAAGCGGTTCTCGAAATCGGTGACCGTCTGGCCGTGCATCAGGCGGCGGCCGGCGTCGCGGATGGCCGAGCGGTCGTCGGGGTGCACCAGTTCGTGCCAGGGCCGGGCCTTCAACTGCTCCTCGCTCCAGCCGGTGACCTTGGTCCAGGAGAGGTTCAGCTCGCGGAAGTAGCCGTCGAAATCCATGATGCTCATCAGGTCGGGGGAGAGATCGAACAGTCGGCGGCGCTCCTCCTGGGCCAGCTTGCGCTCCGAGACGTCGCGCACCACGAAGATCCAGCCCAGGCGCTCGCCCTCGCCGTCGCTCAGGGGGGCGATGGACAGTTCGCAGGGGAAGACCCGGCCATCCTGGCGGATCATCTCGTAGTCCGACTCGTGGAAGAAGCCCTGCTGGGTCATGGAGTGATAGAGCCGGTTGAGCAGGCGGTCCTGGTGCTCCTGGTCCAGGTGCAGCAGCCCGGTGCCCCGGCCCAGCATGTCGTCCCGGCGATAGCCGAAGATGCGTTCGGCCGCGCCGTTGCACTCCACGATCAGGGGCGGGCGCGAGGAGTCCAGCACCAGGATGGCGTCCTGCTGGCTCTGGAAGACGGTCTCGAACAGGCGCTTGGTCCTGGTCAGCACCGTCTCGGCCTGGCGGCGGCGCTTGACCTCGTTGGACAGCCTCCGGTTCCAATACAGCACCAGGCCCACCAACAACAGACCCATGCCCAGGCTGGCCCCGCCAAGACGCCAGACCTGGTCCCAATCCACCCCGCTCATCCGCACCGGCGCCCAGCGTTGGTAGATGTCCTGCTTTTCGCTCTCGGACAGGCTTTTCAGCACCTGGTCAAGAATGATCGCCAGGGGGGCGTATTCCCGCCGCACCCCGAAGCCCACCTGATAGACGTATTCGGTGGCGAAGGCCATCTTGAGGTTGCTGACCCCATTGGCCCGGGCGCTCCAGACCAGGCCGCTCAAACCCCCGATGACGCCGTCGGCCCGGCCCTCGGCCACCGCCCAGAGGCCGCCGCCGTTGTTCACCGGCACCAGCTTGATCTCGGGATAATCGCGCCGCACCCAGACCTCGGCCGCGTGGCGGCGGCTGACCATCAGCACCTTGCCCTTGAAATCGGCCAGGCTGTTGACCCCCTCCAGCCCCTCCCGGGTCATCACCACCACCGGAAAGCTGACAAAGGCCTGGGTGTAGACCAGGTCGCGATCCGGGACATCCAGGGCGGAGGGGATCAGGTCCACCTCGCCCCGGCGCAGGCCCTCCAGGGCCTCGGCCATGCTGGGGTAGATCCGGGGATTGAGCCGGACCCCTTGCCGTTCGATGGCCTCCAGATAGTCGACCACGATGCCCCGGGGACCTCCGGCGGACTCGGTGAAGACCACCGGCGGGGTGTCGGACCAGATCCCTATCCGCAGCAGGGGGTTGCTCTCCAGCCAGAGTCTTTGTTGTTCGCTGAGCAGCGCTCCGCCGCCAGACCCGTTTTCCTGGGCCGACGCGAGTTCTGGCGGAAAAATCCCCTGGAAAACCAGAGCGATGACGAGCAGAACTTTTGGCAGGCTTAAGTTTGGCATTTAGCATTTCAGGGAGCGGGTGAGGGTTCCGTATATTGACCTATGAACTCCATATAACACGCGTCAGGCGTTCTAAGAAAAGCAATTACTCCCTGATCATTAATATTCGACTGAATAGCTAACTTTCTTGAGCACAAGCATGTGACAAAAAAGGCGGACCTCAAAAAAGGTCCGCCTCGATCGTGATTTTCGATGCTAACTATCAGAGACGCATAGGCATTATCACGCTGAGGTAGCCGGCGTCGCCCTCGCCCTTGATCAGGCAGGGGTTCTGCTCGTCCACGAAGCCCAGGCTGATGTCCTCCGAGCGCATGGCCCGGCACAGGTCCAGGAAGTAGCGGGCGTTGAAGCCCACGCTGAAGCTCTCCCCGGAGTAGTCCACCTCCAGGGCCTCCTTGGCCTCGCCCAGGTCCGGATTCTGGCTCACCACCTCCACCAGCCCGTCCTTGAACTCCAGGCGCACCCCGGAGAAACGGTCGCTGGCCATCAGGGACATGCGCTTGAGCACCCCCTCGAAGGCCTGGCGGTTGACGATGGCCTTGCGCTTGATGTTCTTGGGGATCACCACCTCGTAGTCCGGGAAGGAGCCCTCCTGCATGCGCAGGATCAGCTTGACCTCGTCCCGGGTCACCACCGCGAATTTCTGGTTCAGACCCAGGATGATCTCGCCGCCCTCCTCGGCCAGCTTGCTCATCTCGGTCACGCCCTTGCGCGGGATGATCACCCCGCCCTCCAGGGCGAACTCGCTCAGGCCCGGCACCTCGCGGTCCACCAGGGAGAGGCGATGGCCGTCGGTGGAGACGAAGCGCAGGCGGTGACCGTCGTCCTTCTTGCGCTTCTGCACGTAGAGACCGGCCAGGTTGAAGCGGGTGTCCTCCTGGCTGATGGAGAAGATGGTCTTCTCGATCATCTCGCCCAGCATCGGGCCGTCGATGGCCAGTTGCGGGATGCCGTCCACCGCCGGCAGCTCGGGATAGTCGGCGGCGGGCAGGCCCACCAGGTCGAAGGTGGCCCGGCCGGCGGTGATGTGCAGGTAGTTGTTTTCCTTTTCCTTGAGGTAGACCTCCTCGGCCGGCAGCTCGCGCACGATCTCGTAGAGCTTCTTGGCCGGCACGGTGATCCGCCCTGGCTTGCTGATCCGGGCCGGGTAAACCCCCTGGAAGCTGGTCTCCAGGTCGGTGGCGGTCAAGGTCAGGCGCTCGCCCGTGGCGTCCAGGAGGACGTTGCTGAGGATGGGCATGGAGGT
>CALERA010000426.1 GCA_937908275.1 uncultured Desulfarculaceae bacterium | reverse complement strand
ATCGCGTAGCGGGCCATCTGCTTGCCGCCCTCGCGGCCGAAGACCATCAGGTCCAAGAGCGAGTTGGTGCCCAGACGGTTGGCCCCGTGCACCGAGGCGCAGGCCGCCTCGCCCGAGGCGTAGAAGCCCGGCACCACCCGCTCGTCGCCGTCCGGGCCGGGGGCCACCACCTGGGCGAAGCGGTCGGTGGGGATGCCGCCCATGGAATAGTGCGCGGTGGGCACCACCGGGATCGGCTCCTTGGTGCAGTCCACCCCGGCGAAGACCATGGCCAGCTCCCAGATGCCGGGCAGCCGCTCCATGATCTTCTCCTTGCCGATGTGTTCGATGTGCAGCAGGGCGTAGTCCTGGTTGGGACCGCAGCCCCGGCCGTGGCGCACCTCCTCGGCGATGCCCCGGCTGACCACGTCGCGGCAGGCCAGGTCCTTCTCGTGGGGGGCGCAGACCTCCATGAAGCGGTCCTTGTGGCAGTTGACCAGATAGCCGCCCTCGCCGCGCACGCCCTCGGTGATCAGGTTGCCCGCGCCATAGATGCCGGTGGGGTGGAACTGGAGGAACTCCATGTCCTCGCAGGGCAGGCCGGCCCGCAGGGTCAGGGCCGCGCCGTCGCCGGTGCAGATGTGGGCGTTGCTGGTGGTGCGATAGGCGCGGGAGTAGCCGCCGGTGGCGAAGAGGGTGGCCTTGGCGTGGAAGAGATGGAACCCGCCCTTGACCATGTCCCAGGCCAGCGCCCCGCAGACCGCGCCCTGGTTGACCACCAGCTCCAGCATGTAGAACTCGTTGTAGAAGCGCACCCCGTGCTTGAGGCATTCCTCGAACAGGGTGTGCAGCATGGCGTGGCCGGTGCGGTCGGCGGCGGCGCAGGAGCGGTGCACCGAGCCGGCGCCGAACTTGCTGGTGTGGCCGCCAAAGGCCCGCTGGTAGATGCGGCCGTCGTCCATGCGCGAGAACGGCAGGCCCATGTGCTCCAGCTCGATGACCACGTTGGGGGCCTCGCGGCACATGAACTCGATGGCGTCCTGGTCGCCCAGCCAGTCCGAGCCCTTGACGGTGTCGAACATGTGGTAGCGCCAGTCGTCCTGCTCCACGTTGCTCAAGGAGGCGCCGATGCCGCCCTGGGCGCTGACGGTGTGGGAGCGGGTGGGGAAGACCTGGCTGATGACCGCGGTGTTCACCTGGCGGCCGGCCTCCAGGGCGGCGCGCAGGCCCGAGCCGCCCGCGCCCACCACCAGGGCGTCCACCCGGTGGATGGTGATGTTGTCGCTGATAGGCATGACTTGCTATCTCCCTACGGTTGCACCGAGAAGGTCAGCACCGTGACGGCGCCGAAGAGGAAGAAGCCCAGGGTCACCACCCAGTTGAGGCTGGTGAGCAGGATCCGCCATCCCTCGCGGTGCACGTAGTCGTCGATGACCAGTTTGATGCCGTTCATGGCGTGGATGAGCCCCAGCACCAGGAAGGTGAGCTGCAGGCCCTTGTACAGCGGGCTGGCCAGGCGGGGGGCCACGGCCTCATAGGTGATGCTGCCGCTGCCGGTGTAGTGCAGCAGGATGAAGTGCACCCCCAGCATGATCACCAGGGCCACCCCGCTGACCCGCTGGAACAGCCACTCGAAGGCGCCGGAGCGCCCGGTTCCCAGGTATCGCACGTTGAATCTCCCTATCGCAGGCGCGGCCGATGGAGGGGCCGCGGCAGGGGCCTAGTGGAAGGCCAGCCGGAGCATGGGCACCCCGCCCAGCACCGTCAGGAAGGCGCTGACCGCGATGGTGGCCCAGACCCAGGTCTTGTGGGGGCCTTTCTCGGCCGCGGGTCCAAAGTCGATCAGCACCACCCGGATGCCGTTCAGGCCGTGGAAGACCACGCAGGCCAGGAGACCCACCTCCAGAAAATGGAAAAAGGGCGACTGCACTATCGCCATCACCTGGTTGAAGGCCTCCTTGCCGCGGCTGATGTTGTGGATGACCCAGATATGCATGAAGATGTACAGGGCCAGCCCCAACCCGGTGACGCGGTGCAGCAGCCAGGCGATGTAGCCGGCGTGGAGCCGGTAGTGCGCCTTGGGGGGATAGGCTTTCATGATTGCTTCCGCTTCCGATCCTGGTCCCCGCCCGCGCGGGGGTTTGGGTTTTTAACCGCGCGCGTAGGCGGCCTTGCCCTGCTGGTACAGGTCGCCGCCGCGCACGTCGTTGACCACGAACAAGGGCATGTCCCGGACCACCAGCCGCCGCACCGCCTCCGGCCCCAGGTCGGGGAAGGCGATGACCTCGGCCTCGCTGATGGAGCGGGCCATCAAGGCCCCGGCCCCGCCGATGGCGGCCAGGTAGACCGCCCCGTGCTGGACCATGGCCGCCTTGACCTCCTCGCCGCGTTTGCCCTTGCCGATCATGGCCTTGAGCCCCCGGGCGATGAGATAGGGCGCGTAGGCGTCCATGCGATAGCTGGTGGTGGGGCCGGCCGCGCCGATGACCCGCCCCGGCGGGGCCGGCGATGGCCCCACGTAGAAGATCGCCGCGCCCTCCAGGGGGAAGGGCGGCTGACCGCCGGCCTCCATGGCCTCCACGATGCGCTTGTGGGCCGCGTCGCGGCCGGTGTAGATCACCCCGCTCAAGAGCACCCGGTCCCCGGCCTGGAGTTCGCGCAGGGTTTCCGTGGCCAGCGGCGTGGTCAGGCGGATGGTCTGGCTCATAGCACCGCCTCCTTGTGCCGCGCGGCGTGGCACTGCACGTTCACCGCCAGGGGCAGGCTGGCGATGTGGCAGGGCCGGATGTCCACGAAGACCCCCAGGGCGGTGACCCGCCCGCCCAGGCCGGCCGGGCCGATGCCGGTGTTGTTGACCAGCTCCAGCAGCTCCGCCTCCAGGGCCGCGGCCTCGGGATCGGGGTTGACCGAGCCCAGCTCGCGCAGCAGGCTGCGCTTGGCCCGTCGGCAGGCGTCGTCAAAGGTGCCGCCCACCGCCACGCCCAGGATGATGGGCGGGCAGGGGTTGGGGCCGGCCGCCTCCACGGTCTCCAGCACCCGCTCCTTGACCCCCTTGAGGCCCATGGCCGGGGTGAGCAGGAAGACCTTGGACATGTTCTCGCTGCCCCCGCCCTTGGGCACCACCCAGAGGCGGACCTTGTCGCCGGGCACGATGCTCACATGCACCACGGCCGGGGTGTTGTCGCCGGTGTTCTGGCGGCTGAAGGGGTGGCAGACGCTCTTGCGCAGATAGTTGCGCTCATAGCCCTCGCGCACGCCCTGGTTCACGGCCTCGATCAGGTCGCCGCCAATCAGGTGCACGTCCTGGCCCAGGTCCAGGAAGATCACCGCCAGGCCGCAATCCTGGCACATGGGCATGGATTCGTCGCGGGCGATGTCGGCGTTTTCGATCAGGCGGGCCAGCACCTCGCGCCCCACCGGGGACTCCTCGGCGGCGATGCCCCGCTCCAAGGCCCGCCGCACGTCGGCGGGCAGCAGGAGATCGGCCTGGCCGCACAGATCGGCCACCGTGTCCCGGATCAGGGCCACGTCTAGTTCGCGGGGAACGGGCAAGACGGCTCTCCCGTTTGTGGGGTTGTGATGAAGCCTGCTCAAGGCGGCTGCTATGTTGTAGCGGCCCGCCGTTGGCCGTGTCAACCCCCCCTACGGCAGATGAAGAATTCTTCGTACAAAATCCGATTATTTTGGTTTTATTAATCGGTTGCGTCCCCACGCCCTTGCAGGGACCCATACAGGCGCGCCAGGCGCTCCGGGGCCAAGCCCAGGGCGTGGCCCAAGAGTATGGCTTGGTTGACGATTGTGGTCCGCGTCACCCCCAGGGTGCGCCAGCGGCGGCCGGAGGTGGGCGCGGTCAGGCGGGCCTGGATCACCCGGCCCAGGCGGCCGGCGCGCCTGACCAGGTCGTAATCCTCCATGATGGGCAATTCCGTGAACCCGCCCAGGGCGGCGAAGACCCCGGCCGGCAGGAACAGGGCCTGGTCGCCGTAGGGCAGGCCCAAAAGCCGGGTGCGCAGGTGGACCATGGCCTCCAGCAGGCCCGCGCCGGGCAGGGGTTGGTCCAGGGCGAAGCGGAAGCAGCCCAGGGCCGCCCCGGAATCGGCCAGCACCCGGCGGACCTCGGCCTGCCAGCCGGGCGGCAACCGGCTGTCGGCGTGCAGGAACAGCAGCACCCCGCCCCGGGCCAGGGCCGCGCCCAGGTTTTGTTGCCGGCCCCGGCCCCGGAAGCTGGCCAGGGCCAGGGTCCCGGCCTGGCGGGCAATGGCCAAGGTCTGGTCGCGGCTGCCGCCATCCACCACGATGACCTCCACCCCCGGCCCGGCGGCGCTGGCGATGGCCGCCGGCAGGTGGGCGGCCTCGTTCAGGGCCGGGATCACCACCGAGATGACCTCCGGCGCGGGCGGACGCGGGGGCAGGGGCGGCGCGGAGTCCAGGAGGGGCAGGTCCTCCGGCCGGTCCAGGTCGGCCAGCTCGGGCAAGAGGGCCGCCTTGAGGCCCAACTCCTCGGCCTTGCGCAGGGTTTGGCCCCGCACCCGGTCCGTGCCCCAGGCGATGTCCTGGAACAGGCCGGGGGCCGGCCGGGTCAGGCCCACCAGGTAGTAACCGCCGTCCAGGGCCGGACCCAACACCAGGTCATGCCCGGCCAGGGCGGCGAAGGCTTGCTCCAGGATGTCCGGGGTCAGGCCGGGGCAGTCGGAGCCGATGAGCACCACCCGCTGCTCGCCCTCGGCCAGGGCGGTGCGCAGGGCCAGGTCCATGCGCAGGCCCAGGTCCACCGGGGCCTGGGGCCGGATCAGGGGGGCCAGGCCCAGCCAGCGGCGGAAGGCGGCCTGGTACGCGCCCTCGCCGCGCAACTCCAGGCGCACCGGCATCCGGCGGAGGAGCTCCCGGCAGGTGGCCAGGGTCCGCTCGGTCAGGCGGAGCTGGACCTCGGCCGCGCCCGTGGACCCCAGGGCCGGGATCAGGCGGGTCTTGGTCTGGCCCGGTCGGGGCCAGCGGGTGAAAAGAATCAGGCGTTGGCTGACAGGCAACACCGGATGATTTACCTCCGCCAGGCCAGCCAGCGGCCCAGCCATTTGGCCACCCCCGGGCTCAAGCGGCGACGGTTGAAGGCGTCGGCCGCCTTCTTGATGACCTCGGCCGTGGTGGGATAGGGTTGCACCAGGTTGGCCAGGGCCTTCAGGCCCAGGCCGGAGGCGATGGCCAGGGTGAGCTGGCTGATGCTCTCCCCGGCGTGGGGGGCCACCAGGGTCGCGCCCAGGATGGCGTCCGTCCCGGCCTTGACCAGGACCTTCAGGAGGCCCTCGCTCCGCCCCTCCAGCAAGGCCCGGTCCACCGCGCTTAAATCCACCCGGATGGTTTCATGGGCGAGGCCGCGCCGCTCCGCTTCCGCGGGGCTCAGCCCGCAGTGGGCCACCTCGGGGTCGGTGTAGGTGCACCAGGGCGCGACGACCTGGCTGAGCCGGTCCCGGCCGGCGAAGAGCGCGTTGCGCAACACGATGCGGGCGCTCATGTCGGCCATGTGGGTGAACTTGGCCTCCAGGCAGACGTCGCCGGCGGCGAAGATGTCGGGATTGCTGGTGCGCAGGAAATCGTCCACCTTGACCCCGGTCTTGGCCTCGGCCGCCACCCCGGCCGCCTCCAGGCCCAGGCCCTCCAGGTTGGGCGTCCGGCCGGCCCCCACCAGGATCTGGTCCACCGCCACGGCCTCGCTCTGGCCGCCGCGCGCCAAATGTATGATTTTTTCCCCGTCCCGGACCTCCACCTGGGTCACGCTGGCGCCCAGGCGCAGGTCCACCCCGTCGGCCATCAGGGCCTCGGCCACCACCGCCGCCGCGTCCGGGTCCTCCCGGGTCATGATCTGGTCGGAGCGGCCCACCATCAGCACCCGGCTGCCCAGGCGGGCCAGGGCCTGGGCCAGTTCGCAACCGATTGGCCCGGTGCCCAGGACCGCCAGACGGGCGGGCAGGGCGGTGAGGTTGAAGAAGGTCTGGTTGGTGAGGTAGCCGGCCTCCTTGAGCCCCGGGAAGGGCAGGCCGCCGGGGCGGGAGCCGGTGGCGATGACCGCCTTGGCGAACTCCAGGCGCTGGCCGTTCACCTCCAGGGCGTGACGGTCCAGGAATCGGCCCTGGCCCAGGAAGACGTCCACCCCCAGGTCGCGCAGGCGCTGGGCCGAGTCATGCACCGCGATCTGGGCGCGCAGGCCCCGCACCCGGGCCATCACCGCCCCGAAGTCGGGCCGGGCGTCGCCATCCAGGCGCACCAGGCCCAGATCCGCCGCCCGGCGGGCCTCGCCGGCCAGGCGGGCGGCGCGCAGGAGCGCCTTGCTGGGCACGCAGCCGCTGTTCAGGCAGTCGCCGCCCAGCAGGTGGCGCTCCACCAGGGCCACCCGCGCCCCCAGGCCGGCGGCCCCGGCCGCGCAGACCAGCCCGGCGGTGCCGCCGCCCACCACCACCAGATTGTAGCGTCCGGTGGGGGTGGGGTTGGTCCAGTCCGCCGGGTGGACCAGGTCCAGGAGAGCCTGGTTGGCGGCGTCCAGGGGCGTCAGGGGCGGGTTAGGGCTCATGGCTGGCTCCGGTCCGGGGAGTTGTCGGCCGGGGCCGGGGCGGCCTCCGGCGCCAATCGGCGGCGGGCCTGGCGGATGATCAGGGTCAGCAGGAGGGCCATGACCGCCACCACCGCGAGCAGGGCCCAGGGCACCCGGCCCTGGGCCAGGCCGGTGAACAGGGCGTCGAAGCCCGCCACGTAGAGCACGGTGCCGGGCAGCATGCAGAGCCAGGAATAGAGCAGGTAGGTGCCAAAGGGCACCCTGGTCAGGCCGAAGCCGAAGTTGAGCAGGTTGAAGGGGAACAGGGGCACCAGGCGGGTGATGGCCACCACCACCGCCCCCTGGCGCTGGACCATGGCGTCCAGTTTCTGGAAGCGGGGATTGCCGGCCAGCCAGGCCTCGATGCTCTTGCGGGCGAAGTAGCGCGCGGCCAGGAAGGCCAGGGCCGCGCCCAGGGTGGAGCCGGCGCTGACCGCCACCACCCCCACCAGGGAGCCGAAGAGCGCCCCGGCGATGGCGGTCAGGGCCAGGCCGGGCAGGGCGGCCAGGGTGGCCAGGCCGTAGAGCAGGACAAAGGCCAGCGGCCCCCAGGCCCCCAGGCCGGCGATCCAGCCCTGCAACTCGCGGATGCGCGCGCCCAGGTCCCAGGCCCAGGCCAGGGCCATCACCCCCGCCACCGCCAGGATCAGCAGGATGGGACGCCAGGGGAGGCCCCGCCGGGCGGGCGGCGGGGGTGGCTCTACGGGGGCGGACTGGTTCATGCCGGGCCTCGCGGTTTGCCCACCAGGGAAAAGCGGGCGCTCAATTTCGTTCGTCCCAATCCTCGTCCAACAGAATGGGAACCACGGTGTTGTGCACCCCCAGCTGGGAGCGGAACAGGATCGGGTGGTCCTTCTTCAGTTGCTCCAGGTAGCCCAACCAGATCAAGAGCAGCATCTGCAGGGTCTTGCCGGCCTCCTGGGCCAGATGGCCCAGCAGCCAGGGGCTGGTCAGGGCCGGCTCGTCCCGGAAGCGAGTCTGCTCCAGAAAATGGAAGAAGGCCACCACCATGCGATAAAAGTTATCAAATTCCCAGAGATAGGGGTTGCGGGTCATCTCCAGGATCTCGCTGTCGTTGCCCGCCAGAAACTCCAACAGCTCGCGCATGCCCTGGGGATCGGGGCGCATCTGGGGCTCGAACTGGGTCAGACGGCGGCGGGCCGCGCGGAAGTCGCGGTGGTGCCAGTGGGGTTGCACCAGGATGATGCCCTCCAACTCCTCGCGGTTGTCCAACAGGCCCACCAGGCGCAGATAGAGATCGATGCCCATGCGGCGGAAAAAGACCCCCAGGTAGGTGTTGAGGCGGCGGCGGCGCGAGATGCGCTCACGAAAGCTAAGCAGTTCCTCAAGGATAACCGTGAGCACCAGGGCGTGGACCGGCAGGAAGGCCAGGTGGAGCATGAAATATTTCTGCATCAGGGGAAGGTCGCCGAAAAGCCAGTAGGTGACTCCGTACAACAGCAGGGACAGGCCCAGCAGACCCAGGGCGATGACGGCTTTTTCCGCCAGATTGAAATATGATGCTGCGTGATGCGGGCGCAAGGCGTTCTCCCCAGGATGCGTCCGGCGCGGCGCGAAACCTGAGTCCAGACTAAACGCGCGGCGGGGTTTTGGCAACCAGCCATAAGGAACTAGCTAGGGGCTTGCTCCGCCGCCGGCCTGGGCGGCATACTGTGGACATTCGCGGTCCCTGCCCCGCCCGCGTCCTCCCGCTCCCCGCCCGGGACCGACCGCGCCTGAGGCGACCGCGAGAAATCCCGCGAACCCTTCGGCCACGCGAGGTGACAACATGAGCCCCAACCGGCCTCAGCCCCGTCGGCTGGTAGACAACGTTTTCATGGTGGGTGGGCCCGACCTCTCCGATCCCCGCGACTGCCTCTGCTATCTGGTTTGCAGCGACGCCGCCTCGGTGCTGGTGGACTGCGGCTCCGGGCCCAGCGCCGGGCGCATCCTGGACCTGGTCAACCGCGCCTGCCAGAGGACCCTGACCCATCTCCTCCTGACCCACGCCCACATTGACCACTGCGGGGGCGCGGCCGAGATCCGCCGCCGCACCGGCTGCCAGATCCTGATGCACCCGGACGACGCCTGGGTCCTGGCCCAGGGCGACAGCCAGCGCAGCGCCGCGCACTGGTACGGCCTGAGCCTGGAGACGGTGACCGCCGACCAGATGGTGGAGGACGGCTTCCGGCTGCCCCTGGGCGATGGTCAGGATTTGACCGTGATCCACACCCCGGGCCACACCCCGGGCTCCATCTGCGCCTGGTGCCAGGTCGAGGGCCAAAAGGTGCTCTTCGGCCAGGACGTGCATGGCCCCTTCTCCCCGGCTTTCGGCTCGGATCTGGGCCACTGGCGGGAAAGCATGGCCAAGCTGCTGGCCTTGAAGGCCGACATCCTGGCCGAGGGGCACTACGGGGTCTACCGGCCGGTGCAGGAGGTGGAGGACTTCATCCACAAGCAACTGGCCCTGCACCAGGGCTAGTCCTCAGCGGAAATGACAGGCGCAGAGGTGGCCGGGGGCGATCTCGCGCAGGGCCGGTCCCTGGCGGTGGCAGATCTCCTGGGCCTCGGGGCAGCGGGGATGGAAGCGGCAGCCCGGGGGGGGGGCCAGGGGGCTGGCCACGTCGCCCATGAGCGCCGGGGGCCGGGTCTGGCGGGTGGGGTCGGCGATGGGCGCGGAATGGAACAGGGCCGCGCTGTAGGGGTGCATCGGCGGCTGGTCGAAGCCCTCGGCCGGGGCCACCTCCACCACCCGGCCCAGGTACATCACCGCGATGCGGTCGGCCAGGTGGTGCACCACGGTCAGGTCGTGGGCCACCAATAGATAGGTCAGGCCGAACTTCTCCCGCAACTCCAGCAGCAGATTCATCACCTGGGCCTGGATGGAGACGTCCAGGGCGCTGACCGGCTCGTCGGCCACCACCAGCTTGGGGCGCAGGGCCAGGGCCCGGGCGATGCCGATGCGCTGGCGCTGGCCGCCGCTGAACTGGTGGGGGTAGCGGCCGGCGTGGTCGGGGCGCAGCCCCACCGCCTCCAGCAACTCCGCCACCCGCCGCTCCACCGCGCGGCCCTGGGCCAGGCCGTGGATGCGAAAAGGCTCGCCCAGGATGCCGCCCACGGTCAGGCGGGGGTTGAGGCTGGTCATGGGGTCCTGGAAGACGATCTGCATCTGGCGGCGCAGGGCCCGCAACTGGCCCCGGTCCAGGCCGCCCACGTCCCGGCCCTCGAAGAGCACCTTGCCGGCCGAGGGCTCGGTCAGGCGCAGGATCAGGCGGCCCAGGGTGGACTTGCCGCAGCCGCTCTCGCCCACCAGACCCAGCACCTCGCCACAGCGAATCTCCAGGTCCACCTGGTCCACCGCCTGCAAGGTGCGGCGCTGGCTGCCCAGGAACCCGGCCCCCACCCGGTAGTGCTTGCTCAGGCCCTGGGCCTGGACCAGGGTCTCGGCCGTGGGGATCATGCCGCCCTCCGGGCCTGGCGGGCCTGGTCATGGTGCAGGAAGCAGCGCACCCGGCGGCCCGGGGCCACCTCCACCAGGTCCGGCTCGGCCTCGCGGCAGGCGGCAAAGGCCCGGGGGCAGCGGTCGCTGAACTTGCAACCCGGGGGCAGGGCGTCCAGGGGCGGCACCACGCCCTTGATGGTGGGCAGGCGCTGGCCGCGCCGGGGGGCGCGGGCCGGCAGGCAGGCCAGCAGCCCGGCGGCGTAGGGGTGCAGGGGCTCGGCGAAGAGCCCGGCCACCGGGGCTTCCTCCACCAGACGGCCGGTGTACATCACCGCCAGGCGCGAGGCCATCTGGGCCACCACCGCCAGGTTGTGGGTGATCAGGAGCACCCCCACCCCGCTGTCCTGTTGCAACCGGCGCAGCAGGTCCAGGATCTGGGCCTGGATAGTCACGTCCAGGGCGGTGGTGGGCTCGTCGGCCATCACCAGGCGGGGGTCCAGGATGAGGGCCATGGCGATCATCACCCGCTGGCGCAGGCCGCCGCTGAGCTGGTGGGGATAGGCCCTGGCCCGGGCCGCCGGCTCCGGCACCCCCACCCGGCCCAGCATCTCCACCGCCCGGGCCCAGGCCTCGGCCGGGGGGAGGTCCTGGTGGGCGGCCACCAGCTCGGCCACCTGGCGGCCCACGCTGAAGACCGGGTTGAGGCTGGTCATGGGCTCCTGGAAGACCATGGAGACCCGCGCGCCCCGGATCTGGCGCAACTCCGGCTCGGGCAGGGTCAAGAGGTCGCGGCCCTCGAAGAAGATGCTGCCGGCCCGCACCCGGCCCGGCGGGGGCGCCAGCCCCAGCACGCTCAGGGCGGTCAGGCTCTTGCCACAGCCGCTCTCGCCCACCAGGCCCAGCACCTCGGCCGGTTGCAGGCTCAGGTCCAGCTCGTCCACGGCCCGCAACTCGCCCCCCCGGCCGGGGAAGGCGGTGACCAGTCCCTTGATGTCCAGCAGCGGTTGGCTCAAGCCCGATGGCTCCTTGGTCCGGCGTTTCGCTCCGGAATTCTAGCACGCCCGGGCGCGGGGCGACAAACCAACCGGGGGGGGAGGACCTAGAGGTGCAGGAAGCGGCGGGACCCGCCCAGGTTGGGGTCCGGGTCGGTCTGGCCCAGCAGGGCGTCGGCGGCCAGCAGGATCAAGGCCGGGGTGACCCGGGTGAGGAAGCGGCCGTCCCAGTCGGCCCAGGTCAGGCAGACCAGGCAGAGCTGGGTGAGCACCAGGCCCCAGGCCGCCACCCGCTGGCGTCCCCCGGCCAGGGAGGTGATGCTTCCCCAGATCGCCAGGACCAACAGCAGCAGGCTGGAGCCGGCGGCCAGCAGGTTGTGCGCCGTGGAGTAGTAGGGCCGGGCGTGGGCCAGGAACCAGAAGGCCCGCTGGAGCATGATGCCCAGCACCTGGAAGGGGTCGTGGACCAGGGCCCGCCAGAGCATGCCGGCCAGGCTGCCGTGAAAGGCGCTGTCCTCCAGCCCCAGACCGCCCAAGGGCGGGGCGTGGCCCCAGATCACGGTGCCCAGACGCCATTGCTCCATCAGGTCGGCCACCGCCCGGGGGCTGGGGGTCCGCCACAGCCAGATCACGGCCCCCAGCACCAACAGGGACAACGCCTGGCCGGGGTGGCGCTGGGCCAGCAGGCCGGCGGCCAGGGGCAGGTAGAAGATGGTTCCGTCCGGGCGCAGGAAGGCCAGGGCCAGCAGGGCGGGCAACAGGCCCAGCCAGGCCAGGGGGCGCTTTTCGCAGATCAGGGACAGACCCAGGCAGATGGCCAGCGCGCTGTTGAAGGGGCCGTCGGTCAGGAGGTAGAGGTTCCAGCGTTGCAGGTCCGGCCAGGCCAGATAGAGCGCGGCGGCGGCCAGTCCGGCCAGGCGACCGAAGGCCTCCCGGCCGGCGCGATAGAGCACCAGGCCGGCCAGGATGGAGAGACCGGCCTGCAAGCTGACCAGGAGCCAGGGAGCCTCCGGGGTGGCCCCGGTCAACTGGACCAGCCAGGCGTAGGCCGGGAAATCGGCCTGCTTGTCCACCAACTCCAGGCCCTGGGCCAGGCGTTGGGCTCCCTCCAGATAGCGGCCGCTGTCCCCGCCCAGACGGGGACCCAGCCAGAAGGCCTGCGCGCCCAGGCTGATCAAGCCCAGGGTCAGCAACCACCATGGATCGCCATGCTTCTGCCGCGCCGGGCTGATGGCGATGAAGCCCTGGCTGGATTCCGGTGTAGGGCCCAAGATGCCTCCCATGGCTGGCCGCCTGTCTGTAACATACCGCAAAATGGTTAGCCACTTGAAACAAACTCTCGCCCGCCGCCCCTGGCCGGGCGGCGTTGAAGCGGGCGGGATTTTAGGTTAAGACTAGCGCCATGACTAGGCACACCTTGGTATTGGGCGGGGCCCGCAGCGGCAAGAGCGACTGGGCCCAGGCCCTGGCCGAAAACCTGGCCAGCGAACCCGGCCAGCCCCTGATCTACCTGGCCACCGGACAGGCCCGCGACGGCGAGATGCAGGCCCGGGTGACCCGCCACCAGGCCCGGCGCGGCCCCCGCTGGACCACCCTGGAAGAGCCCCTGGAGCTCTGCGCGGCCCTGTCCCGGGCCGCCAGGCCCGGCGCGGTGGTGCTGGTGGACTGCCTGACCATGTGGCAGAGCAACCTGCTCACCCTGGCCCAATTGGACGAGGCCGGGGTGGAGGCCCGGGGGCGCGAGTTGGCGGCCCTGGTGCCGGAGCTGGCTGGGTCGGTGATCCTGGTGGGCAACGAGGTGGGTCTGGGCATCGTGCCCGAAAATCCCCTGGCCCGGGCCTTCCGCGATCAGGCCGGGCTTCTGCACCAACGCCTGGCCCGGGTTTGCGGCCGGGTGGTCATGGTCATGGCCGGCCTGCCCCTGGCCCTGAAGGGCGGCCTGCCAGACTGAAACGCGCATGGAGAACCAACGCATGGACAACATCGAGCAGATCGTCGCCGCCATCGCGGCCCCGGACCAGTCCGTGGGCGTCCTGGCCCAGGCCCATCTGGACAACCTGACCAAACCCACCGGGGCCCTGGGCCGCCTGGAGGAGATCGCCCGCCGGCTGTGCGTGATGAGGGGCGACACCCAGCTCGTCCAGCCCCAGGCCGCGGTGACGGTCTTCGCCGCCGACCACGGGGTGGCCGCGGCCGGGGTCAGCATCTATCCCCGCGAGGTCACGGCCCAGATGGTCTTCAATTTCCTGGCCGGCGGCGCGGGCATCAACGTCCTGGCCCGCCAGGCCAAGGCCCAGGTCAACGTGGTGGACGTGGGCGTGGATTACGAGTTCGAGCCGGTGGCGGGCCTGATCTCGGCCAAGGTGATGCGCGGCACCCGCAACTTCGCCGCCGAGCCGGCCATGACCCTGGGCGAGGCCCGCCAGGCGGTGATGGTGGGGGCCCGGGTGGCGGCCCAGCTCATGGAGCAGGGCCTGGACCTGTTGATCCCCGGCGACATGGGCATCGGCAACACCGCCGCCTGCGCCGCCATCACCGCGGTGCTCTGCGGCCGCACCCCGGCCGAGGTCACCGGCCGGGGCACCGGCCTGGACGACAAGGGCCTGGCGCGCAAGATCCAGGTGCTGGACGCGGCCCTGGCCCTGCACCGCCCGGACCCGGCCGACCCCCTGGGGGTGCTGGCGGCGGTGGGCGGCCTGGAGATCGCGGCCATCTGCGGCTATTGCCTGTCCGCGGCCAGCCGCAAGGTGCCGGTGATCCTGGATGGCTTCATCTCCACCACCGGCGCCCTGGTGGCCGCCGCCCTGGCCCCGGCCGCGCGGGAATACTTCATCGTGGGCCACGCCTCCCAGGAGATCGGCCACCAGGCCCAGTGCCAGTTCCTGGGCCAGCGGCCGCTGTTGGACCTGGACCTGCGCCTGGGCGAGGGCACCGGCGCGGCCCTGGGTTTGACCATGGTGCGGGCGGCGGTGGCGATTTACAATGAAATGGCCACCTTCGAGTCCGCCGGCGTCACGGGGGACAAGGTCGAGGGATAGTGAAGCCCTTCCTGCTGGCCCTGCAGTTCTTCACCATCATCACCCTGCGCTCTGACCTGAGCGCCGGGGACGACGACCTGCGCCGCTCCCGGGCCTGGTACGGGCCGGTGGGGGTGGTCCTGGGCCTGATCCTGGCCGGCGCGGGCTGGCTGCTGGGCGGGGTGCTGCCGCCCCTGGCCCTGGCCGGGGTCCTCACCGCGCTCTGGGCCAAGCTGACCCGTTTCCTGCACCTGGACGGCCTGGCCGACACCGCCGACGCCCTGGTGCATATGACCAGCCGGGAGCGGGCCCTGGAGATCATGAAGGACTCGCGGGTGGGCAGCTTCGGGGTCTGCGCGGTGGTCATCGGCCTGCTGGCCAAGTTCTCGGCCCTGGCCTCCCTGGACCTGCCCCGCCTGCTGGCCGCCCTGATCGTGGCCCCGGCCCTGGCCCGGGCCCTGGCCGGCCTGCTGGCCGCCCTGCTGCCCCCGGCCCGCGCCCAGGGCCTGGGGGCCTCGGTGGCCGGACCGGGCAGCCTGGGGCCGGAGCTGATCTCGGCCGCCGCCGCCCTGGCGGTGGCGGGCCTGGCCGCCGGGCGGGCCGGACTCCTGGCGGCGGTGGGCGTGTTGCTGGTGGGTCTGGCGCAGGGCTGGTGGTACCACAAGCGCCTGGGCGGCGTCACCGGCGACAACCTGGGGGCCAGCATCGAGAGCGCCGAGGTGATGGCCCTGCTGGTGCTCTGCGCGGCCTGAAAAGCCTTGCCACCCCCGAGCGGGTGTGCTAGTTAAATCAAGCCGGAAACCACGGCATTATCATGGGCGAAAGCCCTGCGGCCGACAGCGACCGATCCCCGGGCCCGATGAGGCCCGTCACCGAAAGCATAGCGAGGAGCGAGCCATGAGCGCCAGCGCGGCACCCGACCTGAGCCGGAGCACCATGCCGGAGGACGTGACCCCCGAGATGGTGGAGAAAATCGATGCCATCTGCGCGAAATACCGCGGCAAGGCCGGTTCGCTGATCCCGGTGTTGCAGCAGGCCCAGGGCGTGGTGGGCTACCTGCCGGTCCCGGTGCAGGAGCGCATCGCGGCCAAGCTGGGCATCCCCGGCCACGACGTCTATGGCGTGACCACCTTCTACAGCTTCTTCTCCATGATCCCCCGCGGCCGCCATACGGTGCGGGTCTGCATGGGCACCGCCTGCTACGTGCGCGGCGGCAAGGAGGCCCTGGACCGCCTGGAGCGCCACCTGGGGGTGCCGGTGGACACCACCACCCCCGACCGCCGCTTCACCCTGGAGCAGGTGCGCTGCCTGGGCGCCTGCGGCGTGGCCCCGGTGGTGGTGGTGAACCAGGACACCCACCGCAAGGTGATGGCCGACGCCGTGGTGGACCTGGTCGAGCGCTACCAGTAGCCGCCCACGCGCCGGGCGAACCGGCGCGCGCCGCCTCCCGACTCCAGGCCCAGGCCCCTTGACGGGCGCGTTGGCTTGGGGCGGGAGGTTTTTCTTGGCCTGGCCAGCCCCGGACCCGGGGTTTCAGCCGGCCGGCGGGGAGGCCATGCGCGAAATCGCCCTGCACCTGCTGGACCTGATCCAGAACGCCCTGACCGCCGGGGCCAGCTCGGTGCTGGTGCGCATCGAGGAGGACCCGCCACCCGCCGACCGCCTGGCCTTCACCATCCAGGACAACGGCCCGGGCCTGAGCCCGGAAACCCTGGCCCGGGCCACGCAGCCGCGTTTCACCACCAAGCCCGGCCAAGGCGCGGGCCTGGGGCTGAGCTGGATGCAGGCCAACGCCCGGGCCTGGGGCGGGGACCTCAGCCTGGCGAGCCAGCCCGGCCAGGGCGCCACCCTGCGGGTCTGGTTCCGGCGCGGCCATCCGGACCGGCCGCCCTTGGGCGACTGGCCCGCCACCCTGGCCGGCCTGATCCTGAGCCACCCCGGGGTGGATTTTCTCTACCAACACCGCGTGGGACCGGATGAATTCGAGCTTTCCACCCGGGAACTGCGGGCCGAGCTGGGCGACGCGGCCCTGGCCGACGCCGAGCTGGCCATGTTCCTGCGCGATCAGGTGCGCCAGGCGTTGAGCGCCCTGGGGGCCGACCAGGACGCACCCCGCCGCCTTCCTCCGGCCCGGGCATAGGGCCTTTTACCTAAGGCTGTTTGGGAGAAATCGCGCCCCAAATTGGGGTGGACGCCAGCCGGCAATGAGGTTGGCGATTTATTCCCCTCCTCGAACATCATGCTTATGATTAGACCAAAGACTAGCCGGCGGTAAGTTGGTATTACCACTGCCAGCGGCCAGGCCAAGGTGTTTTGTAGGACAGATATACGTTATAGCGGCAATATAGCTAAATAAAAACAAAGCATTGCCAGGTTAGGCGAAGCGGATAAACTTAGGTCTCTCAGATGGTCAGGCCAACGTTGGCCCGGCCCGCTAAAGCAGGCAAATCCGCATTGGAGCGAAATACCATGGCCAAGGACATCAGCAAGATCATCAACCCCGCTTCCATCGCGGTGGTGGGCGCCACCAACCGCAAGGGCAGCGTGGGGCTGGCGGTTTTTTCCAATCTCATTTACGGCGGCTACCAGGGGGTGCTCTTCCCCATCAACCCCAAGGCGCGCTCCATCCAGGGCGTCAAGGCCTATCCCAGGCTGACCGATGTCCCGGACCCGGTGGACCTGGTGGTGCTGGTGGTGCCGCCCGAGGCGGCCATCGACACCCTGAACCAGGCCGGGCAGGTCGGGGCCAAGGGCGCGGTGGTCATCACCGCCGGCTTCAAGGAAGTCGGCGGCGCGGGCGTGGAGCTGGAGAAGCGCCTGACGGAGGCCGCTCTGCGGGCCAACATCCCCCTGGTGGGCCCCAACTGCCTGGGCGTGATCAACACCGACCATGACGTATCCATGAACGCCAGCTTCGCCACCAAGATGCCGCAGCCGGGCAACGTAGCCTTCATCTCCCAGTCCGGCGCGCTGTGCACCGCGGTCCTGGACGTGGCCGCCGGGCGCAACATCGGCTTCTCCAAGTTCATCAGCTTCGGCAACAAGGCCGACGTCACCGAGATCGACCTGCTGCGCTACCTGCGCGACGACCCGGAGACCGAGGTCATCCTGATGTACCTGGAGGACATCAGCAACGGGCGGGAGTTCATCGAGGTGGCCCGCGAGATCGCCTGGGACGCCAAGAAGCCCATGCTGGCCATCAAGAGCGGCACCAGCCCCGAGGGGGCCAAGGCCGCCAGCAGCCACACCGGCTCCCTGGCCGGCTCCGAGGCCGCCTACGACGCCATCTTCATGCAGAGCGGCATCCAGCGGGTGGAGGGCATCACCGAGCTGTTCCACTACGCCCAGGCCTTCGGCTCCCAGCCGGTGCCCAAGGGCAACCGCGTCGCCATCGTCACCAACGCCGGCGGGCCGGGCATCATGGCCACTGACGCCGCCATCCGCCACGGCCTGAAGCTGGCCAAGTTCAGCGACGCCACCCTGGACAAGCTGAAGAAGGACCTGCCCTCCACCGCCAGCATCCACAACCCGGTGGACGTCATCGGCGACGCCACCCACGAGCGTTACGAGGCGGCCATCCGCCACGTGTTGCAGGACGAGAACGTGGACGGCGCGGTGATCATCCTCACCCCCCAGGCCATGACCGACATCCTGGAGACGGCCGAGATCGTGCCCACCGTGGTCAAGGGCATCGACAAGCCGGTGCTCTGCTCCTTCATGGGCATCGTCGACGTTAGCTCCGGCGTCAACCACCTGCAACAGAACGGCATCCCCAACTACATGTTCCCCGAGGCGGCGGTGCGCACCCTGGCGGCCATGGCCCGCTTCGGCGACAAGCTCAAGCCCCAGGCCCGCTGGGTCAAGCCGGTCCACGCCGACTGCTCCTCGGCCCAGATCCTGATCAACGAGACCTTGGAGCTGGAGCCCACCCACCTGATGCACGAGCACGAGGCCAACCGCATCCTGCAGTGCTATGGCTTCCCCCTGCTCAGGTCGCGCCTGGTGGCCAAGCCCGAGGAGCTGGAGGCGGCGGCCAACTTCGTGGGCTTCCCCCTGGTGATGAAGATCGTCAGCCCCCAGATCGTGCACAAGTCCGACGCCGGCGGGGTCAAGGTGGGGATCAAGTACCTGGACGAGGCCAAGGCCGCCTACCAGCAGATCCTGGACAACGCCAAGGCCTACCACCCCGACGCGGTGATCCAGGGCGTGTACCTGGC
>CALERA010000425.1 GCA_937908275.1 uncultured Desulfarculaceae bacterium | reverse complement strand
CCGCCCAGGATGGCCACGGGGATCATGGCATGCGCCTCCCTTGGAGGTGGGGGTGACCAGGCGGCCGCAGGGAGCGGCCAAACAAAAGCGGAGAGGGCCCGCGCTGGACCCTCCCCGCTGTATGCTCGAAAGACGGTGCGGGCTTAGCGCTTGGAGTACTGGAACCGGGCGCGGGCGCCGCGCTGGCCGTACTTCTTGCGCTCCTTCTTGCGGGGGTCCCGGGTCAGGAAGCCGGCGCGCTTGAGCACCAGGCGGAGTTCGGGGTTGAACTCCAGCAGGGCGCGGGCGATGCCGTGGCGGATGGCGCCGGCCTGGCCGGTGGTGCCGCCGCCGCAGACCGTGACGGCCACGTCGAACTGGCTCAGGGTCTCGGTCAGGGCCAGGGGCTGCTTGAGCACCATGGTGTCGGTCTCGCGGGAGAAATACTCCTCGGCCGGGCGCTTGTTGATGGTGACCTTGCCGTTGCCGGAGGTCAGCCAGCAGCGGGCCACGGAGGTCTTTCTTTTACCGGTCGCGTAATAACGAGTCTCGGGCATGGTCGTGTTCCTCGCCTACAGGGCCAGCGCTTGGGGCTGCTGGGCTTTGTGCGGATGCTCGGGCCCGGCGTAAACCTTGAGCTTCTTGATCAGCTGCCGTCCCAAGGTGTTCTTGGGCAGCATGCCCCGCACCGCCGCGCGCAGGAGCTCCTCGGGCTTGCTGGCCTTGAGGTGCTTGGCCTGGATGCCGGTGATGCCGCCGGGGTAGCCGCTGTGGCGGTAGTAGATCTTCTGATCCATCTTGCGGCCAGTGAGCCGAATCTTGTCGGCGTTGACCACGATGATGAAGTCACCCGTGTCCAGATGGGGGGTGAAGACCGGCTTGTGCTTGCCCCTGAGGCGCATCGCCACCTGGGTGGCCAGGCGGCCGAGGATCAAGTCAGTGGCGTCCACCACGAACCAGTCACGAGAAATGTCTTCCGGTTTGGCAACGTAGGTTTTCATCTTCCCTGCCTAACAGCATAAGGGAGCGGCAGCGGCCGCACTCATCCCAGGGTGGGTCGAAGCTGTATTTATAGGGCACGCCACCCCATATGTCAAGAGCCACCGGTTTTATTTACTTTGTTCCGGCCGGGCAGGCGGTTAGCGGGGCCTGTCCCGGCGGGCCGGCGCTGGCCCACCAGGCCCAGTGTCCCAGGACCACCGCCGCCGCGCAAGCCACCCAGGCGAAGATATTGTCCTCCGGCCAGAAATCCAGACGGACGGCCTGGGGCAGCATCCGGAGCTGGCCCCACAGGGGCGAGTGCTGGGGCACGAAATGCAGCAGGAACTGGTTGGCGTAGTCGGGGGTTACCTGGTTGACGATGAAACACTCGTAGGGCACCAGCAGGGCGATGACCTGCACCGCCGCGCCCAGGCCCAGCAGCGCCCAGATCGCGCTCCGGGCCGCGAGGCCCAGGCCGCTCCAGTCGCGGAAGGCCACGGCCAGGGGCAGGCAGAGCAGGGGCAGGAGCGGGACCAGGAAACGCGGCCCCCAGGCGTGGTCGCCATGCCAGCACCACCAGGTGGCGTAAAAGGCCAGCCAGGCCAGGCACAGGGCCAGGGACGTCCCGCCGATCAGCCTGAACTGACGCAGAAAGCGGGGCAGGAAGGCCATGGCGGCCAGCAGCGGGGGGCTGTAGAGGAACAGGCTCTTGCCCGGGCTGAGGAGCAGGCCGAAAAGCCCCACGTACAGCGGCGTGGAAAACCCCGGCCGGCCGTCGTAGGCCGGGTTGGGATAGCCATGATCATCCTCGTAGCCGGTCAGCCAGGGCGAACCGAAACGAACCTGGTTCAGCCAGAGACAGGCCAACCCGGCCAGCAGCAGGGGGAGCAGCGACCAGGCCAGGTCGCGCCAGCGCCGCCGCCCCGGAGGGTGGCCGGCCAGGCTGACCGCCAGTCCGGCCAGGGCCAGGGGCGCGGCCAGGAGCAGCACCGGGAGGGAGTCCAGCCCGCCCAGGCCCAGGGCCAGGCCGGTCAACAGCGCCGCCCTGGCCCCGCCCCCGCGCTGGTGGAGGGCCAGGCCCAGGCAGGCCAGGGTGAAGCATATGCCCACCAGGGGCTCGGTGAAGAAATAGCGGGAGTACGGCCAGGCCATGGTGGTCAGGCCCAGGCTCAGGACGGTGGCCAGGGCCGACCGGGGGGCGAAGCCCAGGCTGGTCAGCAGCCGCCAGAACACCCCGGCGCTGGCGGCGCTGACCAGGGGCATCAGGGCCGAGACCGCCGCCTCCAGCCGGCGGGGGTCGTCCGCGCCGAACCAGGCCCGGCCCGCCAGATAGAGCGGCGCGGCCAGCAGGGAGTGCAGCACGCCGTACTTGCTGCAAAAAACCTCGCCGGGGGCGATGGCGAGGTTCAGGCTGCCGTGTTCGGCCAGGGCCTGGGCGGTCCGGTAACGGAATCGGTCGTCACAGGAATAGAGGTGGCCGGCCATGGTGTAGAGATAGGCCGCCAGGAAAAAGAGCAGGGTCCAGGCGCCGGGACGCCGCCAGGGGGCCAGACGCGCCCAGAGCGCGGAGAGGCGGGGGCCCAGGGCCCGGGCCAGCCCCCCGCAGGCCGCCCCGCCCAGGCCGATCAGGCCCAGGAAGACGGGCCAGTGGAAATCGACCAGCTTGGGATACAGGTGGTCGTTCAGATAGAGCAGGCCGCCCAGAAACCCGCCCAGGCAGGCCAGGCGGCGGGTCCAGGGCTCTGCGCCAACGCCGGAAGGACTGACGACCTCCATGCCGGACCACCTTTAATGGTCGCGCTTTGGGGGCGGTCGGGGGCGATGCTGTCGGCGGCTAGTTGCTGGTGGTGCCGGTGCTGCGGATCTGGCCCCAACCGAACAGCTCGCCGAAGCCGCCCAGGGAGAAGGCCAGGAAGTAGCCGCGCTCCTCGATGTCATCCACGTAGAAGGCCCGGATGCCCCAACACTGACCCTGGTAGGCCACCTCGTAGATGGACTCGAAGTCGGAGTTGGCGTCCAGGTCGCGGTGGTTGATGTAGCTGACCGACCATTCCTTGGTCACGGCCACGGTGAACTTGCCGCGCACCTGCTTGAGCAGGTCGTGGGTGAAGCGGTAGTCCACGGTGATGGAGTCGCCGCGCCGGTTCATGGTCTTGAGCAGGCTGTTGATGGAGTCCCAGCGGTTCTCGTAGAGGTTGAAGGAGCTGTCGGCCTCCAGATACAGGTACTTGCTGGGATAGACCTCCACCTTGGTGTCGACGTTGCCCCAGTAGTGGGGGTCCTGGTCGTCGCTGCGGAACTGGTCCATGTCAAAGGCGTGGGCGATGTTGAACTGGAGGAAGTCGCGATAGATGGGCCGGACCTCGCCGGTCTCGTCGTCGCGCTTGATGCGCTTGCTGGTCAGGGTGTTGTTGATGCCGTAGGACAGCTTGTTGACCCGGTTCTGGGTCTGGCCCTGGCGAGCCAGCAGGGCGATGTCCTCGTAGTCGATGTTGGGCTGATAGCTATAGGTGACGTTGGGCTTGAAGGCGTGCTTGATCTTCAGCGGGTCCTCCGGGGTGCCCATCTCGAAGACGCGGTACATGTAGGTGGAGGCCTGGGTCTGGAAGTTCCAGAGCTCGGTGGTGCCGCTGGTGTCGCCGGTGTCGGTGGCGCTGTCGCGGTCCACGCTGAAGAAGCGCTGCTTCCAGGCGAAGCTGGGCTCCACCGAGATGTAGTCGTTGAAGTTCAGCGGCAGGGAGAAGGTGGGGGAGATGTCGCTGATGTGCCCCTTGGCGCCCTCTTCCTGGTAGTAGTAGGTGTAGGCCGACCCCATCTGGAAATACCAGCCGGTGTCGCCCACCGCCTGGCGGGTGGCGTCGAAGGTCAGCTTGGGCAGCTGCTGCTGGGTGGTCTTGTTGTCGGTGGTCAGGTCGTCGTAGTAGGTCAGGCTGCCGTTGAAGGTGGCGGTGGACCAGTAGCGCTGCAGGTTGACCTGGTTGGTGCGCCAGGTGGAGTGGCGGGTGTCCAGCTCGCGGCCCATCCACTCGATGAAGCGCGAGTTGGAGGCCTCGAAGCCGGTGTAGCCGTAGGCGAACTCCCGCAGGTAGTCCTGGTCGCTGACCAGGTCCACGTCGGCCTTCAGGAGCATGGTGCTGTTGAACAGCTGCTGGTCGCCCTTCATGCGGAACCAGTAGCGCGAGTTGTAGGCCTCGACGTTCTTGAAGCTGTCCTTGAGCTCCTGGCCCATGCCGTCCTCGGGCATGTAGTCGATCATGAAGATGCCCTTGGAGCCCTTGTCCAGGTGGTAGCGGTACTCCAGGCCGTAGTCCAGGCCGCGGTAGGACATGTAGTTCAGGGTGAAGGTGGCGTCCTGGTCCTCGCCCAGGGTCTGGAAATAGGGCTGGCTGTAGCTGACGCCGTCGCGGTCGGTCATGCCAATCTGGGGCGGCAGCAGGCCCGACTGGCGCTTGAACTTGGCCGGGAAGGCGGCCCAGGGGCTCCAGAGCACCGGCCAGTCCTTGATCCGGAAGGCGGTGTCGCGCATGGTGCCGTAGCCCTCGATGTCCACGTCCATGTTGCGACCGCTGACCGTCCAGGCCGGGTTGCTGCCGTCGCAGGTGGTGAAGGAGCCCCGGTCCATGTGATAGGAGTCCTTGCCGGTCTTCTCGATCTCCTGGCCGCGCAGGTAGAAGTTGTTGGGCTTTATGAAGATCTGGCCGTCGTAGACCTTGCCGGTGCCGCCCTGGAGGTCCACCAGCATGCGCTGGCCGGACAGGGTCTCGGTGGGGGTGTTGAGGCGCACCCGGCCCTCGGCCTCGGCCACCAGGGTCTGGGAGTGCAGGCGGGCCTTGTCGGCGAAGATGCGGTTGACGCCGCGGACGATCTCCACCTCGCCTTCGGCCAGGTAGCTCTTGGTCCCCTCGTCATAGGTGATCTGGTCGGCGCGGATGTCCACCGGGCCGTTGGCGTCCACCCGAATCAACTCGCCCGCGGCCCAGGCCGGGGAGCCCAGCAACCCCAGACTCAGGAAGGCCGCCAGGACCGCAATCAACCCCCGACCCGTTGCCCAACGCCTGCCTTTTGCCACAATATCCTCCCACGGCGCGCGGTTAGCGCGGACACTATCGCTAGCGCACCCTAGCAGATGCGACCGCCGATGGCAAGACGCTTGTTGGGGTGCGGGGCCAGGAAAGACGGGTGTGCTCGGGGGCTTGAGGCCGGATCAGCCCGCGCTAGAGGCGAGCCAGGGCCTCGCCCACCGTGAACAGCGACCCGGTGATGAGCACCGCGCCCTTTGGCCCGGCCAGGGCCTGGGCCCGGGCGATGGCCCGGCCCAGGTCGGGCTCCACCTCGCCGGGCGGAGCCCCGGCCGGGGCGGCGGCGGCCAGGGCGGCCGGCTCGGCGGCGCGGTCATAGTCGGGCTTGGAGTAGACCACGGCATCGGCGGCGGAGAGGAAAAGCTCCAGCATGGCTGGATATTCCTTGTCGGCCATGATGCCCAGCACCAGCACCAGGGGCGCGCGATCGCCGCGCACCAGGTCCAGGCTGGCCAGCAGCGCCCGCACCGCGGGCAGGTTGTGGGCCCCGTCCAGCCACAGGGTGGGCTGGCCCGGAGCGGTGGGCAACTGCTGCAACCGGCCGGGCCAGCGCGCGGCCAGCAGGCCCTGGCGCAGGTGCTCCGGCCCCACGGCCAGGCCGGCCTCGGCCAGGTCCTCCAGCACCCCCAGGGCCAGGGCCGCGTTGCCCGGCTGGTGGCGGCCCACCAGGCTGGAGCGCAGGCCGTCCAGCCGCCAGAGCCGGCCGCGCAGGGCGAAGCCGCCGTCGGCCGCCTGGCGGGCGCGCAGCTCGCGTCCCAGACGGCGCAGCGGCGCGCCCAACGCGGCCGCCCGCCCCTCCACTACCCGGCGGGCGGCCGGTTGGGCCACGCCGTGCGCCAGGGGAATCCCCGGCTTGATGATGCCGGCCTTCTCGCCGGCGATGGCGGCGTAGGTCTTGCCCAGGTATTGCTGGTGTTCCAGCCCGATGTTGGTGATCACCGTGGCCAGGGGCCGCACCAGGTTGGTGGCGTCCAGGCGGCCGCCCAGGCCGGTCTCGATGATGGCCAGCTCCGCGCCCTCCTGGGCCAGCCAGAGCAGGGCCATGGCGGTGATGAACTCGAAGAAGGTGGGCGGCTCGCGCTCGTCCACCGCCGGCCAGACCGCCTCGGCCAGCTCCAGGACCTTCTCCGGGCTGATCTCGCGGCCGGCCAGGCGGAAGCGCTCCTCGAAGCGCACCAGGTGGGGCGAGCTGTAGAAGCCGGCCTTGATCCCGGCCGCCAGCAGGCTGGCCTCCAGCACCGCGCCCACGCTGCCCTTGCCGTTGGTGCCGGCCAGGTGGACGCATTGCAGGCGCAGGTGGGGATCGCCCAGGCGGCGCAGCAGGTTCTCGGTGGAGGACAGACCCAGCTTGATGCCGAACTTCTGGAGGTCGTACATCCGGGTCAGGGCGGCCTGGTAACGGTCCATGGCCGGGCTCACTCCGCTTGCAGGTTGGCGAACTGGAGCATCAGGATCTTAAGCCCGTAGCGGCCGAAGTGCACCATGATCTTGTTGTCGCCCTTGTAGCCCATCACCTTGCCCACCCCGAAGGTGGCGTGGCGCACCTGGCCGCCCACCGGGAAGGGCCGGGCCTGGCGCTGGCTGCCCCGGCTGGAGGGAATGGCCAGGCTCGCGCCCAGGGGCGGGGGCACGTCGAAGACCGGGCCGGCGGCCTCCTTTTGCAGCAGGTTGTCCGGGGCCTGGTCCAGGAAGCGCGAGAGCCCCACCGGGGTCACCCCCTGACCGCGCACGTAGTATTCGCGCGGGCTGATCAGGGTCAGGCTCTGGCGGGCCCGGGTGCAGGCCACGTACATCAGCCGCCGCTCCTCCTCGATGGCCTCGGGGTCGTTGAGCGACGGCCCGGCCGGCAGCCGGCCCTCGGCCGCCCAGAGCAGGAAGACGTGCTCCCACTCCAGGCCCTTGGCCGAGTGGATGGTGGTGAGCGTCAGGCGGTCGCCGGCCAGCTCCTCGCCCCGGGCCCCGGGCGGCTCCAGGGCCACCTCGGCCATGAAGTCGGTCAGGTTTTCATAGGCCCGGGCCAGGTTGGGCAGCTCCTCCAGGTCGCGCAGGCGGCGGGGATGGTCCTCGAAGGCGTCGCGGCAGATGGGCTCGTAATAGGCCAGCACCAGCTCCACCGCCTCCAGGGGCGTCAGGCCGGGCGCGGTGAGCTGGGTCATCAGGATGGCCAGCTCGCCCAGCTCCGGGCTGGCCAGGGCGGCGGGCAGGGCGGTGAGCCCCACCACGTAGCCCGGCGGGGGATAGCCTTGCACCAGGTGGGCGATGACCGCCTGGGCCTTTTTGGGGCCATAGCCGGGCAGGAGCATCAGCACCCGCTGCCAGGACACGAAGTCCTGGGGATTGGCGGCCACCCGCAGGTGGCAGAGGGCGTCCTTGATGTGGGCCGCCTCCAGGAAGCGCAGGCCGCCCACCTTGACAAAGGGCATCCCCTCGGCGGTCAGCTCGATCTCCAGGTCCGAGGAGTCGTTGCCGGCCCGGAAGAGCACCGCGATCTGCTCCGGCCGCGCCCCGGCGTCCAACTGGCGGCGGATGCGCTCCACCACCGCCCGGGACTGGCCGCGCTCGTCGCGGGTGCGCACCAGCTCCGGCTTGGGACCCTGGCCCTGGCGGGTGTAGAGGTGCTTGGCGAAGCCCTGGCTGGCCTCGGCGATGATGGCGTTGGTCAGGTCCAGGATGGGCTGGGTGGAGCGGTAGTTCCGCTCCAGCTTCACCAGGCGGGTGCCGTGATATTTCCCGGGGAACTCCAGGATGTTCTGCACCCTGGCCCCCCGGAAGGCGTAGATCGACTGGGCGTCGTCGCCCACGGCCATGACGTTGTTGCGCTTGTCGCACAACTGCTGCACCAGGCGGGCCTGCACCGCGTTGGTGTCCTGGTACTCGTCCACCAACAGGTGCCGCCAGCGGCGGTGCAGCTCCGCACGCACCTCGGCCTGCTGGCGCAACAGCGTCTCGGCCATGAAGAGCAGGTCGTCGTAGTCCACCAGGGCCTGGGCCTGTTTGGCCTGGGCATAGCCCCGGGCCGCGGCCAGGATCTGGTCCTGATAGCCGGCCAGGTGGCCGGCGAACTGCTCGATGGCCTCCGAGAGCTCCAGCTCCAGGTTGCGGGCCTTGCTGATCAGCTCCAGCAGGCCCCGGGCCTTGGGAAAGCGCTTGTCGCCCTTTTCCTTGAGGTTCAGCTCCTCCACCACGCCCTTGACCACCTGCTCGCTGTCGGGCCGGTCCAGGACCGTGAAGTTGGGCGGCAGCTCCAGGCGGCGGCCGTACTGGCGCAGGAGGCGGTGGCAGAGAGAGTGGAAGGTGCCGCCCTCCACCCCGGCGCAGTCCGGGTGCAGGTTGCGCGCCCGGGAGAGCATCTCCTGGGCGGCCTTGCGGGTGAAGGTGAGCAGCAGGATGGAATGGGGCGCCACGCCCTGCTCCACCAGCCAGG
>CALERA010000424.1 GCA_937908275.1 uncultured Desulfarculaceae bacterium | reverse complement strand
CCGGGGTGGCCCTGTCCATCACCGGCCAGGGGCTCTCCCCGGCGGTGCCGGCCGGGCCCTCGCTCCGGCCGGTGCGGCGCGGACAGCCGGTGCTGCTGGACATCCCGGCCCAGGTGGAGGGCTACCACGCCGACTTCGCCCGCTCCTACCTGGTGGGCCGGCCGGACGACGCCCTGCGCCGGGCCGACGAGATCCTGGGTCAGCTCTTCACCAGCCTGGCCCAGTTCATCCGCCCCGGCCGGACCTGGGCCGACTGCTATCACCAGGCCTTTGCCGAGGCCCAGCGCCTGGGAGGCGAAGGACTCCAGGCCCTGCCCGGGGGCAAGGTCCTGCCCTACATCGCTCATGGCGTGGGCCTGGAGCTCAACGAGCACCCCCTGGTCGGCCCCCGCAACCAGGGGCCGGTGCGGGCCGGGGCGGTGCTGGCCATGGAGATGCACCTGCTCCTGGACCAGGGCCGGGGCTTGAAGTTCGAGGACATGTTGCTGGTGGAGGAGGCCGGCGGGCGCTATCTGTCCACCATCCCCCGCCGGCTGATCTGCAAGGAACTCTAGCGACGAGGCGAGTGACGATGCTGACAATCAAGGACGCGGTGGCGGTCATCACGGGCGGGGCGGGCGGCATTGGCCTGGCCCTGGCCCAGTACTGGGCGGGCCAGGGCGGCAAGCTGGTCCTGGCCGACATCAGCGCCGAGGCCCTGGAGCGGGCCGCCGCGCAACTGCCCGGCGAGGTCGCCACCCTGGCCTGCGACGTGACCAAGGAAGAGGACAACGCCCGCCTGGCCGATCTGGCCATCGAACGCTTCGGGGCCATCAACCTGGTGGCCCCCTTCGCCGGCATCATCAAGGACGGCCTGCTGGTGGCCACCGACCGCGCCACCGGCAAGGTGGCCAAGAAGATGGCCCTGGGCGATTTCCAGCGGGTCATCGACATCAACCTCACCGGCGTCTTCCTCACCGTGCGCGAGTGCGCCCAGCGCATGATCGACAACGCCTGCCGGGGCCTGATCTGCCTGGTCTCCTCCACCGGCAGCCTGGGCACCGCCGGCCAGATCAACTACAGCGCCAGCAAGGCCGCCATGTCGGTCTGGCCCAAGGTCATCACCGCCGAGTTCCTGCGCCGGGGCCTCTCGGGGCAGATCCGCTGCGTGGCCGTGGCCCCGGGCTACGTGGGCACCGACATGGTCAAGGGCATGAACCAGGCCGCCCTGGACAAGATCCTGGTGGACGTGCCCATCGGCCGGCTGATCGAACCGGAGGAGGTGGCCTCCCTGGTGGGCGAGATCTACCGCAACGAGGCCCTGGCCGGAGACGTCTTCTACATTCATGGCGGTTTGCGCCTGGGCTCCCGGGGCTGAAAAGCCCAAGGCCCGGACGCTAAACGGCGGGCGCGGTCCCACTCCCCCCAGGGACCCGCCCGCCGGCCGCCACCCGCCCGAGGCGGAGGAGAGAGTGGGGGGGACCTTTTGGTGCCCCAAAAGGTCCCCCCCACACCCCCCTCCAAAAAGGCGAAGGTTTGGCGGGCCACCTGCGGTGCCGTCTTGGAGCCCGAGCCGGAGCGTTTCAACCGAAAGCGACTCGCTCGGAGCGACGTTCACTCCAATTGACAATCACAGAACTAGCTGTCATTGCGAGGATCGACAGCGACGAAGCAATCTCCCGAATTTATCTCCCCCCTCCACACCCCCGCCTACAAAACAATTGCCTGCGGATTCTGTCTTGGGGGAGACAAGAGATTGCTTCGCTGCGGTCGCAATGACGGAAGCTGAGGGCCTGAGTCTGGCCGGAGGTGAGCCGCGCCCACCCCGGCTTTCTTTGGGGAAGGGGGCGTGGGGGAAACCCCTTTCTTTGGCCCCCAAAGAAAGGGGTTTCCCC
>CALERA010000423.1 GCA_937908275.1 uncultured Desulfarculaceae bacterium | reverse complement strand
CGAAGCAGCCCAGGTCCGGGTCGTGGGTTACATGTTCATCCAGGAGTCGCTGTAGAGGCTGTGGCCCAGGATGACGCGCGCGCCGCGCACGAACAGCTTGGCCTCGTCGCCCTCCACCTGGTCGGGGCTGGTGATCTCGCCGTCCATCACCTTGTGCACGGCGTCCACCAGGTCCTGGCGGCGGCCGCGGGCGATGTCGATCAGCAGCTTGTCCTCGTAGTCGGCGATGCAGGAGTACATGCCGGAACGCTCGAGCATGATCATGTAGATCTGGTTCAGGGGCTCACGCCACGGGGTGCCGTTGCTGATGTTGGACAGGCCGTTGGTGCTGCGGGCGCCGGGGGCGATGTCCTGCAGCATCTGCATGAAGGCCATGGTGCTCATCAGCTGGGGCTGCTGGATGTTGACCGGGGTGATGATCGGGTCGACAAACAGGTTCTCGTTGGGGACGCCGGCCTCGTTGGCCGCGTAGCACAGCTCCACCGCCAGGGCGGCGCGCTCGTTCTCGTCGCGCGGCAGGCCCTCGGGACCCCACAGCAGGGCCACCATGTCGGCGCCGTACTTGGCCACCATGGGCAGCATCACGGTGTAGCGCTCGGGACGGGCCATGACCGAGTTCACCAGGGCCTTGCCCTTGTGGACCGCCAGGCCGGCCTCGATGGCCTCGATGTTGCTGGTGTCCAGGGCCAACGGGATGTCGGGCACCACTTCCTGGACCGTTTTGACCACCCACTCCATCAACTCGGGGCCGCCCTTGCGCGCCGGTCCCAGGTTGATGTCGATCCAGTCCATCCCGGCCTCTTTCTCTTCCAGGGCCATTTTCTGGATGGGCTCGGGGTTGCGGTCCTTGAAGGCCTGGCCGATCACCTTTTTGATAACGTTCAGGTTTTCACCGATGAGTTGCATTTTCCCACCTCTCTACGCTGGGGGGAGCGTGGGGGAGCCTGTTTTGGCGAGCAAAACGGGTTTCCCCACACCCCCGCCCAACCGGGCGATAATTGCGCTGCGCGGCCCGCCGGCCACAACCTCACTCACATGAGAAACCGGGGGGAGAGGAGCCCCTCCCCCCGGATTGCCTCCTTAGGCCTTCCACTCCTTGAGGAACTTGGCCAGGTGGGCCGCCTCGCGCGGACCGATCTGGATGTTCCAGCCGGAGAGCTCCTCCTCCAGGTCGCCGGCGATGGCCGCCGCGTAACCGGGGATGATCAGGGACTTGTGGTTGACCTTGTCCATGATGCCGGACTTCTTGATGAACATGCCCACGTCGTCGCCGGAGAACTTGCCGGCGGCCCAGGCGGTCATGACGCTCAGGCCCTCGGTGTCCTTGATCAAAAGCCAGGTGGGCACCCGGGAGGACTCGATCTCGCCGCTGACGATGAAGTAGGTCAGCGAGAAGTTGGTGGTCACCGCCACCGGGCTGTCGGGGCCGGGGCCGCCGATCTCGAAGATGCCCTGGGTCACGGTCATGGGCCGCTGGGGGTCGGTGTAGATGTTCAGGCGCTCCAGCAGAAGCGGGAAGATGCTCTCGGCGGTCATGTCGGTCATGACGATGATGCCGCCATACTTGGCCACCATCAGGGAGGCGGCCGCGACCTGCTCGGCCGGGTCGTCGCTGGTGGAGCAGGCGAAGTTGATGGTCGGGAAGCCCAGGGCGCGGTTGCCGGTGTTCAGGGCCGCGCGGCGCACGCCGACGTTGTCCTGGAAGATGCCGGCCAGGTCGCGCGCGCCGGAGTCGATGATCAGGTCCTTGAGGCCGGCCGCGGTCAGCTCGTTGGTGAGCTCCATGACCTCGTCCAGGTCCACGCCCTTGACCACCAGGGGCAGGCCGTTGTCGCCGGCGATCTTGGCCATCTTGTCGGCGTTGGCGTTGGTGGCGGCATAGAGCAGGGGCTTCTTGTCCTTGAAGGCCTCGGCCACCGGACCCAGGATGGCCGGGTCCTCGCAGGCCAGGATCAGGGACAGGTCGCTGTTGTCCACCACCGCCTGGACGGCGGCCTTGAACTTGGCGGCGTCGCCACTGACGCACTCCACGAAGGCGGCCTCGGGACGCAGGGTCAGGCCCACGCGCTCGAACTGATAGGAGGCCCAACGCTTGGCCTTGTCGGCCGCGTCGGCGTCGGTGTCCTTGATGGTGCCGGCGAAGGCGCAAGGATTGTAGAAGGTCTTCTCGTGACGGAAGAGGACCGTCTCGCCGCCGACCTTGAAGGCGGTGGCGCCGGCGCCGATGCTCACCGGACGGATGGGGGGCGCGCTGGCCTCGGCCAGTTGCTCGCGCGATTCGGCGGAGACATAGGGACACGCGTCCAACTCCGCCTTGCCCGCGGCCAAGTTCATGGCGAAGGCCAGGCAGGTGGGCACCCCGCACTCCCCACAGTTGGTTTTGGGCAGTAGTTTGAAGATCTGAATGCCGGTCAGGGCCATGCTCCACTCCTTCCCAGGGGGCCCGCGAATTGCCTACCAGGGCTATGGGCAGGGGGCCCCCGCGGGCGGGGGACCCCCTGCGATTAGGCGCTTAACCGACGATGGGATCCAGGGTCAGGGCGGGGTGACCCACCTTCTGCAGGAATTCCATAACCGTGGCTTCGTCGGTGCCCACGGTCTCGTCGGCGATCTTGTCGATCAGGTCGGGAATGCCCAGCTCCTTGCCGCGCTTTTCCAGGTTCTCGCGCAGCTCTTCCTTCAGGCTCTTGGGCATCCACACCATGCGCAGCAGGCCGCCGTCGCCGGCCAGGTACTTGCGCTGGATGACGTTGTACTTGGAGTGACCCACGAAGCCCGGCGAGGAAGCGCCGCCGCCCATGACACCGGCCAGGGTGGTGAACTTCATGCCGCAGGGGGTCTCACCGGTGTAGTCGCGATGCACGGTCATGACGCCGTTGCAGCCGGGCAACATCGCCGCGATGCACTCGCAGCAGCCGCAGGTGGTCATGGGCTCGTACACGATGGAGTAGAAGTTGTAGCGCTCGATCTTCTGGCGCGAGGCCTTGTACACGAAGTCGTTGACGCCCTTCCACATGCCCAGCTTGGGATCCAGGCACTCGCCCTTCTCGATGGGCTGGTTGGGACCGGTGGGGTTGATCTCGAAGCTGGCCTTGCAGTCCATCCAGTTGTAGGCGCCGCAGAGGCCGGTGCGCTCGGGGCTGACCACGCAGACGTGGCTGGGGGCGAAGGACTGGCACAGCGTGCAGGAGTAGTAGATCTCGACGGACTCGTCGGTCATGTTCTCCACGCGGGCGTCGCGGGCCTTGTAGGCGGCGCGGGCCTTCTCGGTGAACTTGTCGACGTCTTCCTTGTTGGTGTACAGGGTCACCTGCACCTTGTCCAGGATGCTGCCGAAGTCCTTGTGGAACATGTCGTGCAGGATCTGGCCGATGTGCTTGAGCTCGAAGCCCTTGTCCACCGCCGGACGGCCCATGCGGATCCAGGCGATGTCGCGCTGGCCGATGTGCATGACGCCCTGGGCGTAGTTGATCAGGTGGTGGATCTGGCGCTCCAGGATGGGCTCGAAGTCGGGCTGCATCTTGCGCCCGGCCACCTGGACGTAGATGCCCAGGGGCAGCCGGCCGCCCTTGTCGCCCAGGTCGGCCAGGCTCTGGCCGATGACGATGATCTTGTTGTCCTCGATGGCGTCCATGTCCGCCATCTCCACCAGCTCGGTGGTCTGGGTCTTGCCGCCGCCCATCTCCACGAACAGGTCGTCCTTGCGGATGCGCTCGCCCTCGAAGGCCGGGCCGTAGGAGACCGGCACGTCCACCTTGGTCACGGTGGTCTTCAGGCCGCGCACCTCCACCGATTTCTGCACCATGTCATGATGGCCGACGTTGGCCACCACGTGCTCGTAGGTGCAGACGCCGGTGGGCAGGATCTCGGGGATGTCGGTGTCGGAAATGGTCGGGAAGCCCCAGTTGACGCAGCCGGCGGCGTTGGCCGCCCACTCGGCGTTGACCTCGCCCAGGGCGTTGATGAAGGCGAAGATGCGGTCCTTGTTGTAGAGCAGCATCTTTTTGTAGTCGCCGGGGCGCACGCCGCCGAAGGCCATGGCCGCGCGGTTGGCGAAGCCCAGGGCGAAGACCGCGGCGCTGATGTCCGGACCAAAGGGCACCAGGCGGGTGTTCCAGCCGACTTGCACCCCAGCCTCGATCAGCTGCTCGGTGAAGGTGGTGCCAGCCTGGTTGGCGCACATGAACACGTAGAGGTTCCGGCGCTGATACTCCTCGGCGATCTCCTTGGCCAGCTCCGGAGTGGGGGCGGCGCCGACGATGGCGGCGAAGCCCGGGGCGGAGCCGTCCACGAACTCGACGCCGCGCTTACGGAAGATGGTGTCGGCGGCCGCGCCGAGCCAGATCTTGCCGTTCTCGACGTCGCACTCCTCGGACACATGGTAGAAATCGGGGGAATCCACGTAGCGGATGGCCTCCACGATCTCCTCGGCGAACAGGGCCGCCATGCCGGCGTCCAGCAGGGGGCCCAGGTAGGGCAGGTGGTTGAAGTTCTTCACGTGGGGGGGCAGCAGCTTGCGGGCCACGTCCAGGCCCTTCTTGGCGTCGCCCAGGTTCTTGATCGGGATGCCCAGCAGCGAGTAGATGATGGGCAGATAGTAGGCGGTGTTGGGGAACTCAAGCTTCTGCTCGGGGCCGTACTGCTCCAGCGCCCGCTTGTAGATGCCCTCGGCCTTGCTGACGATATTGTAGGCGCCTTGGATGGCGGCGAAAGCGACTAATTTGGACATTAGGTACAGTCCTCCTTTCTAGAAGGCATTGCTCGCCGAATCTTAGGCGGCGTCCAGCTTCTGCCGGTCGGCCATGTCCATCAGCACGCGCTCCTTGGCCTTGTCCAGGCCCAGGGCCTTGCGCTTCTTGTCGATGTGGGCAATCATCTTGTGGGCGTGCTCGTAGGGGTCCTGGACCAGGTCCCACTTGCCGCCGTAGATGCCCTCCAACTCCTCGAACAGGTGCTTCTGGAAGCGCGGCGCGCCGCTCACCGGCAGGCCCACGCCGAAGACGGTGTAGACGCCGCTGGCCACGAAGTAGTGGCCGATGCTGATCGCCTTCTCGCTCATCCACTCCGGAGCCGAACCGGCCGCGGGCAGGTCGCTGATGTCCTTGCCCAGGCCGCCGGCCTTGACCACCTGGGTGGCGGCCATCAGGATGCGGCTGTTGTCCACGCAGGAGCCCATGTGCAGCACCGGCGGGATGCCGACGGTCTCGCAGACCTCGGCCAGGCCGGGGCCGCAGTAGACCTTGGCCGACTCCGGGGTCAGCAGGCCGGCCTTGCCGCAGGCCATGGCGTTGCAGCCGGTGGTCAGGACGATGACGTCGTGCTTCAACAGCTCCTTGACGATGATCAGGTGATCGGAGTCGTGCTTGACGCGGGCGTTGTTGCAGCCCACCACGCCGCCGATGCCCCGGATGCGGCCGTTGATGATGTTGTCGTTCAGGGGCCAGTAGGAGCCGCGGAAGGTGCCGCCCAGGTGGTAGTTGATGGCCTCGTAGCTGAAGCCCACGACCATCTTTTCCTTGGCCGAGGGGATCATGGGCAGGCCCTTGCGGTTGGCGTAGTTGTCGATGGCGGCCTTGACGATCTTCTTGGCGTCGTCCAGGGCGTTGTGCTCATCGAACTCGATGTGCAGGGTGTCGCCGGACTCGATCATGGCGCGCGGGTTGGTGGTGATGACCTTGGTGTGGTAGCACATCGCCACGTTGGCGATGTTCTCCATGATGCACTGCACGTCCACCACCATGGCGTCCACCGCGCCGGTCACGATCGCCAGCTCCTGCTGGAGGTAGTTGCCGGCGATGGGCAGGCCGTGGCGGACCAGGATCTCGTTGGCGGTGCAGCACATGCCGGCCAGAACGATGCCCTTGGCGCCCTTGGTGGCGGCGTAGGAGAGCATCTCCGGATCCTGGCTGGCCACCACGATCATCTCGCTCAGGAGCGGCTCGTGGCCGTGAACGATGATGTTGACGTGGTCGGCCTTCAGCACGCCCAGGTTGATCTCGCCCTGGATGGGGTAGGGGGTGCCGAACATGATGTCCTGGAGGTCGGTGGCGATCATCGAGCCGGCCCAGCCATCGGCCAGGGCGGCGCGCGAACACTGCTTGATGATGTTCTTGTAGTCCTGGTCCACGCCCATGTGGGTGCGGTGCATGATCTCCACGATCTCGCGGTCGATGCCGCGCGGG
>CALERA010000422.1 GCA_937908275.1 uncultured Desulfarculaceae bacterium | reverse complement strand
CAGCCAGGGCAACCTGGTGATCCTGGAGGTCAAGGGGCAGACCATGTTCGATAGCGGACAAGCGACGCTCAAGCCCGAGGCCCTGCCCCTGCTGGACCAGATCGTGGGCATCGTGCGCTCCTCGCCCGGCTACGTGCTGCACGTCAAGGGCCACACCGACCCCCGGCCCATCAGTTCGCCCAAGTTCGAGACCAACTGGGAGCTGAGCGCGCTGCGGGCCACGGCGGTGCTGCGCTATCTCATCGCCAAGGGCATCGCGCCCAAGCGCATGACCGCCACCGGTTATGCCGACACCGAGCCGCTGGTGCCCAACAACAGCGAAGAAAACATGGCCAGGAACAGGAGGGTGGAGTTTGTTCTGGAAAAAAAAGACATCCAGCAAGCCCGCTGACCCGTTCGGGTTGCGGTTCGACGAGGGGCCGCGCTACTACTTCCGGGTGCGCCCCGCCCCGTCGGCGCCGGTCTATTTCCAGATCGGCGGCCGGCGCCACCAGGTTTACGACATCAGCGCCGGCGGCCTGGCGCTCTGGGCCCCGGACCTGAAACAGGGCCAGCAAGTCAGCGGATTGCTGCACCTGCCCACCATCGGGCACCCCCTGCCCCTGGTGCTCTTGGTGCGCAACAGCGGGCCCGAGGGACTGGTGGGCAGCCAATTCGCCAAGATCCGCGAGGAGGACCGCGAATTCATCCACCTGTACGTGCTGCAGCGCCAGAAAGAAGAGATCTCCGAGCAACGCGGCGGAGTCGCCACCTCGCCCGAGGCCGGCGCTTAATCGTTGTCGGGGGCTGGTCATGGCCGTTGCCAACCCCGCGACCATTTGCTATTTGTAATTAAGATACGCTAAAGTATGTTCATGGTTTGCGCAGTTACCAACAATAACACCAGGTTGTCATCCTGACCTGGGTTGTCCTTGCCAGGAGGTACCCCTAACATGGATTTGACGCTACGCCAGCAGGGTGATGTGGCCCAGATCGAAGTGGTCGGCAGCATTGATGAGCGCGGGGCCGAGGAGCTCAAACGCCGGTTCCTGGAGTTGGACATCTCCACCCTGAAGGAAGTGGTCTTTGATTTCAGCGGGGTGACCTTCATCGGCAGCGCCGGCATCGGCAAGCTCCTGCTTTTCTACAAGAACGTGGCGGCCCAGGGCGGCAAGATCCGGATCGAGAATATGTCCAAGGATATCTACACTATGTTCAAGGTGGTCAAGCTGGACAAGATCTTCAACATCTCCCCGGCCAAATAGCGCCCGGACGCCGCGATGCTGACCTGCGAGCGCAAGGCCGACGCCATAGCGATCCAGGGGGAGTTGCAGGTCCAATTCCTGGAAAGCCTCAAGGACTACCTGCTTCCGGAGTTGACCGCCCCCGGCGCCTTGACGTTGGACCTCTCGGCGGTCAGCACGGTGGATTTGGCTGGACTCCAATTCCTGCTGGCGTTCGCCCTAAGCCGGCGGAACCATGGTCCGATCACTCTCGCCAACCTGCCCTCGGCGATGGACAAGGCTTTGGAATTATCGGGCCTTAACCAACACTTTCAGCCGTTTTTAGCCTAACGCCGATAGGCTCCTGCTTGGGGATAGCTTAATGAATAAGCTGATCTTGATCGTGGATGATTCCGCCACCTTGCGCATGTCGGTGGAGATGACCCTCAAGGGCGCCGGCTTCGAGGTGGTGCAGGCCCAGAACGGCCAGGAGGGTCTGGACACCCTCCAGCGCCTGGCCGCGGCCAACCGCCAGCCGGCCATGATCATCAGCGATGTCAACATGCCGGTCATGGACGGCATCACCTTCATCAAGGAAGTCAAACAGACTCCTTTCCGTTACCTGCCCATCCTGGTGTTGACCACCGAGCGCGAGGACAGCAAGAAATTGGAGGGCAAGCGGGCCGGGGCCAGTGGATGGCTGGTCAAGCCTTTCAAGCCCGAGACCTTGCTGACCGTGGTGCGTAAATTCACCCGAACCCTCTCCTAGCGGCGGAGTCGTTATCTTGGACGACAAGCTGCTGCAAATATTCGCGGAAGAATCCCAGGAAATCATCGATTCCTTGGAACGCGGGCTGCTGGACCTGGAAGGCAGCGAGGATCCGGAGGAGATAAACTCCGTCTTCCGCGCCGCCCACACCATGAAGGGCAACGCCGGCATCGTGGGCTATGAGGACGTGGTGGAGCTCACCCACCTCATGGAAGGCCTTTTGGACGAGATGCGCCAAGGCCGCCTGATCCCCGACGCCGACGTGGTGGGCCTGCTGCTGGGCGCGGTGGACGCCCTCAAGCTGCTGGTGCAGGGCCGCCTGGCTGGCGAGCGCCCGGAGCCCCCGCAGGAGATCATGGCCCTGCTGGCCCAGAGGCTGGGCGAGGAGCCCAACCTTTCCGGCCTGCCAGCCGGTGGCGAGCCCGAAGCCGCCCCCGCGGTTCAGGGCGAGACGGCCTACCACATCGCCCTGCGCCTGGTGCCAGAGGTGCTGGAAACCGGCACCGACCCCCTGCAGATCATGCTGGAGCTGGCCGACCTGGGCCGGCTGTCCAAGGTTCTCTGCCATGCCGAGGCCCTGCCGGACTTCCAGGACATGGTCAGCGACCGCCTGTACCTGTGGTGGGAGGTCTGGCTGACCACCCAGGAGCCCCAGTCCAGCCTGGACGATGTCTTCATCTTCCTCCGGGACGAGAACGACATCCAGATCAACCCGGTCACCAAGAAGGCCGGGGGCCAGGCCACGGGCCCGGCCAAGCCGCCCTCGGCCCCGGAACCGGCCGCCAAGAAAGCGCCGGCGCCTTCCGCGCCCGCGCCCCAGGCCCCCTCACCCGCCCCGCCCGCCCCACCAAGCCCCGCGCCGCCCGCCGCGCCGGCCACGCCCACCCGCGCCCTGACCCCGGTGGCGCACGCGGCGGTGCAGTCGGCCACGAT
>CALERA010000421.1 GCA_937908275.1 uncultured Desulfarculaceae bacterium | reverse complement strand
ACGAGATGTAGCCGTGACTGGAGTTCAGACGTGTGCTCTTCCGATCTCGCGGCCAAGGCCCCGGCCGCCGAAGACGACGACGGGGCCAAGAAGACCAAGCACCTCTACACCGTGCGCCGGGGCGACACCCTGTTCACGGTGGCCCAGCGCTACGACGTCTCCATGAAGGACGTCATGCGCTGGAACGACCTGAAGCAGGGCGAGCCCATCAAGATCGACCAGAAGCTGGTTATCTACAAGTAATCAGGCGGGTTGTCAGTCCAGGTCGCGCGGGCGGCGCGGGGGAGCGCGCCCTCTCCGCTGGTCGCGGCCACCCTCCCCGGTTTGCCCTCGCCCCAGGCCCTAGACCGAGCACTGCCCCGGACAGGAAATGAAGCCATAGGCGCGGTAGACGCGCGCGGCCTGGAGGGTCTCGCGCTCGTTGGCCCCCCGGGGCTCGCGCTGGGCCAGGAGCTGGGCCAGGGCCGCGGGGTCCGGCAGGGCCTGCTCGCCCTCGGCCAGGACCTTGGCGCTGGCGGTTTCCAGCAACTCCCCGGTCTCGCCGTTATAGACCGCGCTCAGGGGGGGCCAGGGCGCGGCGATGAGCCGGGCGGCGGCCACCGCCTCGCGTTCGCGGCTGACCAGGGAGCCCCGGGCGCAACGGATCAAGAGCGCCGGCCGGCCCTCCAGGCTGATCAGCAGGTCGGCCTTGACCGGCAACGGCCCCTCGGCGGTCTCCACCTGGCGGCAGTGATCCACCGCCACCTGCTCGGGCCGGTAGCCCAACTCCAGCAGCCGGGCCTCGGCCGCCTGGCGCACCGGCTCGTCCTCGCTGTCGGGCAACTCCCGCCCGCTGATCAGATCGATGATCGTGGCATCCATGGCGCCCCTCCCTCCGCCCGTCCGGGGTCGAGCCGCTCCGCGCGCGGCCCGGCCCCGCCCCCTGATCCGGAAGCCTCCGGCGGGGGCGGCGGGGCTGTGGTTTAGATAAACCTAAGCACCCGGGGGGAAATGCGCCAGCCCCAGGCGGCCGGACGCTCGCCTGGGGCTGGGTTGGCTTCGCGCTTGGCGGTCCGGCCCGGGAGGGCTAGGAGGTGGAGACCACGCGCATGATCTCGCCGGCGATGTCGTTCAGGGACATCACCTTGGCCACCGCCCTCAGCTCGAAGGCGGCCTTGGGCATGCCGTAGACCACGCAGGAGGCCTCGTCCTGGCCCACGGTGGGGGCCCCGGCCTGGCGCATCTGCAACAGTCCCTCGGCCCCGTCCGCCCCCATGCCGGTGAGGATCACGCCCATGGCGTTCTTGCCGGCGGACTTGGCCACCGAGCGGAAGAGCACGTCCACCGCCGGGCGCTGGTGGTGGACCATGGGGCCGGTCTTGACCTCCACGTAGTAGCGCGCCCCGGAGCGGCGCAGCATCATGTGGAAGTTGCCCGGGGCGATCAGGCAGCGGCCGGGATAGACGCTGTCGCCGTCCTCGGCCTCCCTCACCTCGAAGGGGCAGAGGCCGTCCAGGCGGTTGGCGAAGGCGGTGGTGAAGCGCGGGGGCATGTGCTGCACCACCACGATGCCCGGCACCGTGGCCGGCAGCCGGCCCAGCACCTGCTTGATGGCCTCGGTGCCGCCGGTGCTGGCCCCGATGGCCACGATCTTGTGGGTCAGGTCCACCGAGGTGATGGGCGCGGCCACCGGGGTGCTCACCCCGTCGCCGGCCGGGCGGGCCAGGGGCCGGGCCTTGGCCGCGGCCCGGATCTTTTCGGCCAGCTGCTCGGCCATCTCCCCCACGCTGAAGGAGCCGCCGGGCTTGGACAGCACCTCCACCGCCCCGGCCTCGATGGCCTCCAGGGCCAGGCGTCCGCCCTTCTGGGTCAGGGAGGAGAGGATGATCACCGGCATGGGCCGGTGCTGCATCAGCTTGCGCAGGAAGGTCAGGCCGTCCATGCGCGGCATCTCGATGTCCAGGGTGATGACGTCCGGCTCCAGTTGGACGATCTTGTCCCGGGCCACGTAGGGATCGGTGGCGGTGCCCACCACCTCGATGTCAGGTTGATTGGCCAGGGCCTTGCTGAGCACCTGCCTGACCACGGCCGAGTCGTCCACGATGACTACGCGGATGGGGCGTCCGGAGACCAGGGCCATGCGTCCTCTCCCTTGCCGGGGCCCGCCGCCGCCCGAGGGGAGCGGGGGCCGGCCGGACTAATCCTGCCGGCGGTAGACCGCTGGCCGGGTGAAGGCCAGGCGGTGACGGATGCCGGTCAGGCTTTCGGAATGGCCCACCATCAGGAAACCGCCCTGCACCAGACAGTTGCGGAATTTCTCCACCAGGCGCTCCTGGGTGGGCTTGTCGAAATAGATCATGACGTTGCGACAGAATATAACGTGAAACGGCTTGTCGAAGTCGAAATTGTCCATCAGGTTCAGGCGACGGTACTGCACCATCTTGCGCAGCTCCGGCCGCACCCGCACGTAGCCGGCCCAGCGGTTGGTGCCGCGCTGGAAGTATTTGGTCAGGAAGGGCCGGGGGATGTCCGTCACCCGGTCCTGGGCGTAGACCCCGTTCTGGGCCTGCTCCAGCACCTTGGTGGAAAGATCCGAGGCCAGGATGCCGGCCCCGCGCCGCTCCCAGAGGGCGCGGTGCTCCAGCAACACCATGGCCAGGGTGTAGGGCTCCTCGCCGGTGGAGCAGGCCGCCGACCAGATGCGCTGGGGCTCGCCGCCGCTGCACAGCTTGTCGAGCTTGGGCAGCACCTCGTCCACCAGGAACTCGAAATGCTTGGGCTCGCGGAAGAAATCGGTCTTGTTGGTGGTGATGACGTCCAGGAAGCAGACCAGTTCGTGGCCGCTGCGGTCGCCCTCCAGGCGCTCGATGTAATCCTGCACGTCGCGGCAGCCGGTGGCCCGCAGGCGCTTGGCCAGCCGGGCGCGCAGGAGCTCGCGCTTGCCCTCGCCCAGATGGATGCCGCACAGGCTGTAGACCAGGCTGGCCAGCTTGGAAAACTGGGCCTCGGTGAGTTGGAAGCCGCCGCCCAGGCCGCACTCCAATCCACCCGCCGCCGGCGCGCCGCCGGGGGAGGGGCCGGGGCCGGCCGCCTGGCCTGGGCGTGACTTGACCATGACCGCGGGGCTCAGGCCAGGACCAACTGGCTGTCGGCCACCACCCGGTCGATGTCCAGCAGGATCTTCACCCCGCCCTCCAGCTTGGCCATGCCCAGGATGTAGGCGGTGTCCAGCTCCACGCCGAAGCTGGGGGTGGGCTCCACGTCCTCGTCGCGCACGCTGACCACCTCGCGCACCTGGTCCACCACGATGCCCATCAGGCGACGCTGGCCGCCGGCCTCGCCCACCTCCACCACGATGGTGCAGGTGCGCTCGTCATCCTCGCGCCAGGGCAGGCCGAAGCGCAGGCGCAGGTCCATCACCGGGATCACCTTGCCGCGCAGGTTGATCACCCCCCGCACGAAGGAGGCGGTCTGGGGGACCTTGGTCACGTCCAGCACCCCGATGATCTCGCGCACCTTCAGGATCTCCAGGCCGAACTGCTCGTCCCCCAACTGGAAGGTCAGGTACTTGCCGCCGAAGGCGCGGTTATGGTCCTGGGCTTCGGTCGGGGCGGCCCCGTTGGTCTCCATGATGCCATCCATCGCTTTGCCTTATGCCTTGCGCCGATCGCGGGGCGTCAGACCCGGCGGCTCTCGTGGGCCTTGAAGACCCCTTCCACGTCCAGGATCAGGCCCACCCGGCCGTCGCCCATGATGGCCCCGCCGGCCACCACCTTGACGCCCTTGAGGCTCTCGCCCAGGGACTTGATGACCACCTCCTGGCGACCGATCAGGCGGTCCACCAGCAGGCAGCGCCGCTGCCCGTGGTGCTCCACCACCACCACCAGGGTGTCCCAGGGCTCGGGCCGCTCCCGGCCGTCGCCCACCACCTGGTGCAGGCGGATCAGGGGCAGCAGGCTGCCGCGGATCATGATCATCTCGCCCCGGCCCTGCACGGTGCTGTACTCCTCGCGCCGGGGGCGCAGGGACTCCACCACCGCCACCGTGGGCAGGATGAAACGCTCGCTGGCGGCCTCCACCACCATGCCGTCGATGATGGCCAGGGTGAGCGGCAGGGCGATGGTGAAGGTGGTGCCCTGGCCCTCCAGGGAGCGGATCTCGATCTTGCCCCGCAACTCCTCCATGGTGCGCTTGACCACGTCCATGCCCACGCCGCGGCCGCTGATGTCGGTGATCACCTCGGCGGTGGAGAAGCCGGGCTCGAAGATCAGGTGGAAGGCCTCCTCGTCGCTCAGGCCCTCGTCGCTGCCGATCAGGCCCCGCTCCATGGCCTTGGCCACGATCTTGTCCCGGTTCAGGCCCTTGCCGTCGTCGCGGATCTCGATGCAGACGTTGCCGCCCTTGTGGTAGGCGGCCAGGGTCACGGCGCCCTCCTCGGGCTTGCCGGTGGCCAGGCGCTCGCCGGCCGACTCGATGCCGTGGTCCACCGAGTTGCGCACCATGTGCACCAGGGGCTCGTAGAACTTCTCGACCATGTTGCGGTCGATCTCGGTGGTCTCGCCTTCCAGCACCAGGCGCACCGCCTTGCCCTGCTTCTTGGCGGTGTCGCGCACCACCCGGACCATTTTCTGGAAGGTCTGCTTGATGGGCACCATGCGCATGGCCATGGTGCTTTTCTGCAATTCGGTCGTGATGCGAGCCAGTTGCGATAGGTCGGCCGAGAGCTTGCGGTCGTTGATGGACTGGACCTTGGGGTTGGCCGCCACCATGCTCTGGGCGATGACCAGCTCGCCCACCATGTCCAG
>CALERA010000420.1 GCA_937908275.1 uncultured Desulfarculaceae bacterium | reverse complement strand
TGGGAGAGCATCGGCCTTACAAGCCGGGGGTCGCAGGTTCGAGCCCTGTTCCGCCTACCATCACCGCCTGGGCGGTGGGCCGTCGGATAGGGAAACGGAACCCAGACCGCAAGCCACATAGTTTCTCCGCGGGGGCGTAGCTCAGTTTGGTTAGAGCGCCGGCCTGTCACGCCGGAGGCCGCGAGTTCGAGCCTCGTCGTCCCCGCCAACAATACCGAGGGGTTAGCCGCTGCAATCGGCTAGCCCCTCGCCCTTTCGTGGTGAAAAATGGTGAAAACCACGATCATCCCCTTTCACCCTAGCCCTAGGCGCTCGGCCAGGGCGTCAACCTGGGCCTTGGCCCGGGCCGAGGGGGTCCAGTGAAAGTACACGTCTGAGGTGAACTTGGCGCTGTGATGGCCGGCCTGGGCGCTCACGTCCAGCAGGTTGTCGCCGGCCGCCAGGCGCAGGGTGATGTAGGTGTGCCGCAGGTCGTGAACGCGGCGCGGGGGCAGCCCGGCGGCGGCCAGGGCCGGACCCCAGGCCCGGGACCGGAAGTGGTTGATGTCCACCGGCCGGCCAGCCTGGTTGACGAACACCAAGGCCGGCGGACGCCCCCAGCCCCGGGCCAGAGTCTCCCGCTTCATTGCGATCTGGTGCTCGCGCAGGATGGCGGCCAGGGGCCCAGCCAAGTCCACCTGTCGGGCCTTGCCGCTCTTGGGCGTGTCCATCATCACCATGCGGCTCAGGCTGCGCCTGACGTAGATCGTGCCGCCGTCCAGGTCCACATCTTGCCAGTGGAGGCCGCAGGCCTCTCCTGCCCGCAGGCCGGCTAGGGCCAGAGTGGCGACCATGGGGTAGTACCAGGGCTGGTTCTCCCTGAGCCAGCCCAGGAGCCGGCGCAACTCGTCCGCCGCGAAAGGGTTCACGTCAGCGCCCCGGGGCTTCTCCTTCCAGAGCCGGCCCAGGGCCAGGGCCGGGTTCGCCGGCAGCAGGTTGTCGTCCACGGCCAGGGCCAGGATGCCGCTGACCGCGTTCTTCATGTGGGTCACACTGGATGCGGCATAGCCGTCGGCGATCTTACCTAGCAGGAAGTCCTTGACCATGAAGCGGGTTATCTGGTCCACCGGCTGGGGGCCCAGGACCGGCAGCACATGCTTGTCCAGGATCAGCCGGTAGTCGCTCTGGGTTGACGGCTTGCAGGTCGTGGCCACCACCCTGGACAGCCAGACCTCGGCCAGGTCGCCCAGGGTCGGCACTGGGCGGGCCACCTCAACCGCCGGCAGCCCCCCGGCCCGGTACAGGGCCATTGCTTCCTGCAGGGCCAACCACGCGGCTTCTGACGACTCGAACGGGCCTCCGGTTAACTCGAAGGCGTCCGGCCGGCCCTTGTGGATCTGCTTGCGGTACTGCCATAGGCCGCTCCTTGGGAGCTTCCTGGTGCAGGGGTAACGGATCGGCTTCTTCTTTGCCATGCGAAATCATCCTCACGTACCAGGTGCAGGGATGGGACGGGCCGGCGTCGAGGAACAGGATGCGACCGCCCACCCGGGCGGCTCCCAGGGCCTCGGCGTGCCGGCGAACCCACTCGACGCTAGGGCCATCGGGGAGGGCCGCGGCAACCGCATGAGCCGTGATGATGCTTATGCCTGGGGGTAGGACAGAATGCACATCGCCCACCGGGATAGCTCCCTGTGGGCGACGGGCGGGACATGGAGTCGAGTAGCAAGCTAATAGTGCACTATCTCGCGGATGGTGTCAAGGGGAAGGCTCCGCGATCCGATACATCTTGTCCCCTTCGATAAGCCATGCCTTCCCGGTAAGTCGGTCTACTAGGAAGGCGGCAGGTGTCCCTTTACGCGATGGCGTAACCAACTCGTACCGATTCATGAAAAGCAATGTCCCGGCAAGGGCCAGGATAGCGGACGAGATCAAAATGACTACGCTACGATTCAAGCCCCACTCCAGTGCCATTGTCCTTAGCTAGGAATGCAATAAATTATAAATTATTGTCCACAATAAAAGTGGTGTAAAAATAATATAAACAAGTTGAGTAGCCCTGCCAAACGACACGATTTTACCCAACATTGGCACCATCATATAAGATAACAAAAGCCACCATGAATAAACTGCGGACAGGTAGATTATTATGGCAGTTATGATTAGCCAGTTAATTAATTCTATAGAATGCCTCCATATGCACCACCAGCGCGGAGCAAGCGATGTTTGGTAGTTATTGTCCATTTCCAGGAAATACATGTTCAGCGAACTTGCTAACGTTAATAGGCCAAGTATTGCCGCGTTATCTCCAACAATATTCCACATATACTACCCAACGCCCCCGCTATCAACCGTTTACCGAACCGTTCATTGAACCGTTTCCCGAACCCATCCGGTTACAGTTGCCAACCCCAGGAAAACCCAGCCGGTTTTGCGGCCAGCGGGCATGCGGTTTTCGCTGCTGCCCAGCGGCGTGACTCAAGCGTAATTTACGGCCATATATAAATAATAACGCATAGTTACTCCATGTATTTTTGGCGTAACAATGGCGTGACATGAATAGCTCGGGGTTCCTCTTTTCTCCCCTCACACTCCCCTCTTATCTCTTTACCATGCCTTTTTCTTAATGCCTTTAAATGCATTTAAGAGCAAGGTCCGTGCCGGGTCATGGGGGAGGGGGCCCGAACAGGTACAGAAGTTTCCCTCTCCCGTCTTCACTCACTCCCCGTTGACTACCCGCCGGTGCGCCCCTTCCCTCGTCCCCACACCGGCGGCCATCGCGCCCCTTGTCTTTGGGCGTCGTCCCTGGGGCGGGCTGACCTTCTCGTAGAACTCCTGGATGTTCAACAGCAAGGCGTCGGCGGTCTTTGTGCCCGACTCCAGGACGGCCCAGGCCTGACCTAGAGCATCTGCGATCCACGGCTCCGGGTCGCTGGTGTCCAGCGGCCGGTGCGCGCGGCGGATTGGGAAGGGGATCAAGACGCTATCGCTGGCGGGGGGGAGGATCGCGGCCTGGGGATCGCCCGAAAGAAGGCCATGTCCAAGCGACAGCATCTCCTCAATCGATGTGCCAAGCGCCCGGGCCACGGACAGGCCTAGTTCCAGGCTGGCCCCCTTCACGCCCTTCTTGATCTTATTCAGGTGACCCTGGGATATCCCGAGGTCAATGGCCAAGCTGGTCTCTGCCCCCCTGCCGCGCTGCGACAGGTGGTACTCAACCGCGCGACCAAAGGCTGTCCTGGCATCTTCGAGCATAACCCCTTATCCGAGCAAGGCATTCCAACAATATGTCCAGCAGGCATAGAGCGCAAGGAATTATTTTTGTCTATAGGACAAAAATCGGTTGACTTAAACTTGTCCTAGGGGCATGATTCACGGCAGGAGGATAGCAATGAAGCAATTGGCGCTGGCAAAAGAGGTCGGTGTTTCACAGCCCCACCTCAACAAAATCATCTTCACCGACAAGACAGGGAAGCGCCCATCCTGGCGGTTGGCGAAAAAGCTGGCCGAGGCGACCGGGACCGTCCCGGAGCTGTGGCTGGAGGGGACGAGCGAGGAAATCAAGGCTGCTCTGGATCGGCTCAATGCCGAGGCGAGCGACAATCAGAAGCAAGAGGCCGGGGCCCAACCGCAGGAAGCGGTGGGCCTTTAGTTTTTTATAGCCGGGCGACGGGCGGGACATGGAGTCGAGTAGCACCACTCCAACCGACCCCGCGCCCGGGGGAGGAGCACACGAAATGGATGAGAAGCACGTCGCCAGCCAGGGCTGGCAAGCCCGCATGTTCAAAGACCTGGAGGACGCCGCTGTCGCCCAGGTGGTGGCCCGGGCCGAGGACGGGTTCGAGCGGCCCCTGAGCGAGGCGGAGCGCGAGGACCTGGAGGATCGCCTGGTGTGCGATGCCCACGCCCTCCACGCCAACCTGATGCCCCGCGTGGAGGTGATGGCGGTGAGTCTCGCCTGGCTTCTGGCGGACTGGCCGCTTGACGAGGACCTGTTCTGGGACCGGTTGATCGAGGCGGTCGGGGAGCAGGCCGCCATCGCTCAAGCGGTCCGGAGCGTTCTCCCCGCCGGCACCCCGAGGGTCAACGCGGGCGAGATTCGCAGCATCGTCGCCAACGCCCGCGACTTGGGGCTCGCTATCAACCGCGGCCTGGGCCGCAGCCTGGCCAAGGGCCTGCCCGAGGCCGAGTGGCCGGAGGAGCCAAGACGCGAGACCGGGGAGGTGGCGTGATGAGCAACCAACAATCCTCATTCATTGGTCTCCCGGCCAGCACCAGCGGCGACTACGCCCCGGCCAGCACCAGCGGCGACGAGGCCCCGGCCAGCACCAGCGGCTTCAAGGCCCCGGCCAGCACCAGCGGCGACGAGGCCCCGGCCAGCACCAGCGGCCTCAAGGCCCCGGCCAGCACCAGCGGCCTCAAGGCCCCGGCCAGCACCAGCGGCGACTACGCCCAGATCGGAAGAGCACACGTCTGAACTCCAGTCACGGCTACCTCTCGTATG
>CALERA010000419.1 GCA_937908275.1 uncultured Desulfarculaceae bacterium | reverse complement strand
GGTTAAGCCGGGCGACTACGCTCCACTGCCTAGCGATCTGCTGTTCAGCGGATACACCTACAGCTCGGGCAGCAACGCCTCGACCGCCAAGGCTGGGGGGCCTAGCCTGACGCCTGGCAAGCAGGGCCGCAACGAAAAGCAGGTGAAGGCGCTCCAAGACCTGGCTCCCTGGCTGGAAGGTAAGCTGGCCGAGCTGCGGGGGGCGGGGGCCGACTGGTCCGGGGACCTGGTGGGCAAGGTCCTGGCCGACCGCGACAAGGCCACGGCCGAGATCGAAAAGAAGCTGGTGGACCTGCGCCAGGCCAATCTGGGTGGGACCGACGAATACCAGCAGGTTCTGGAGCTGCGGGAGCGCACCCGGCGGGAATACGACGCCAAGGAACTGGACGCCGCCGCCGAGATGAAGCTCAAGCGGGTCCAGTATGAATTTGAAACCGGGGCGGCCACCCGTGCCCAGCTGATCGCGGCAACCGAGCAACGCCTGGAAGACTATCGGCGGGCGAACAAGGGCGAATCCGATGACGCCCGGCAGGCCCAGAAGACCATCAACGAGCTGCGGCTGGGCGGCCTGAAATACGACGAGGGCATCCTCAACCAGCGGATCGCCCTGCATCAGGCCAGCAAGCGCGACCTAGTGGCGCTGTACCAGGCCCAGGCCCGGGAGATCGAGGCCAACGACAAGCTCTCCCAGGAGGAGAAAACCAGCCTGCTGCTGGAATACCAGCAGAAAATCCAGCAGACCAACCGCGGCATCGTGGAAGACGAGGAAAAGGTCGCGGGACTGCGGGCCGAGTTGACCCGGGACACCGAGGCCAAGCGCATCCTGGAACTGCGCCAGTTCGACCGCCAGCTGGAGGACCTGGGAGTCAAGGGCTGGGAGCGCGACCAGCTCCTGGAGCTGAAGCGCCAGGACTTGCACAAGTCTGGCTTCCGCCGCACCCTGGAAGACCTGGCCGATTTCTCCCAGGCCTACGAGCGCACCACCCAGCACATGCTGGAGTCGGTCTACGACGGCATTGAAAAGTCGTTTGAGGCCTGGCTGGACGGCACCAAGACCTGGGGCGAGGCATTCATCTCCGCCATCAAGCAGGTGGGCATCCAGGCCGCGGCCCAGTTCGCCACCGCATTCCTGGTCTCTTTAGCGGCCAAGGGCGTGCTGGCCCTGTTCCCGTCCATTGGCATCAGCGCCTCTGGCGGGGCGGTGGGCGGCCAGACCAGCCTCCTGGGAGCGGCCAGCGACGCCCTGAGCCTGGCCAGCCTGGGCAACAGCGCCTACAACGCCTACAACTGGTTCGCCAATGGCGGATTGAGCAATCTGGCCCTCACCGGTCCCAATGCCATCGGCTCCGGCCTGGTCAATTGGGGCCTCGGCCCCACCGGGTTTACAGAGGGTGGCTGGGAGATGGCTACCCCGTTGCAGGCCAACGGGCTTAGCGGCATGGGGTATGCCACCAGCGGCATTGGCGGAGCCCTGACCGGTTGGCAGCTGGCCCAGATGCTCTACGGCAACGGGGTCGGGGGCCAGATCGGCGGCGCGCTGGGCGGCGCGGGCGGCGGCATCGGCGGAGCCATGATCGGCACCGCGCTGTTCCCGGGCGTGGGCACTATCATCGGTGGGCTGTTGGGCGGCTTGGGTGGCGGCGCGCTGGGCGGCGGTCTGGGCTCACTCTTTGACTCCGAGGACACCCGCCTGGACTACGAAATCCCGGGCAACTACCTGGCCCACTGGGAGGAGCTGAACTCCCGGGTGGAGTACTACACCGAGGCGATCCAGGACGGCAGCATCTCCACTGAGGAGTTTCTCTCCGAGTTTGAAAAGATGGCCCCGTTGGCGGCCGGGGCCGGCGAGTATCTGGGCAATTATGGCGACATCATCGGCGGCACGATCCAGAAGCTGGCCGATATGACCGCCGGCAGCGAGGATTACGCCCGGGTGGTCCAGGAGGAGCTGAACCCCGCCTGGATCATCGAAGAGGGCATGCACCGGAACATCGCCGACGGCATGGACCGGCGCACCGCCGCCCAGACGGCCCTGAACGACGCCATCGACGCCTACGCCGCCGGGTCCAGCCTGGAAGCCAGCCAGCAGGACCAGCTGATCGACCTGATCATCAACCAGGCCGGCAGCGTGGCCGACCTGACGGCCAAGTACGATCGGTATAAGGAAATCAAGCAGCAACTCCTGAATGCCCACAACATGGAGCGCGGCCAGGTGGAGGCCCTGGGCAAGGAGTTGCAGGCCCTGCATGACGAGTTGGACCTGGCCGACGACCCGATGGCCAACATGGTCAAGACCGTCAATTCTTTTTCGGAGGCGGTGGACAAGCTCACGGCGGCCATCAACGCTCTGCCCGAAAGCAAAAGCATAAACATCTCCTACAACCAGAGCGGCAACGCCTCCTACCACAAGGGCGGGCTGGTGCTGCACACCGGAGGCTGGGTCCAAGCCGCCCTGTCCCGGGGCCTGATCGACGGCCGGGGCGGTCGCTGGGATGCACTGCCCCGACTGCACGATGGCGGCACCCACCCGGCCCTGAAGTACGATGAGGTGCAGGCCATCCTGCGCAAGCGCGAGTTCGTGGTGCGGGAGGAGGCGGTCACCGGCGACACCCTGCCGGCCCTGGAGACGCTCAACCGCACTGGCCAGTTGCCCCGAGTGCCCCTGCCGGTGGCGGTGCCGGTGGCGGCCGAGGCCGCCGCCACGGTGGTCAACGTCCAAGTGGTCTTGCAGGTGCAGGGCGACGTGGTGGGCGATCAGGGCGCGCTGGAGCGCATCCAGGAGGCGGCCACCGCCGGGGCGGCGGCCGGGGTGCTGGCGGGCCTGGCCGGCCGGGCCTCAGCGGGCGAGAGCCTGGGCCAGGTGCGGACCCGGCTGGAGGCCCCCATCTGATGGCCACGGCATTTGAAATCTGGGCGGCGCGGCGCTCCTGGCGGCTGATCTACACCGCCGAGCTGACCGTGGCCCGCAAGGCCGACGGCCAGGAGCTGACCATCCACCTGGCCACCCAGGGCGGTCAATGGGACGCGGCCCACAACTGGCGTCCCTACCTGGTGGCCCCGCCGCGCATCCGCTCCCGCGCCCAGGGCCTCACCGGCCAGAGCAGCCTGATCAACTATGGCTCCCTGGGCCTGGCCCTGCCAAGGGGCCGGGCGGTGGACTCCGAGGGCCTGATCACCACTGACCGTCTGGTGGCCGACTTCACATTCGAGGGCCGGCCGGTGGTGATCCGGGCCGGCGGGCCGGGTCTGGCCTGGGCCGACTGGTGGACCCTGATATGCCTGATGGGCCAGCCGGAGTGGGATAACCTGGCGGCCTCGATCCCCATCAGCGGCCGGACGGCGGAGCTGGCCGACAAGCAGGTGCCCCCCAATCTCTACGAGGAGGGCGGCAGCATCCCCGAGGCCACGGTGGGCAAGACCAAGCCGGTGGTGCTGGGCTACTGCCGCAACATCGAGCCGGTGTTGATCGACGAGACCAACCACCTCTACCAGTTCCACGATCCGGCCCAAGGCCCGGTGCAGGCGGTGGAGGCGGTGCGGGACAAGGGCCTGCTCAAGACCAGCGGCTACACCCTGGACCTGGCCCAGGGCACCATCGCCCTGGGGGCCAAGCCAGCCGGCACCCTGACCCTGGACGTGCGCGGCCAGGTCTCCACCCCCCTGGGCGGCTATGTCCAGACCCCGGGCGGCCTGGTCCAGGAGCTGCTGCGGGCCTTTGGCGGGGCGGTCAACGGGGAGATCGACGCGGCGGCTTTCGCGGCCTATGACCTGGTCGTGCCCTGGACCGCCGGCATCTATCTGACCCGCCAAGTGGCCATCAAGCAGGCCGTCGACGCCATCCTGACCGGTCTGCTGAGCATCTTCGGCGACCGCCGGGACGGCCGCTGGAGCCTGCGCCGCCTGGAGGACTTGGAAGGCGAGCCCGACCTGGTCATCACCGAGGACATGATCCTCAAAGACAGCTATCGCCACCGGCCGGACACCAACAGCCCGGCCTGGAAGGTGACCATCGAGGGCCGGCGCAACTGGACCGTGATCAGCACCCCGGCCGACGGGGTGAGCGAGGCCGACCGCGCCTGGCTGGGCCAGCAATTCCAGTCCCGCAGCGCCAGCGATGAAGCCATCAAGGCCATCTATCCCAAGGCCAAGGAGCTGGGGCCGCACCAGACCTATCTGACCGAGACCGCCCACCTGGAGGCCCTGGCCGCCCGCTGGCTGGCGATCTACAGCCAGGAGCGGGGCGAGGACACCTTCACCACCAAGCTGCGGGCCATGACCCTGGAAATGGGCGACCTGGTCAAGTTGGTCCGTCGCCGCCACGGCATGGATAACGGCAAGCTCTTCCGAGCCATCGGCCAGGAAGAGGACCACCAGAGCCGGCGCATCAAGCCCGAGTTGTGGGGGTGACAATGCTGGAGCCATCCCGATTTCTGACCCGCCGCTACCTGGAATTGGATCAGGTGGCGCTGTACGCCTCCAGCGAGGCCGAGGAATTTGGCGCGGCCAACCTCCTGGACGAAGCCCGCTCCCAGGTCTGGCGGGCAACCAGCGCCGACGCCGCCCACGTGGATCTCGACCTGGGCCAGGACCTGCCGGTCAACTGCCTCGCGGTCCTCAACCACAACCTCAGCTATGAGGGACGGTTCGTGGTCAGCGCCGGGGCGGCCCAGG
>CALERA010000418.1 GCA_937908275.1 uncultured Desulfarculaceae bacterium | reverse complement strand
AGGGCTTGAAGGTGCTGCCCGGCTGGCGGCGGGCCTGGGCGGCGCGGTTGAACTGGCTGCGGGCGTAATCGCGGCCGCCCACCAGGGCCAGGATGTGGCCGGTGCGCGGCTCCATCACCAGCACCGCGCCTTGCAGGGCCTCCTTGGGGTCCTTGCGCTTGAGCTTGGGATAGGCCTTTTCCAGGCGCTCCAGGCCGGCGGAGAGCGCCTCCTCGGCCGCCTCCTGCACCAGGGGGTCCAGGGTGGTGTAAATGCTCAAGCCCAGGCTGGTCAGGGCCTCGGGCGGATAAAGCTCGCCCAACTGGCGCGAGACGTAATCCAGGAAATAGGGTCCCAGGCGGTCGTAGGGGCGATAGGGGGCCAGGTCCAGGCCCTGGCGCTTGGCCAGGGCCAACTCGACCGAATCCAGCCAGCCCTGTTTGGCCATGGCCTCCAGGACCTGGTCGCGCCGGGCCTGGGCCGCGGCGGGATGGCGGTGGGGGGAGTAGACGTTGGGCCCCCGGATCAGGCCGGCCAGGAGCGCGGCCTGGGCCGGGGTCAGGTCGGCCGGGGAGCGGCCAAAGTAGAAGTCCGCGCCCTCGGCCACCCCGCCCAGGGCCACCGAGCCCTTTTGGCCGAGATAAACCTCGTTGAGGTAGATCTCCAGAATGGTGTCCTTGTCGTACTTGGCTTCCAGGATCAGGGCGATGAGCATCTCCCGGAGCTTGCGGGTGATGGTGCGCTCCGGGGTCAGGAAGAAGTTCTTGGCCAACTGCTGGGTGATGGTGCTGCCGCCCTGGCGGATGCCGCCGTGGGTCAGGTTGACCCAGAGGGCGCGCAGGATGCCCAGGGGGTCGATGCCGGAGTGGTGGTAGAAGTCGGCGTCCTCGGCGGCCAGGACGGCGTGGCCCAGGTGGGGGCTGATGTCCTTGAGGGCCACCAGACGGCGGGTCTCGCGCTCCGTGCCGAAAAATTCCATGATCTCGCGTGGTTCAAGCTCAACCAGATCCAGGTTCTGGCCGTCGTCCATCCGGTTCAGGCCGGCGACGCGCCCATTGGAGAAGCTGATCCGCAAGGGGAAGGCCGGGCGCTGGCGGTTGGGGGTGGCCAGCTCCCGCAGGTAGATCTCCATCAATACGCTGGTGGGCTGGCGGAACTCGCCCGGGGCGTCGGGCTTGGAGCCCACCCGGCGATAGCCCAGGTCGGCCAGGCGGCGGGTGAGCTGGGCCTGGCCCTGGTTCTGGCCGGGATAGAGCAGGGCCGAGTCGGAGTAGACCCGGCTGGGCAGGGACCAGCGCCGGCCGGCAAAGCGCTCCTCCACCTGGGCGGCGGTGCGCCAGGCGTAGAGCCCCAGTCCGGCGGCCAGGACCAGGGCCAGCAGCAGCAGCCCGGCCAGCCAACGGCGGCCCCGGCCGGGGGCCTGGCGCGGCTTCGGGCGGCGGGAACGGGAGGACTCGGCGCGGCGCTGGGCGGCGGCGCTGGGGCGGCCTTTGCGGGGGGCGGCCGGTTTCTTGGCGGGGGTTGCTTTGGCCACGAAAATCAATATACCAGAGCCGGCCGCCGGCGGGCAGATGGTGGACAAGGCCCAGGCGGTGTGGTAGAAATCGCGCTAGTCGGATCAGCGCGATTAGCTCAGTTGGATAGAGCGTTGGCCTCCGGAGCCAAAGGCCGGGCGTTCGAGTCGCCCATCGCGCACCAGGGATATAGGCAGGGGACGGCCAGCGCGGCCGTCCCCTTTGCTTTGTCGGGCTGGACGGCGTTCTGGCCCGGACGAGGCCTGGCCGCGCGGGTCGGCTTTCTATTTGTCATTGCGAGCCTAGCGAAGCAATCTCCGGAAAATCAAACCGGGAGATTGCTTCGTCGCCTAAAGGCTCCCCGCAATGACGAAATATCTTTATAGAACATGCCATCTACGGGAGCGGGCAGAACCCGCCCACAGCCAGCCCCCACCCGACCCGTATATGCCCAGCCGGTGGCACCCGGCCCCAACCCGAATCTGTCGGTCGCGGCACGAGATCTCCCTGATTTCCCACGCGTTAACAGCCAAACCTACCTACGGGAGCGGGCAGAACCCGCCCGCAGCCCATCCCCACCCGACTCGTAAACGCCCAGCCGGTGGCACCCGGCCCCAACCTGCCTCTGCCACCAGTCCGGCCCATCTACGGGAGCGAGCAAGGCCAGCCCGCAGCCCACCCCCACCCGACCCGTGTACGCCCAGCCGGGGGCACCCGGCTCACATCCCTCTTCGATATTGCCCTCCAACTTCATAGAGCGCGCGGGTGATCTGGCCCAGGGAGCAGACCCGCACCGTGTCCATCAGCT
>CALERA010000417.1 GCA_937908275.1 uncultured Desulfarculaceae bacterium | reverse complement strand
GGGACTCCGCCGGCGAGAGGTCGAACAGGGCGTGGCAGCAGTCGTCGCAGCCCGGCCGGCAGGCCACGGCCTGGGGGTGTTCGGCCGCCACCCGGGCAAAGGAGGCGTCGGCCCTGGCCCGCAACTCGTCCAGTTCGGCCATGATCTCGCGCAGGGTTTTGCCGGGGTGGGTCATGGCCCAAGCATAACGCAAAGCGGGGAATCTGGCACGATTCGGCGTGGAGGTCGTAATCGGGGTTTCAAAATCCAGAAGAACATGGTAGCTTATTGCCAGCAAACCGCCCAATCAGTCCAAATTTTCCGCTAGATTCGCCGGCGCGACGAGCGTCCATCTCAGCAAAGAAGTTTAGGCTCATTGAGCTTTCACGAGTCCTCCCCCAGAGGGGAGGGGCAATGTTTTTTCTATTTGGAGTCCAAAAGCATGGGAAACAATATCTACGTGGGCAACCTGTCTTATAATTCCGATGACGACACCTTGCGCGAGCTTTTCTCCCGGCATGGGGCCGTGATCAAAGCGCAGGTGGTCATGGACCGTGAGACCGGCCGTTCGCGCGGGTTTGGGTTCGTGGAGATGGAGAACAGCAGCGCCGCCAACGCCGCCATCCAGGCCCTGAACGGCGCCGAGGTGGACGGCCGCTCGCTGAAGGTCAACGAGGCCAAGCCCCGCGAGCCCCGCGAGCAGCGCCGCTGGTAAGCGCGAATCAAGCTGTCTGGCCTCGCGTCGCCTGACGCCGGGGAGGTTTCGGCCCTTCCGGAAAGCCAGACCTTGACGTCCAGGAGTTCCCGCGTTCCGCCGGCCCCCCCGGCCGGTCGGCGCGCGGGAATTTTTTCAATTATAACCGCTGGATGGCGATTCGCTTCCCCGGTGCGGGCCGGTCTGGGTTAAGCTGGAGGCAGGCGCGCGGACCGCGCGGCGCGCCGGCGTTCGCCCCCCAGTTCAAGGAGTGCTGCCGATGGCGAAATCCAAATACCAGTTCGACAAGCGGCAAAAGGAAATCGCCCGGGAGAAGAAGCAGGAGCTGAAGCGCCAGCAGAAGCTGGAGAAGAAGCGGGGCCTCACGCCGGACGAGGAAACCTGGGAGGCGGGCCCGGCCGGGCCGCCGGCCGAGGACGACCCCGGGGCCGAAACCCCGGCGGACGAGACCACCCCCGAGGCGGACTAGCCGCCGTCCCCGCTCTGGAAGACGCGGGCGAGGACCCCGTGGGGTCCCCGCCCGGGCCAGAACCGCGTCCGCCCGGTCCGGGCGCGCCGGACCCGGTCCGCGAGACCGGTTGTTTTCAAGCCTCCCGCAACCTGGCGATCACCGCGAATTCCGCGCCATCGGGTTGAAACGCTCCCCCGGCCACGTCCGCGTGCCAGGCCTCCACCACCAGCCCGGCCTGGTCCAACTCCGCCGCCAGGGCGGCGGGGCTGAAATACTGCAGCCAGTTGTGGATGACCCGGGTCCGGGCGGCCTCGCTGATGAGGTATTTGTCCAGCACGATCTTTTCGGCCGGATATTTGAAGGTGGCCTGGAAGCCATGATAGCGGTGGGGGGACCAAAAACCGTCCATCAGGTTGGGCGCGTAGGCGATACCTTCCCGCCGCGCCGCGAAGGCCGCCAGGGAGTAGACATCCAACAGCACCGCGCCGCCCGGTTGCAGGGCGCGGGCGAACTTCCCCAACAAAAGACCGCGCTGGGCGGGGCTGAGGGCGCAGAGGTCGCACATGATCAACAAAATCAAATCGTAGCGCCGGTCAGGCTCCCAAACCAGATAGTCCTGGACCCGGTAGGTCAGGTCCAGGTCCGCCTGGGCCGCCACCTGGCGGGCGTGGCGGATGGAGCGGGGCGAGAAGTCGAGGCCGGTCACCTGGGCCCCGGTGCGGGCCAAGCCGGTGGTGTACCAGCCGGGGCCGCAGCCGAAGTCGATGACCTGGCGGCCCTCCCCCACCTGAAAGCGGGCCGTGATCCAGGCCAGCGAGCCTTGGATGAAGGCCCGGTTGCGGGAGGAGACATCCAGGGTCTCGTCGAGATGAAAAGCCAGCATGCGCTGGGAGATATGCTCGTCGGTCCATAGCTGGGCGGCGTCGTAGGCCGCGAAGGGCGCGGGGCGCGCGGCGAGGGCTTCCAGTTCGGCAAACATGATTCGCTCCAAGGCCGGAGTGCGTCACCACGGCGGGCGCAGGGCGCGTCAACCGGGGGACGGCGTCAGAGCCCGGTCTGATCCCGGGGTGTAAAAATTTAAGGGGGATTGGCTAGCAAAGGATGGTCATGGGTCGCACTATATCAGAAACAACCACCTTCCGCTGGTCATTCCAGGAGCCGGCCGGCAGGGGCGGGGGGCGGTCCTGCTGCCAGGGCCGGGCCGGAGCAGGAAAAAATGCGGGCGGACTTGCCGAAACCCAAACCTGCGGTACACTGGGATCAGAGATTTTTGAGTGAGTGATCAAACGATTTTGCCCCCAAGCGCCTCAGGAAATAACCGTCCGCAGTTACAGCGCTTTTGCCGGAACGTGGGGAAGGCGGGCGCGGTTCAGGATCGGCGGGTCTCGGGGCTGGGGCGGGGACGACCAGAGGGTCCCAGCCAGTTTGCATTCGAGACATCGTGGCGAAAATCATTACAGTTTTGTATCAACGCCATTAATCGCCCCCGGGGTGTTGCATTAAACCAAACTTAATTTAGAATGAACGTTCAAACTAGACTCGTTCGTCGGCGCCGGCCCTTCCGGGAGCGCGGACGGACGGGGCGCCCGACCCAGTGGGGCGGGCGTGGGTTTTTCTCCTTTGGCGAGGAATTTTGATCATGCGGATCAAACGGAGCCTAATGCTGGTGAGTGTCGCCGGGTTGCTGGTGGCGGGCGCGCTTTTGTTCATCTTTCGCAGCCAGCCCCAGGCCGTGGTCAACCAGGCCCCCCCAACCCCCGAGGTCGGCGTGGTGACCCTCAAGGCCCGACCGGTGGCCATCAAGGCCGAACTGGCCGGACGCACCGCGCCCTTCCTCATCGCCGAGGTGCGCCCCCAGGTCACTGGCATCATCCAGAAGCGCCTGTTCGTGGAAGGCGCGGACGTCAAGGCCGGGGCCGCGCTCTACCAGATCGACCCCGCCACCTACCAGGCCACCCTGGACAGCGCCAAGGCCACCCTGGCCAAGGCCGAGGCCAACCTGTTCACGGCCAAGCTCAAGGCGGACCGCTATAAGGACCTGGTGGGCATCAAGGCCGTGAGTCAGCAGGATTATGACGACTCGGTGGCGGCCCTGAAGCAGGCCCAGGCCGAGGTGGCCGCCAGCCGGGCCGCCCTGGACAGCGCCCGCATCAACCTGGACTACACCCGGGTCAGCGCGCCCATCTCCGGGCGGATCGGCCGCTCCGCGGTGACCCCCGGGGCCTTGGTGACCGCCAACCAGGCCACCAGCCTGGCCACCGTGACCCAACTGGATCCCATGTACGTGGACGTCACCCAGTCCAGCGCCGAGCTGCTGCGTTTAAAGCGACAACTGGCCAGCGGCCAGCTCAAGACCCAAGCCTCCGGCAAGGCCAAGGCCAAGCTGCTCATGGAGGACGGCAGCCCCTATCCCCTGGAGGGCCAGGTCCAGTTCTCGGAGGTGACCGTGGACCAGAGCACCGGCACCGTCACCCTGCGGGCGGTTTTCCCCAACCCCAAGCATGAGTTGCTGCCCGGGATGTACGTCCGCGCGGTGCTGGAGACCGGCGTCGACGACCAGGCCATCCTGGTGCCCCAGCAGGCCGTGGCCCGCAACCAGAAGGCCGAGCCGGTGGCCATGGTGGTGGGGGCGGATGGCAAGGTGGAGCAGCGGGTCCTGGAGGTCGGCCGCTCGGTGGGCAACGACTGGTTGGTCAACGCCGGCCTGGCCGACGGCGACCGGGTGATCGTGGAGGGCCTGCAGAAGGTCAAGCCCGGGGCCATGGCCCGGGCGGTCGAGATGAAATCGCTGGGCGCGCCGGCCGAGGCCAGCCCGGTCCAGCAGTAGCAGATAAGGCGCGAAGCTCATGGCGCGATTTTTCATAGACAGGCCGATTTTCGCCTGGGTCATCGCCATCGTCATCATGTTGGCCGGGGCCCTGGCCATCTACACCCTGCCGGTGGCCATGTATCCGGCCATCGCTCCGCCTTCGGTGGAGATCAACGCCACCTATCCCGGGGCCTCGGCCAAGACCGTCGAGGACACCGTGACCCAGGTGATCGAGCAAAAGATGAACGGCATCGATCACCTGAGCTACATCGCCTCCACCAGCGACGCCTCGGGCCGGGCCACGGTCACCCTGACCTTCGAGGCCGACACCGATCCTGACATCGCCCAGGTCCAGGTGCAGAACAAGCTGCAACTGGCCCTGTCCCTGCTGCCCCAGGAAGTGCAGAACCAGGGAGTCACGGTGGCCAAGGCCACCCGCAACTTCCTGATGGTGCTGGGCTTCTATTCCGAGGACGGCAGCATGGACGGCTCGGACCTGGCCGACTATGTCGCCGCCCACGTCCAGGACGTCATCAGCCGCGTGGATGGCGTGGGCAACGTCACCATGTTCAGCTACCAGTACGCCATGCGCATCTGGCTGGACCCCAACAAGCTCAACAGTTACAAGCTGGTGCCGTCGGACATCAGCGCCGCCATCAAGGCCCAGAACGCCCAGGTCTCGGCCGGGCAGTTGGGCGGCGCGCCCTCGCTGCCCGGTCAGCAGATCAACGCCACCATCTCGGCCCAAAGCCGCCTGCAGACCCCGGAGCAGTTCGAGGCCATCCTCTTGCGGGTGAACAAGGACGGCTCCACGGTGCACCTGCGCGACGTGGCCAAGGTCGAGTTCGGCAGCGAATCATATGACTTCGTCTCCCGCTTCAACGGCCAGCCCGCCGCGGGCATGGCGGTGCAGTTGGCCACCGGGGCCAACGCCCTGGATACCGCCGAGCGGATCAAGGCCAAGCTGACCGATCTGGCCAAGTTCTTCCCCAAGGGCATGAAGTTCACGGTTCCCTTTGACACCACGCCCTTCATCAAGGTGTCCATCCAGGAGGTGGTCAAGACCCTGGTCGAAGCCATCATCCTGGTCTTTTTGGTCATGTACCTGTTCCTGCAGAACTTCCGCGCCACGCTCATTCCCACCATCGCGGTGCCGGTGGTCCTGTTGGGCACCTTCGGGGTGCTGGAGGCCTTTGGCTACTCCATCAACACCCTGACCATGTTCGGCACGGTCCTGGCCATCGGCCTGTTGGTGGACGACGCCATCGTGGTGGTGGAGAACGTGGAGCGCGTCATGCGCGAGGACGGCCTGCCGCCCAAGGAGGCCACCCGCAAGTCCATGGACCAGATCACCAGCGCCCTGGTGGGCATCGCCATGGTCCTGGCGGCGGTCTTCGTGCCCATGGCCTT
>CALERA010000416.1 GCA_937908275.1 uncultured Desulfarculaceae bacterium | reverse complement strand
GAGCCTGTTTCACCGTGCGTCTGGATTTGTTAAGCGATGAATAACCCGACCGAAACCGGAGGACTGGTCTTTTTCATCGACGATGAGAAGGCCATCCGCGACTCCCTGCGCCAAGGCCTGGAGCTGGCCGGCTTCGCCTGCCAGGACTTCGACCGGGGTCAGAAGGCCCTGGACCTGTTGACGCCCGACTTCCCCGGCATCGTGCTCACGGACGTGAAGATGCCGGGCCTGGACGGCCTGGAGCTGCAACGCGCGGTCCATCTCCTGGACCCTGACATCCCGGTGGTCCTGGTCACCGCCCACGGCGACATCAACATGGCGGTGGAGGCCATCCGGGCCGGGGCCTACGATTTCATCGAAAAGCCCTTCGATCCCGAGCTGATCCTGGACCTGGTGCGCCGGGCCCTGGAGAAGCGCCGGCTGGTGCTGGAGAATCGCCAGTTGCGCCGCGACCTGGAGGCGGCCGAGGGCCTGGAGGCCCGTCTGGTGGGCTCCAGCCCGGCCATGCGCACCCTGAAACGGGAGATCGTGAACATCGCCCCCACCACCGCCAGCGTGCTCCTGGTGGGCGAGACCGGCACCGGCAAGGAGGTGGTGGCCCGCTGCCTGCACGAGCTCAGCCCCCGGCGCTCCCATCCCTTCGTGGCGGTCAACTGCGCGGCCATCCCGCCCCAACTGGCCGAGAGCGAGCTTTTCGGCCATGAACGCGGGGCCTTCACCGGCGCGGTGCGCCCCCGGGCCGGCAAACTGGAGGCGGCCTCGGGCGGCACCCTGTTCCTGGACGAGATCACCAGCATGCCCCCGGACATCCAGGGCAAGCTCTTGCGCGCCCTGCAAGACCGGGAGATCTTCACCATCGGCTCCAACAAGCCCCGGCCGGTGGATTTCCGCCTGGTCTCGGCCGCCAACGAGCCCCCGCGCGAGGCCATCCGCAGCGGACGCCTGCGCGAGGACCTCTACTATCGCCTGAGCACGGTGGAGTTCTTCGTCCCGCCCCTGCGCGAGCGCAAGGAGGACGTGCCGCTGCTCTTCTCCCTGTTCCTGGACCGGGCCGCCATCACCTACGACCGCGAGGCGAGCCCGCCCGGACCGGAGTTGATGATGGCCATGATGCGCCATCACTGGCCGGGAAACGTGCGCGAACTCAAGAACCTGGCCGAGCGCCACGCCCTGTCCAGCCTCTCGGCCGCGACCATGCTGCCCGGCCTGGTCCAGGTCGGGCCAGGCGAGGAGGCGGCCCCCGGCACCTCGCTTTCGGATCAGGTGCAGCTTTTCGAGCGCCAGTTGATCAAGGACGCCATCAAGCGCCACAACGGCGACATGAAGAAGGTCATGGCCGAGTTGGGCCTGCCCCGGCGCACCCTGAACGAGAAAATGGCCAAATTCGGCCTGGAGCGCAGCCGCAGCCTGTCTGAATAAGCGGAATTCCGCTCATCTGCCTCTGGTTTTTCGGCGAACTTCCGCCCACCCCCGCTGCCCGGTTTCGCTAAAAAACAGCTATATCATGAATATCACTTTCCAGACTCACCTGGTCCGGAACTTGCTCTTTTAGAGGAAGTTCGTCTCGTAATCCTGATTCGTATTTAGCGCGCCTCAGTCGACGTCGGCCATTTGCCGCGTGGGGGAGGAATTGATCGCGGGTGTGATTCACAAGATCGCAACCGCGGCCCGGGGCGGCCTCCCAACCAGCCCTATCCTCCCCCGCGTCGCGGCTGGGGCGCGCCAACCAGAGTTTGGCGAGCTTGCTCGGTAGGAGTTCCATTTTCCCCCCATGGAAAGGAGTTCAGGCCATGTCCCAAAAACCCAAATCGACTCCAAGCAGCCTCACCCGCAGACAGTTCCTGGGCGCGTCGGTGGCCCTGGGCGGCATGTCCCTGTTGGGAGGCTCCCTGGCCTGGGCGGCCTCGTCCACCACCAGCCTCTCGGTGGCCACCGGCGGCACCGGCGGCGTGTACTACCCCTATGGCGGCGGCATCGCGGCCGTCATCTCCAAGTACCTGCCCAACACCGAGGCCACGGCCGAGGTGACCGCGGCCAGCGTGGACAACTGCAAGCTGGTGGGCTCGGGCAAGGCCGACCTGGGCTTCTCCATGGCCGACACCGCCTATGACGCCTACGCCGGCACCGGCAAGTTCAAGAAAAAGATCCCCCTGACCACGGTGGCGGTGCTCTACACCAACTACATGCACGTGGTCACCCTGGAGGGCAAGGGCATCAAGAGCGTGGCCGACCTCAAGGGCAAGACCGTCTCCACCGGCGCCCCGGGCAGCGGCACCGAGGTCAAGGCCCT
>CALERA010000415.1 GCA_937908275.1 uncultured Desulfarculaceae bacterium | reverse complement strand
GGGAGGGGTGAGAGTCGTGGGGGAAAACCTTTTCTTTGGGGGCCAAAGAAAAGGTTTTCCCCCACACCCCCTTTCCCAAAGAAAGCCAGGTGGGCGGCGGAATCGGATTTTGGTGATGTCGCTCGCAAGGCTCCCTGCTCACCGACAGGTTTTGTCATGGCGGGGAGCGTCAGCGGCGAAGCAATCACTCCGTCTCGGGTGTCAGCTATAACTGGGAGCCTTAATGCGCCGGCAAGCAAACCAGCAAAGGGAGCCACGATGCCTGACGAGCTGACCACCGCCGATCTGTTGCGCGAGCCCGGCCGCCTCCTGGCCCTGGAGCAGCGCGATCCCCGCGCGGCCGAGGCCGTCTGGAACCGCCTCAGCCCGGCCCAGCGCCTGCGCGTGGTCCTGGCCGCCTCGCCGCCGGAGCGGGAGAAGCTGATCACCCTGGCCCCGGACAGCGAGGCCCTGACCCAGGCCCTGGCCCCGGACGAGTTCGCCTCCACGGTCCTGGCCCTGGGACCCGAGGACGCCGGCCTGCTCATCGAGCTATCCAGCGACGAGCAGTTGGCCTATGTCCTGGACCTCACCGGTTGGGTGCGCGAGGAGTTCGCCCCCACCCGCTACGAGGCCTGGCTGCCCCTGCTCCTGGAGGCCGGCGCCGACCGCCTGCAACGCTGGCTGGAGTCCACCGACCTGGAGGTCCTGACCCTGCTCTGCGCCCACTGGTTCCGGGTGGTCAAATGGCTGCCCAGCCAGGAGGAGCAGGAGCCCCCCGACGACCTGCCCGGCTTCACCCTGGACGGGGTCTATTTCATCGACTTCCATCACGAGGGCGCTTCCAGCCTGCCGGCCCAGGTCCTGGTGGTCCTGAAAAGCGAGTTGGAGGACCGTTATTACGAGGTCCTGGAGGCCATGCTCTGGGAGTCCGCCACCGGCATGGCCGCCGACGCCCAGCGCTGGCGCAACGGCCGTCTGGAGGACCTGGGCTTCCCCGAGCGCCTGGAGGCCCTGGAGCTCTGGGCCCGTCCCGCCCCGGGCGAGGACCACTGGCGCGACCAGCCCAAGAAGGCCGACCTGGGCTACCTGCACGACGCCCCGCCCCGCTCCGACGCCCTGCTGCACCTCCTGGACCCCGACCTTTCCCTGCCCGCCCTGGCCGACGGGCTGGACCAGGCCGCGGCCGACGCCTTGAAGGCCGAGCTGGCCTACGTGGCCAACTGCGCGGTGGTGGCCCTGGAGGCCGATCCGGCCCAGCCCGAGGCCGTGGCCCGGGCCGGACGCGAGGGCCTGGCCCTGGTCAACCTGGGTCTGGAGGTCATGACCCGGGAGCATCCCGAACAGGCCTCCCAGGTCCTGGAGCGCCTGACCTGCGCCGCCCTGGCCCGCCAGGGCGCGGCCGCCATCCGGGGGCTGAACCAGCGGGCCTGGGTCCTGATGCGCGAAGGCTGGCTCAAGGACGTCCCCACCGGCCTGCACTTCCTGGACCCGCCCCTGGACCGCTGGCTGGGCGGCTTGCTCTTTCCCAAGCCCCGCTGCTATGATCCCCGCCTGCCCCAGGGGCGCGAGTACCGCGCCTTCATGACCCGGGACGACCTGGACCGCGCCGACCGGGGCCTGGCCCAGGCCGAGTTCTGGCCGGTGCTGTTGTTCGATCTCCTGGGCCTGGACCGCCAGGAGCTCAGGGAGTTGTTCGGCCGCAAGGTCTGGCCCGTTGACCCCAAGGAGATCCGGGCCAGCGGCGTGGTGGCCACCTGGCTGGCCCGCCAGGCCCTGGACCTGCCCGGCCTGGCCCCCCTGCCCCAGGCCAGCCTGGGTCCGGCGCTGGCCGCCCTCAAGGCCGGGCTGCAAGGCCCCCTGGCCCGGCAGCTCCACGAGTCCTGCCAGGCCCTGGCCGACCCCGGCCAGGCCGCCCTGGCCCAGGAGACCCTGGGCCAGACCCTGTGGATCATGGCCCAGGAGCTTTCCGGCCTGGACCCCGGCCAAACCCTGGAGCCCCAGTTCGTGGGCCTGCTGGTGATCGAGCGATGATGGACGAGACGACCCAGGTCCGCGAGGTCCGCCGCATCTTCAACCGGGTGGCCCCGGTCTACGACCTGCTCAACCGGGTTTTAAGCCTGCGCGAGGACGTGCGCTGGCGGCGCTTCGTGGCCCGCTCCCTGCGCCTGCCGGCCCAGGGCGGCCGGGTGCTGGACGTGGCCACCGGCACCGGCGACCTGGCCCTGGCCATCGCCGGCCGGGCCGAGCGGCCCCGGGTGGTGGGCCTGGACCTGGTGCCGGCCATGCTGGCCCCGGCGGCGCGCAAGGCCCGCCGGGCCGGGGTCCCCCTGGGCCTCCTGGCCGGCGACGCCCTGCGCCTGCCCTTCCCGACCGCCAGCTTCGACGCGGCGACCATCGCCTTCGGCATCCGCAACATCCCCCGCCGGGTGGAGGCCATGACCGAGATGGGCCGGGTGCTCAAACCCGGCGGCCGCCTGCACGTGCTGGAGTTCACCACTCCCCAACACCCGGCCGTGCGCCGGATCTACACCCGCTACCTGCGCCATCTGCTGCCCCGCCTGGGCGGGCTGGTCTCTGGCGACGCCAGCAGCTATCAGTACCTGGCCGACACCATCCTGCACTTCCCCCCGCCCGAGGCCTTCCGCCAGGAGATGGCCGCCGCCGGGCTGGTCGCCCCCCGCTCCCACGCCCTGACCCAGGGCATCGCCTGGGTCCACGTGGCGGAAAAACCCCTGGGCGACTGATCCCGCCCCCGGGGCCGGTGGCGCGGCTTGGCGCGGCCCGGCCGGCCTGCTACAATGGCCGCAACTTATCTTCAGGGCGGGGTGGAAGTCCCCACCGGCGGTATCCCGGCCAAAAAAACCAGGCCGGGGAGCCCGCGAGCGCTCCCTCCGGGGTGGAGGGAGGTCAGCAGACCTGGTGCGAGGCCAGGGCCGACGGTCACAGTCCGGATGGAAGAGGATAAGACAGCCTTTCGCGGCGCCGCCTTGGTCCGGTCCCGGGCCGGGGAGGAGCCGCGCGGCGGCGTCTCCACTTGGAGGTGTCGTCGCGGCCTGTCTTCACGCCCTGATTCATGTGCCCATCGGAGGACGAGCATGAATCAGACCGACCTGAGCAATCTTGGCGATCCCCGCGAGCGAATGGAAAACGCCCTGACGGCCCTGCGCGCCGGTGGCGGGGTCCTGGTGGTGGACGACCTGGACCGGGAGAACGAGGGCGACATGATCTTCCCGGCCCAGAGCCTGACCAGCCAGCAGATGGCCCTGCTGATCCGCGAGGGCAGCGGCATCGTCTGCCTGTGTCTGCCCCCGGAGCGGGTGGAGGCCCTGGGCCTGGCCCCCATGGTGGCCGACAACACCAGCCGCTTTCAGACCGCCTTCACCGTGAGCGTGGAGGCCGCCCAGGGAGTGACCACCGGGGTCTCGGCCCTGGACCGGGTGACCACGGTGCAGGCCGCCATCGCCGACCAGGCCCGGCCCCAGGACCTGGCCCGGCCGGGGCACGTCTTTCCCCTGCGGGCCCGGCCGGGCGGGGTGCTGGAGCGCCCCGGCCACACCGAGGCCACCGTGGACCTGATGCGCCTGGCCGGGCTGAAGCCCTATGGCGTGCTCTGCGAGTTGACCAACCCTGACGGGACCATGGCCCGCCTGCCCGAGATCGTGGCCTTTGGCCGCGAACAAGGCCTGCCGGTCTTGACCGTGGAGGACGTGGCGGCCTATCGCCGGGAGAGCGAGGTCCTCGCCGGCTAGGCGTTGGGCGTCAGCACCTGGTGGAAGAGCTGGTCCCAGAGGCCCAGGACGCGCTCCAGGCCGAAGCGTTGACAGACCTGGGGCGCGGCCTGGGCCAGCTCCGCCCGGCGGGCGGGGTCGGCCATCAGGCTGTCCAGGGCCTGGGCCAAGGGCTCCACCTGGCCCCGGGGCACGACCAGACCGTCCACTCCCGGGCGGATGATCTCATGCACCCCGGTGCCGCAGTCGCTGGCCACCACCGCCAGGCCGCAACTCATGGCCTCCAGCAGGCTCATGGGGAAACCCTCGTAGTCCGAGGAAAGGACGAAGATATCCGCCCGGCGCAGGTGGGTCAGGGGGTCGGCCACCCGCCCCGGCAGGTGGAGCACCTGCTCAAGACCCAGCTCGGCCGCCAGGGCCTCCAGGCGGGGGCGCTCCGGCCCCTCGCCCAGGATCGCCAGCCGCCAGGCGGGGTGCTTGGCCCGGACCAGGGCCAAGGCCCGCAGCAGGAGGGCGAAGTTCTTGCCCGGGTCCAGGCGGCCCATGGCCACCAGGCTGGGGCCTTCCGGCCAGAGCCGGGGCAGGTCGGCCGGGGGCGGCGGCGGGGCGATGGGATTGGGCAGGGTCAGCACCGGCCGGCTTTTCACGAAGCCGCGCACGAAATCCTCGGCCGCCCGGGTGACCCCCACCACGGCCGCGGCCCGGGGATAGGTCCGCCGCCGCAGCCAGGCCCAGGGGGCGGGCACCTGGT
>CALERA010000414.1 GCA_937908275.1 uncultured Desulfarculaceae bacterium | reverse complement strand
CCCGCCAGGAGGCCCCATGTCCGACCCGCCGGTCCTTTATCTGCTGGACGCCAGCTCCTACATCCACCGGGCCTTTCACGCCGTGAAGGGCCTGACCACCAGCCAGGGGGTGCCCACCGGCGCGGTCTTCGGCTTCGTGCAGATGCTCCTGAAGGTGATGAAGGACGCCCGGCCGCAGTACCTGGCCGTGGTCTACGACGCCAAAGGCCCCACCTTCCGCCACCAGCTCTATCCGGCCTACAAGGCCAACCGCCCGCCCCTGGACCCGGCCCTCAAGACCCAACTGCCCCTGGTGCGCCAGTTGGTCACCGCCCTGGGCCTGCCGGCGGTGGAGATGGAGGGCTTCGAGGCCGACGACCTGATGGCCACCCTGGCCCGCCAGGCCCGGGAGCTGGGCTTCCAGGTGGTCCTGGTCAGCGGCGACAAGGACCTGATGCAGTTGGTGGGTCCGGGCGTGGCGCAGTGGGACACCATGAAGGACCTCCGCCTGGGGCCGGAGGAGGTGGCGGCCAAGCTGGGGGTGGAGCCGGCCCAGGCGGTGGACTTCCAGGCCCTGACCGGCGACGCCAGCGACAACGTGCCCGGGGTGGCCGGGGTGGGTCCCAAGACCGCGGCCACCCTCCTGCAGGCGCACGGCGACCTGGAGAGCGTGCTGGCCGCCGCGCCGGGCATGAAGAAGGGCAAGCTGCGCGAGAACCTGCTCAGCCTGGGCGACCAGGCCCGCCTATCGCGGGAGCTGGTGCGCCTGCGCGACGACGCCCCCCTGCCCTTCACCCCCGAGGCCTTCACCGTGGAGCCCCCGGACCCGGCCGTGCTGACCCCGGTCCTGGCCCAGTTGGAGTTCAGCAAGCTGCTCAAGGAATTCGCCGCGCCCTCCCCCGCCCCCCAGGCCGACTATCATCTGGTGACCGACGCCGCCGGGCTGGAGCCCTGGCTCAAGGCGGCCCGGGCGGCGGGCCGGCTGTCCATCGACACCGAAACCACCTCCACCGACCCCATGCGGGCCGAGTTGGTGGGCGTCTCCCTGGCCGTGGAGCCGGGCCGGGCCTGCTACATCCCCCTGGGCCACCACCTGGCCGCCGGCCAGGTCCAGGCCGACCGGGACGAGATCCTGACCAAGCTGGCCCCCCTGCTTAGCGACCCCAAGCTGGCCAAGCTGGGCCAGAACCTGAAATACGACCTCACGGTGTTGGCCCGGGCCGGGGTGGAGATGGCCGGGGTGGAGTTCGACGCCATGGTGGCCAGCTACCTGCTGAACCCGGGCAAGACCTCCCACGGCCTGGCCGCCATCGCCGCCGAATACCTGGGCCGCTCGGTGATCTCCTACGAGGAGGCCACCGGGGGCAAGGACAAGCTCTTCGCCGACACCCCCCTGGACACCGCCGTGACCTACGCCGCCGAGGACGCCGACGTGGCCCTGCAGGCGGCCCTGAAGCTGGGGCCGATGCTCAAGAGCGCCAAGCTGGACAAGCTCTTCCGCGAGCTGGAGATGCCCCTGGTGCCGCTGTTGTCCCGCCTGGAGATGAACGGCGTGGGCCTGGACGTGGAGGGGCTCAACGAGCTGTCCAAGGAGCTGGAGGGCCAGTTGCAGCGCAGCGAGGCCCTTTGCTACCAGTTGGCCGGGCACGAGTTCAACCTGAACTCGCCCCAGCAATTGGCCCAGGTGCTCTTCGAGGAGCTGAACCTGGACACCGTGAAGAAGACCAAGAAGCGCACCGCCTATTCCACCGACATGAGCGTGCTGACCCAGTTGGCCGAGGTCCATCCCCTGCCGGCCGAGGTCCTGAACTACCGCACCCTGAGCAAGATCAAGGGCACCTACGTGGACGTGCTGCCCGGCCTGGTCAACCCCGCCACCGGCCGGGTCCACACCAGCTTCAACCAGACCGTCACCGCCACCGGCCGCCTCAGCAGCTCCGACCCCAACCTGCAGAACATCCCCGTGCGCAGCGAGCTGGGCGCGCGCATCCGGGCCTGTTTCGTGCCCCGGCCAGGGTTCCTGATGCTCAGCGCCGACTACAGCCAGATCGAGCTGCGGGTGCTGGCCCACCTGAGCCAGGACCCGCTGTTGGTGCAGGACATGTCCGGCGGCCTGGACGTGCACACCCAGACCGCCAGCCGCCTGTTCGAGGTGCCGCCCGGTCTGGTCACCCCGGACATGCGCCGCCGGGCCAAGACCGTCAACTTCGGGGTGCTCTACGGCATGAGCGCCTTCCGCCTGGCCCGGGAGCAGAAGATCAGCCGGGCCGAGGCCCAGGACATCATCGAAAAATACCTGGGCCGCTATCGGGGCATCGCCGAGTTCCAGCAGGCCAACCTGATGCAGGCCCGGGACAACGGCTATGTCACCACCCTCCTGGGCCGGCGGCGCTTCCTGCCCGGCATCAACGCCAGCGACCGCATCGCCCGCGAGGCGGCCGAGCGCATGGCCCTGAACACCCCCATCCAGGGCACCGCGGCCGACATCATCAAGCTGGCCATGTTGCGGGTGGACGAGATGCTGGCCGCCGAGTTCCCCGAGGCCCTGATGATCCTCCAGGTGCACGACGAGCTGGTCTTCGAGTGCCCCCAGGCCCAGATCAAGGAATTCGCCAAGCGGGTGAAGCAGGTGATGGAGGGGGTGGTCAAGCTCAAGGTGGGTCTGGTGGTGGACCTGGGCTGGGGCCAGAACTGGGGCCAGGCCCACTAGCCGGGGGCCCCCGGCGGGGCGTATACGGGTCGGGAGACGCAGGGGCCTGAACAGACCTCGCGCGCTCCCGTAGGTGGCGTCATTTTCAGGCAGGCAGAAGGCAAATCAGTCCGGGCTGGGTGTCCTCGGCAGGGCGTATACGGGTCGGGTCGCGTGCCGCGACAGGCGTATACGGGTCGGG
>CALERA010000413.1 GCA_937908275.1 uncultured Desulfarculaceae bacterium | reverse complement strand
TAGGTGAACTGGGTGATCTCCATGCCGTCCAGCCAGACCTCCCAGCCCAGGCCCCAGGCCCCCACCGTGGGCGACTCCCAGTCGTCCTCCACGAAGCGGATGTCGTGCTCCAGGGGATCGATGCCCAGCACCTTGAGCGAGTCCAGGTAGAGCTCCTGCACGTTGAGCGGCGAGGGCTTCAGGATCACCTGGTATTGATAGTAGTGCTGCAGGCGGTTGGGGTTCTCGCCGTAGCGGCCGTCGGTGGGCCGGCGGCTGGGATCCACGTAGGCCACCTTCCAGGGCTCCGGACCCAGCACCCGCAGGGTGGTGTGGGGGTTGAAGGTGCCCGCGCCCACCTCGATGTCGTAGGGCTGGCCGATCAGGCAGCCCTGGTCGGCCCAATAGCGCGAGAGCGCCAAGATCACGTTCTGAAAGGTCATGCCCTGCTGGGCCATGTGTCATCCCCTCGGAAAAGGTCAATCAACTGCGCCGGTTGGCTGGTTGTTGCCGGAATTGTGCATGCTATCATCCGGCGCGGCGGCTTGCAAGCGCGCCCCGCGCCCCGGGCCGGCGCGGCCAGGAATTTAGCGCCCTTGGCCTAGCTCCCCGCCGCCCGGCCTTGCCGGTCCCGGCCGGCGGCTGCTAACCTGGGGCGGGTCTCACCTCTTGATCACAGGCGAGCCAATGGCCGGTGGACGCCATCGGCCAGGACGCGAGGTTTCCATGCGGATTGACTGCAGCCACGATCTGACCAGCCTGGAGGCCATCCGCGGCGCGGTGGTGGTCCTGGATGTCTTCCGGGCCAGCAACACCATCATCGCCCTGGTGGCGGGCGGGGCCCGGGTCTGCCTCCTGGCCGCGCTGGACCAGGCCCGGGACCTGAAGGCGGCCCACCCGGACTGGGTGCTCCTGGGCGAGCGCCAGGGGGTGAAGCTGCCGGGCTTTGACGGCGACAACTCCCCGGTGGCGGCGATCCGGGCCGACTATCGCGGACAAACCGCGATCCTGACCTCCAGCAACGGCACCCAGGCCCTGGCCCGGCTGCGCGGGGCGGGTCCGGTCTTCTATGGCAGCTTCGCCAACGCCAGCGCCCTGACCGACCACCTGCGGCGGCTCAACCCCGAGGCGGTGACCTTCCTGGCCATGGGCCGGGCCGGGGAGCCGGCCCTGGAGGATGACCTGGCCGGGCAATACCTGGCCGCCCGCCTGGCCGGGGAAGAGCCTGATTTCGCGCCCCTGCGCCAACGGCTCCTGAGCAGCCCGGCCGCCGGGCGGCTGCGGGGCCTGGGCCTGGAAGCGGACCTGGAGTTCTGCTGCCGGCTGGACAGCCACTCGGTGGTTCCGCAAGTGGTCTGGCGGGAAGGCCTGGCCTGGGCGGGGGAGGGCGGGAGCGCGGGCTAGCCGTCCAGGCCGTGCAGGAAGCGCCGGAAGATGAGGTCGGCCAGCTCCGGGGGGCGCAACTCGCCCTCGGGCTGATACCACTGGTAGATCCAGTTGCACATGCCGATCAGGAGCATCACGTGGGCCGAGAGGTGGGCGATGGGCCGGCCGCGCTGCTGGCCGAAGCGCTCCAGGGTCTCCCGCCAATAGGCCAGGTAGCGCCGCTGCTTGTCCTTCACGGTCTGGAACCACTCCCCGGACAGGCAGTTCTCGTCGTTGATGATCAGCTTGCTGCGGTAGGTGTCCTCGCAGTAGCGCTCCACCTGGAAGCGGATGTAGGCCTTGAGCCGCTCCTCGGGGTCCTGGACGCGGGCGCTGATCTCCTCCATGCCGGCCAGCAGGTCGTCCATGTAGCTGTCCAGGATCAGGAACAGCAGCTCTTCCTTGCTCTTGAAATAGTAGTAGAGCCCGGCCTTGGTCATGCCCACCGCCTCGGCCAGGTCGCGGATCGAGGCCCGTTCATAGCCCATCTCGCAGAGCAGGCGGCAGGCCACCCCGAAAATTTCCTGCGCGCGCTGGTCCATCGCGGTCTTGCGTCCGGCCATGCCCCGGGCCCCTCCCTGAAAATGGTTCCACTGGCGTTCATGGATGTTGACATTTTCAATCCGGGGTGGCAAGCTGCAATCCGACCTACTTGCCGGTCGGTAGAAAATGGGGCTGGGGGGCCGGCCCAGGCGGCGAGCGCCCCAACCGGGCCGCCGATTCTCGAGCGAGGGAGCGATGCTGGCAGAGATCTACACCGAGGACCACCGCATCTTCCGCGAGGCCTTCCGCCGTTTCGTGGCCGAGGAGGTCACTCCCCAGGCCGAGGCCTGGGAGGCCGAGGGCGCGGTGCCGCGCGCGCTGTGGCGCAAGATGGGCGAGCAGGGCTACCTCTGCCCCTGGATCCCGGAGGAATACGGCGGCCTGGGCCTGGGCTTCGAGTACTCGGTGATCATCAACGAGGAGCTGATCCGGGGCGACGGCTATGGCGTGGGGGTGCCCCTGCACAGCGACGTGGCCGCGCCCTATCTGGCCGCCTATGGCACCCCGGAGGCCAAGGAAAAATGGCTGCCCGGCTGCGTCAGCGGCGAGGTGGTGATGGCGGTGGGCTTCAGCGAGCCCGGGGCGGGCAGCGACCTGGCCGCCATCCGCACCACCGCGGTGCGCCAGGGCGACCACTACGTCATCAACGGCCAGAAGACCTTCATCACCAACGGTTATTTCGCCGACCTGGTGGTGGTGGCGGTCAAGACCGACCCCGGCGCCGGCTACAAGGGCGTCAGCCTGATCCTGGTGGACAAGGACGCGCCCGGCTTTTCCCGGGGCCGCCGCCTGCGCAAGATGGGCTCCCACATGCAGGACACCGCCGAGCTCTATTTCCAGGACTGTAAGGTGCCGCTCTGGCACCGCCTGGGCGAGGAGGGCCAGGGCTTCGCCTTCCTGATGGAAAAGCTCCAGCAGGAGCGCCTGGAGGTCTGCATCAAGAGCCAGCTCATGGCCGAGGAGTGCTTCAAGGAGGGTCTGAACTACGCCAAGACCCGCGAGGCCTTTGGCCGGCCCATCGGCCTGCACCAGGCCAACGCCTTCAAGCTGGCCGAGATGGCCACCGACGTGGAGCTGGGGCGCACCTTCCTGGAGTCGGTGATCCTGGCCCACCTGCGCGGCCAGGACGTGGTGCAAAAGGTCTCCATGGCCAAATACTGGCTGGGGGAGATGGTGAACCGGGTGGCCTACCAGGCCCTGCAACTGCACGGCGGGTATGGCTACATGGAGGAATATCGCATCTGCCGCCTGTACCGCGACGTGCGGGCGCTGTCCATATACGCGGGCACCAGCGAGATCATGAAGCTCATCGTGAGCCGCAATCTGGGATTACGCTAAGGGGAGGCGGGGGCGGTCCCCATCGCCACCGGGGCCGCTGCCGCCTCTCCGCCCGCCTCCCGCGCCTCCCTCCGGCGGGGCGCGGCGGCCAAGGACGAAGGCCATCCGTCCTATCCGCCGCGCCCCACCGTTGGCCAACCGCCAAAGATAATCCGCCGATAATCAAGCACTAAACAGATCAGCCGCAAAGCCGCGGCCCTTGCTCTGGATTGGCCCCGGGCCAATTTGGCGGCGCTTCGCTTTAGCCTTGACAAGTTATATAGATAAATATATATCTGTACCACCAACAACGGTGGCCCGGCGGATCGCGTGACCCGGTGGGCAGCGGAAACCAGCGCTGGTGGTCAGGAGGGGTTCCATGACCACCGGCGCGCGGGCCCGGGGGCTGGCCCAAGATGGGCCCGGCCCGGGCCGCGGCAGTCAACCTAGCGAGGGGAGCAACAACATGGCGGAGGGCAACGCGGGAGCGGCGGTCGCGCAAAACCGCTGGATCTACCTGGTGATCGGATTCGTGGTATCCATCGTCCTGGGCCTGGTCTACGCCTGGTCCATCTTCACCCTGCCCCTGGAAAAGGCCTTCGGCTGGACCCGTTCGGAGACCTCCCTGGCCTTTTCCTTCTCCATCGTCACCTTGTCCCTGGGCATGATCATCGGCGGCCGCATCCAGGACCGCAAAGGGCCGAAGATGGTGGCCATCGCCGGCGCGGCCTGCCTGGCCGTCGGCTTCTTCGCGGCCTCCTTCACCACCGCCCTGTGGATGCTCTACTTCTTCTACGGCATCATGGTCGGCCTGGGCGTGGGCCTGATCTACATCTGCCTGATCTCGGTGGTGGCCCGCTGGTACCCGGACAAGCGCGGCCTGGGCATGGGCATCCTGACCATGGGCCTGGGCCTGGGCGCCTTCCTCCTGGGCGGCTCCACCTCCATGATGATCGACAGCATGGGCTGGCAGACCGCCTTCAAGTTCCTGGCCGTGGTCAGCCTGGTGGTCTGCGTGGGCGGCGCGGCCCTGATCAAGCTGCCGCCGGCTGATTACGCTCCCGTGGCCAAGGCCCCGGCCGGGTCCCCGGCCGCCGCGGCCGGACCCAAGCGGCCGGTCAAGGACTACAACTGGAACGAGATGATGCAGACCGCGCCCTTCTGGACCTGGTTCGTCTGGGACCTGTTCCTCTGCTCGGCCGGCCTGATGATCATCGGCCACATCGTGCCCATGGCGGTGGAAAATGGCGTGGACAAGGCCGCGGCCATCATCGCCATGAGCGTGCTGTCGGTCAGCAACGGCCTGGGCCGCTTCCTCTACGGCTATCTCTGGGACGTCATCGGCCGCCGGAAGACCATGGTCATCGCCGCCATGGGCATGGTCATCGGCCTGCTGGGCCTGCTCTACCTCACCACCTGGGTGGGTTACACCGGCTTCATCGTGGCGGTGATCATCACCGGCTCCAGCTACGGCGGCCTGGTGCCGATCAACAACACCTTCCTGGCCACCTCCTTCGGCCCCAAGAACGCCGGCGTCAACGTCGGCCTGGGCAGCCTGCCCCTGGTGGCGGCGGTCTTCATCGGCCCCTATCTCGGCGCCTTCATCAAGATGTCCAGCGGCTATAATCTCGCCATCATCCTGGGTGGCGCGGTGGCGGTCATCAGCTTCATCGTGGCCTTCTTCATCGGCGACGCCCAAGAGGAAGCCGCTCAATAGTTGCACACCCCGCCGGCCGGGCCAACCGGCCGGCGGCGCACCCACGGAGGGATGACGATGTCTCAACAGCAGCTAGTCGAGGCCATGTCCACCATCAAGGAGCAGGAGGCCCTGACCATCGCCCAAGATATGGTCAACCAGGGCGCGGACCCCTTCTCCATCCTGGACGCCTGCAAACAGGCCATGGCCATCGTGGGCGACAACTTCGCCAAAGGACTGTATTTCCTGCCCGAGCTGGTGATGGCCGGCCAGATCCTGATGCAGATCAGCGAGCTGATCAAGCCCCTGCTCAAGGAGGCCTCCAGCAGCAAGGAGTCCCTGGGCCGGGTGGTGGTGGGCACCGTGGAGGGCGACATCCATGACATCGGCAAGGACATCGTGGTGCTGATGCTGGAGGTCAACGGCTTCGAGGTGCGGGACCTGGGCATCGACGTGCCGGCCGCCAAGTTCGTGGAGGCGGTCAAGGAGTTCGATCCCCAGGTGGTGGCCCTGAGCGGCTTCCTGACCGTGGCCTTTGATAACATGAAGAAGACGGTCGAGGCGTTGAAGGAGGCCGGCCTCCGGGACAAGGTCAAGATCCAGATCGGTGGCGGGCAGATCGACGAGGAGATCCGCCGCTACACCGGCGCGGACGACTATGGCCTGGATGCCATGGAGGCGGTCAGCTATGCCAAGAAGGTCGTGGCTGGAGGCGTGCAATGAGCCAGAGTCCGCAGGAGCTTTTCGCCGAGAAGGAGGCCCGGGTCAACACCGCCATCGCCCTGGGGGTGCCGGACCGGGTGCCGGTGACCTGCATGACCGGGTTTTTCCCGGCCTATTACGCCAAGGTCAGCTTGCGCGATGTCATGTACGACGCCGACAAGATGATTTCGGCCTGGACCAAGACCCTGCAGGACTTCGACTTCGACACCGCCGACAACCCCTTCATGATCCGCTACCTGGGCGCGATCATGGAAGCCCTGGACTACAAGCAGCTCAAGTGGGCCGGCCACGGCGTGGATGACATGTCTGGCTATCAGTTCGTCGAGGGCGAGTACATGAAGGGCGAGGAGTACGACGAGTTCATCTTCGACCCCACCGACTTCATGATCCGCCGCTACTGGCCGCGCATCTTCGGGGCCCTGGCCCCCCTGGCCGGACTGCCGCCCCTGCGCGAGATCATCACCTACTCCATGGGCCTGGCCAACTTCGCCGCCCTGGGCGCGCCGGGCATGCGCGAGGTGGGCGAGGCCCTGATCAAGGCCGCCGACGCCGGCCAGCAGATGGGCATGAACGCCGGACGGTTCGCCGGCGTGATCAAGGAGATGGGCTTCCCCTCCACCTACCAGGGCTTCACCCAGGCCCCCTTCGACACCCTGAGCGACTATTTCCGCGGCACCCTGGGCGGCATGATGGACATGTTCCGCCACACCGACAAGCTGATGGCCGCCACCGAGAAGATGCTGCCCATCATGCTGCGCCTGGGCCTGTCCACCAAGCAGCGCGGGGGGACCAAGGTTTTCATTCCCCTGCACAAGGGCCTGGACGGCTTCATGAGCAACGACCAGTTCAAGCGCTTCTACTGGCCCTCGCTCAAGGCCCTGATGGAAGGCCTGATCGCCGAGGGCCTGATCCCGGTGGTCCTCTGGGAGGGCGAGTGCACCAGCCGCCTGGAGATCATCGGCGACATCCCGGCCGGCAAGGCGGTCTACCACTTCGAGCGCACCGACATCTTCAAGGCCAAGGAGATCATCGGCGGCCAGGTCTGCCTGAAGGGCAACGTGCCCCTGTCCCTGATGGTCACCGGCACCCCGGACGACGTGAAGGCCTACTGCAAGAAGCTGATCGACGTGGTGGGCAAGGGCGGCGGCTTTATCCTGGACGCCGCCGCGCCGGCCGACGACGCCAAGCCCGAGAACCTGCAGGCCATGATCCAGGCGGCCAAGGAATACGGCCGCTACGCTTAAATAGCCTCCCTACCGGCGCACCGCGCCGGTTTTCCTCCCCCCTCGCGGCCTTGCCGTGGGGCGCGTCCGACCCCCTCCCACGGGTCGGACGCGCCCACCCTTCCTCGAGTCACGGGAGTTTTGGAGTAAACCCATATGGACACCATTGTTAAAGGCAAAGCGGTGGAGGTGGTGATCGGCTACGATCGCCCCACGGTGCTGATCGGTGAGCGCATCAACCCCTCCGGCAAGAAGAAGCTGGCCCAGGCCCTGCGCGACGGCGACCTGGACCAGGTGCGCAAGGAGGCGGTGAACCAGGTGGCGGCCGGGGCCGACATCCTGGACGTGAACGTGGTCACCTCCGGGGTGGACGAGGTGGCGATGCTGCCCCGGGCGGTGGCCGCCATCCTGGAGGTGGTGGACGCGCCCCTGTGCCTGGACGTCAATGACCCGGCGGCCCTTCCCGCGGCCCTGAAGCTGATTCCGGGCAAGGCCATCATCAACTCCGTGACCGGCGAGGAGAAGTCCCTGAACACGGTGCTGCCCCTGGTCAAGGAGTACGGCGCGGCGGTGATCGGCCTGACCATGGACGAGAAGGGCATCCCCAAGGACGCCGCCACCCGGGTGGCCATCGCCGAGCGCATCGTGGCCCGGGCCGAGGCCCTGGGCATCCCGGCCAGCGACATCATCATGGACTGCCTGTGCATGAGCGTGGGGGCCGACGACCGCGCCGCAGTGGCCACCCTGGAGGCGGTGCAACAGGTGCGCGAGCGCCTGGACGTCAACCAGACCCTGGGGGCCAGCAACATCTCCTTCGGCCTGCCCGACCGCGAGCTGATCAACCACGTCTTCCTCAGCGCCGCCATCCGCTCCGGGGTGACCTGCCCCACGGTGGACGCGGCCAAGGTGCGCCCCACGGTGCTGGCCCTGGACCTGGTCATGGGCCGCGACCGCTTCGCGCGCCGCTTCTTGACCGACTACCGCGCCCGCGGCGCGGCCAAATAGGCCTTCTCCCGGGACCGGGCCGGCGGCGGGAGCCTGGTGGTGATGACTCCCGCCCGGCCCGGCGGCCCGGATTGGCGGGCCGGCCGGGTGTGGGTGTATATGTTGATTGACAACCCGGCGGCGGCCTGGCATGTAGCCAGGAGAGATTGAGTTCGCAAGGGTCTTGCCTGCCCGGGCGCGCCATGCCAGCGGCCTGGGGTGTGATTCATTGGGCGTTAACCCCTGGTCTTGACGGCCGAGTCAGACAGGGGTGGGGCTGGGGCATGTCCGTATCGACAGCCAAGGATGTCCTTAACATAGACCGCGATTCCTTCGAGCCGGCCTATCTGCAACTGGTCAAGATCTTCAAGGCCCAGATCGCGGCCGGCAAGTACCGTCCCGGGGCCAAGCTGCCCTCGGAGGCGGTGATCTGCAAGAAGTACGGCCTGTCCCCCATGACCGTGCGCCGGGCCATCAACCTGCTCATCGACCAGGGGGTGGTGCGCACCGTCCAGGGCAGCGGGACCTTCGTCAAGGGGGTCAAGCTCTCCTCCAGCTCCTTCAACCTCCAGGAGCTGATGGAGTTGATCCAGGAAGAGAGCGACACCCAGGTCAAGGTCCTGGAGATGGACATCACCAAGGCCTCGCCCGAGGTGGCCGAGCGCCTGGGCCTGGGCTCCGGGGCCAACGTGATCCACGCCCGCCGCCTGCTCCTGAGCCACGGCCATCCGGTGGTCTACCACCACGGCCACCTGCTCTACGACCCCCAGCGCCCCATCGTGGAAGGCGAGTTGGACGTCACCTCCCTGCGCGGGCTTTTTTCCGGCGCGGGCCAGACCGACATCAAGAAAGGCCTGATGAGCGTGCAGGCGGTGACCCTGGGGGCCCAGGAGGCCGGCCTGCTCAAGCGCGAGCAGGGCTCGCCCGCCTTCCGCCTGGAGCACACCTTTTTCGATTTCGACGACCGGCCGGTGAGTTACGGCTGGTTCGTCTGCCCGGCCGACCGCCTGCTCTTCACGGCCAAGATCGGGCACTGGGACGAGGAATGACCACCCGCTCCGGGACGGCGACCATGACCACGCTACGGGAACATGAGCATTTGCGCTCCCTGGTGATCGACCTGCGCGAGAACGAGGTCATCGCGGAGGTCAACCGCCTGCTGGGGGCCGGCGACACGCCAGAGCGCATCCTGGAGAGCTGCCAGGAGGGCATGGCCACCGTGGGCGAGCTCTACGAGCAGAGCCGCTACTACATCGCCGGGCTGATCATGGCCGGCAAGATCATGCAGGAGCTCTCCGAGCTGCTGGAGCCCTATTTCCAGCGCCGCATCCACGGCCAGGCCAGCGGCCGGGTCCTGATGGCCACCGTGCAGGGCGACATCCACTACATCGGCAAGAACCTGGTCAAGACCCTGCTCAAGTGCCACGGCTTCACGGTGCGCGACCTGGGCGAGGACGTCTCGCCCCAGGACCTGCTCAACGCCGTGCTGGAGTTCAAGCCCCACGTCATCGGCCTGTCGGCCCTGCTCACCGCCTGTTTCGATCCCCTGCGCGACACCATCGCCTTTCTGCGGACCAACCTGCCCCCGGGGACCAAGCTGCCGCCGATCATGATCGGCGGCGGGGCCACCGACGACCTGGTGCGCCAGTACGTCAAGGCCGACCATTGGGCCGCCGACGCCATCAGCGGCGTGGCCATCTGCCAGAAAGTCATTGCCAACGCCTGAGGCCGCATTGCCGCGGCCGGGCCAGCCCCCAGCCTGGATTGTCAGCATGAGTCAAACACAGCCCCCCCGTGATCCCGCCCGCGCGGCGGCCGCCCCCAACCCTGATTCCCGCCAGGGCGCCGCCCCGGTGGTGGAGTTCCAGCCCCTGGGTCGCCTGGTGCCCCTCACCCCGGGTCAGACCCTCCTGGAGCTGGCCGAGAGCGCCGGAGTGGCCCTGGAGGCCACCTGCGGCGGCCAGGGCGCCTGCGGCAAGTGCCGGGTGCGCCTGGAGGCCCCGGCCGACCCGCCCGAGGCGGCCGAACTGAAGCTGCTGGGGGCCACCGCCTCGGAGGGCTACCGCCTGGCCTGCCGGGTGCGCCTGACCGGCGGCGGCCGGGTCTGGGTGCCGCCCGAGAGCCGCCGCCAGCAGCAGGTGATCCTGACCACCGGCCAGGCGGTGGAGTCCGAGCTGGCCCCGGCCCTGGCCGCCTATGACCTGAGCGTGCCCCCCGCGACCCTGGGCGGCGGCCAGAGCCACCAGGAGCGCACCCTGCGCTGCCTGCAAGAGGTCGCCGGCGCGCCCCATGGCCCCTGGCGCGCGCCCCTGGACCTGCTGCGCGATCTGGGGCCGGCCCTGGAGGCCCAGGAGGGCCGGGTGGGCGCGGTGGTGGCCGACGCCAGCCGGATCCTGGACGTCTCCCCGGGCTGGGGTGCGCCCTGCTTGGGCCTGGCCGTGGACCTGGGCACCACCACCGTGGTGGCCTTCCTGCACGACCTGCGCGACGGCAAGCCCCTGGCGGTCAAGGCCGAGATGAACCCCCAGATCGTGCGCGGCGGCGACGTGATCAGCCGCATCACCCATTGCCAGGAGGACCCCGGCGGCCTGGCCGAGCTGGCCGGCCTGGCCCGGGACTGCATCGACCGCCTGGCCGCGGCCGCCTGCCGCGAGGCCGGGGTCTCGCCGGAGCGGATCTTCGAGTGCGTGCTGGTGGGCAACACCGCCATGCACCACATCTTCCTGGGCCTGGACCCCACCGGCCTGGCCCGCGCGCCCTACACCCCGGTGGCGGCCCGCGCCCTGGAGGTCCCGGCCCGGGAGCTGGGCTTCAACTTCGCGCCCCGGGCCCGGGTCCTGACCCTGCCGGTCTGCGCCGGGTTCGTGGGGGCGGACAGCGTGGCCGTGGCCCTGGCCACCGGAGCCGACCGCATCGCCCAACCCAGCCTGATCATCGACCTGGGCACCAACGGCGAGATGATCCTGGCCACCCCGGGGGCCATGCTCTGCTGCTCGGCCGCGGCCGGCCCGGCCTTCGAGGGCGGGCAGATCCGCTGGGGCATGCGCGGGGCGGCCGGCGCGGTGGAACGGGTGGCGGTGGACCCCCAGACCCTGGCCCCCAGCCTGAGCGTCATCGGCAACGCCCCGCCCCTGGGGATCTGCGGCTCGGGCCTGGTCTCCCTGGTGGCCAACCTGCTGCGGGCCGGCGCGCTCAACTCCATGGGCCGCTTCGAGGTGGAGAACCTGGGACCCCATCTGCGCCAGGGCGAGGATGGCATCGAGTACATCATGGCCCCGGCCGCGGCCACCGGCAGCGGCCAGGACCTCACCCTGAGCGAGCGCGACATCAGCCAACTGCAACTGGCCAAGGGCGCGATCCACGCCGGGGCCGCGATCATGCTGCAGCAATTGGGCCTGGAGAAGGTGGAGCGGGTGCTGCTGGCCGGGGCCTTTGGCAACTACCTGGACCCCAGGGACGTGGCGGCCATCGGCCTGGTGCCCCTGCGCGGCGACGAGACCCTGGAAGGCGTGGGCAACGCGGCCGGGGCCGGGGCCATCATGGCGCTGCTCAGCCGCCGCCAGCGCCAGCGGGCCAGCGACCTGGCCCGGGAGATCGGCTACCTGGAGCTGGCCACCCATCCCTCCTTCCATTCGGCCTTTGCCGGCGGCATGCGTTTTCCGGCCAACGGCGTTCCCGGTCAGGAGGACTAGGCGTGGCGGTGTTTTCGGAACCGGTGGCGGCGATCGAGGAGACGGTCTGTCTGACCGTGGCGGCCGACGAACTGCGGGTGCCCTTGCACCAGGTGGGGCGCTATGCCGGCGGCACGGACTATCGCCTGGCCGAGCGCCTGGAGGGTCTGGCCAGCGCCGCCCTGACCCACGCCAAGGACCTGGCCCAACCCCGCCTGGCCTATGCCGCCCATCCGGTGGTGGCGGCGGAGGTGGGGCGCGGCCTGGAGCTGGCCGACGGCGAATGGGTCTGGGCCCCGACCCGGGTGCTGGCCTCCCGGCCGCCCCTGCTGGTGGCGGCGGTCTGCACCCTGGGCGAGGCCATCGACCAGGAGGCCAAGGTCCTGACCCAGGGGCGCAGCATGACCGAGGGATTGTTCCTGGACGCGGCCGGGGTGGCCCTGGTGGAGGCCCTGGGCCAGCATTGCCGCCAGGTGTTGGTCCAGGCGGCCGGCCTGCGCGGGCTGTATTGCGGCTGCCCCTTTGGCCCCGGGGTGGGCGGCATGGCCCTGAGCGCCGGCCCGCAGCTCTTCGCCCATCTGACCGCCCAGGCCATCGGGGTCAGTTGCAACCCCCGGGGCGGCATGCGCCCCCTGAAGTCCACCGCCATCTGGGTGCCCTGGACCGACCATGCCCCCCGTCCGGGGGACGAGGCCTACAAGTGCCAGCGCTGCGACCTGCCCACCTGCCAGTACCGCCTGACCCCCTACCTGCCCGCCTGACCTTGCGCCTTTAGGGGGCCAGCTCCAGGCCGGGCAGGGGCGGCAGGGCCTGGGCCAGGGCCTGGCCCAGGTCCGGCCGCAGGCGGGGCACCAGCCCGGCCAGGCGGGCCTGGATCTGGTCCGCGCCCGGACCGGCCAGGACCACCGCCAGGCTGGCTCGGCCCGCCAGGTCGGCCGGCATCCCCCGCCAGGAGAGGTCGCGGGGGCCGGTGGCGCTGACCATCCGGGTCTCGCCCCGGGCGTCGCGCCCCAGGAGCTTGACGTGCCCCCAGTCCCCCTGGCCCAGCAACTCCGCCACCAACAGCCGCACCAGGGCCTCGGCCTGGTTGAAGGCCAGGCCCCCGGCCGGCAGGTCCAGCTCCAGGCTCAGGGCCTGGCCGGCGTTGGGAGCGCCCGGTCCGTCGCTCAGGGGGGCCACGGCCTGGGCGAGCAGGTCCTCCAGGTGGGAAGCGGTGGCCAGGGCGGCGTGCAGCAGGTCGGCCTCCAGGATCTCGGCCCGGGGATTGATCCCGGCCACGGCGGCGCGGGCCTCGGCCAGTTGCGACTCCGACACCAGGTCCGGCTTGCTCAGCACCACCACCTGGGCCGGGGCCACCTGGGCCGCCACCAGGCGGGGCAGGCCCTTGACCAGGGTGGCGAAGCGGGTGGCGTCGGCCAGGGCCACCGCCTGCACCGTGAGGGGCGGGTCGGTGCGGGGCAGGCTGGCCAGGAGCTGGTCCAGGGCGGCCAGGCCGGTGGGCTCCAGGAGGACCACCTGGCCGGGATCGGCGCTCAGGAAGGCCTGGAGCTGCTCCAGCACCCGGCCCAGGCCGTCGCAGCAGGCGCAGCCGCCCAGGACGTGGCGCACGCTGAGGCCCTCCTGGCGCAGGAATTCGTCGTCCAGGCCCACCCGGCCGGCCTCGTTCTCCAGCACCGCCACCCGGCGGCCCTGGGCCAGGAGCAGGCGGCACCAGGCCAGCAGGAGGCTGGTCTTGCCCGCGCCCAAGAAGCCGCCGATGACGATCAGGCGGGTGGAGGGGGAGGGGTCGGAGGGAGCGGCGGGGGTGGAAATCGAGTTGTCGGTCATGCTGCAACCACCGGAACACGAGATTTTGGCTAGCGGCGTGGTCAACCGGGACGCGGCGCGCGGGCCGACCATGCCGTGACTACCTAATTAGATACTCCAAAACCAACCGATCGGCCAGGTGGACGCGCCCCCGCCGGAGGCAAAACAAAACGGGCGAAATGGCCACGCCATTTCGCCAAAGTGTTTTGGGAAGGGGTCCGGGGAAACCCTTTTATACCTAAAAGGGTTCCCCCGGTTATCTCTTACGCGATTCCCAGCAGGTCCTTGGCGATGCGCACCGCGGCCACGGCGTCGGAGGCGTAGCCGTCGGCCTGGCAGTCCTCCAGGACGAACTTGGGGGTCAGGGCGGCGCCGCCGCACATGACCTTGACCTTGCCGCCCAGGCCGCTCTGCTTGATGGCGGCCACGGTGGACTTGACGTGGGGGTCGCCGGTGGTGAGAAGGCTGGAGAGCCCCACCAGGTCGGCGTTGTGCTCGTTGGCGGCGGCCAGGAACTTGTCCGCCGGAGCGTTCTCGCCGATGTTGATGACCTTGAAGCCGGAGCTCTCCAGCATCAGACAAACCAGGTTCTTGCCAATGTCGTGCAGGTCGCCGAAGACGGTGCCCATGACGATGGTGCCCAGGCTCTCGCCCGCGCCGCCGCGGCTCTCGATGACCGGCTTGATGATGTCCACGCCGGCCTGCATGGCCCGGGCGGCGATCATCATCTCCGGGACGAAGATCTTCTTCTGCTCAAAACGCTTGCCGACCTCCTTGAGGCCCTCGATGAGATAGTCGTTGATCAGGGCCTGGGGGTCGTGACCCTCGTCCAGGGCCTGCTGAATCAGGGCGATCACGTCGTTGCGCTTGCCTTTGATGACAGCTTGCTTCAAGGCTTCCAGATCGGCCATGGCTGATGACTCCTTTTCGCTTCCCTCGCCCCTGGCGGGCCGGACCCAGGCCGGGGCGCGTGTTAACTATGGTTGGCGGCCGCCGGCCCGGGGGATCATGGGGGGACGGGCCGGCGGCCGAGGGGGAGGGCCTAGTCCTCGGGGTTCAGCTCCCGGAAGGCGCTGATGAAGTTCATGCCGAAAGAATCCTTGCCCAGCATCAGGTCGCTGATCAGCAGGGCGCGGCGGATGTCCCAGTTGGTGGGGTCGGTGATGGGGCAGGTGCAGCCGTTCATCACCGCCATGGCCAGGAACACCGAGTTGACCGCGGTGCGGTCGGGCAGGCCAAAGGAGATGTTGCTGGCGCCGGTGGTCTGGTTGACGCCCAGCTTCTCGCGGATGGTGGCCAGGGCGTTCAGGGCCGACAGGCCGGCCTGGTCGTCGGCGGCCACGCTCATGGCCAGGGGGTCCACCACGATGTCCTCGGCCGGGATGCCCAGCTTGGCGGCCTCATTGACGATGCGCTCGGCGATGGCCAGGCGGGTGGCCACGTCGCGGGGGATGCCCTGGTCGTCCATGGTCAGGGCCACCACGGCGGCCTTGTGCCGGGCCACCAGGGGCAGGACCTCGGCCAGCTTGGCCGACTCGCCGTTGACCGAGTTGACCAGGGCCTTGCCCTGATACACGGCCAGACCGGCCTCCAGGGCCTTGGGCGAGGCCGAGTCCAGGCACAGGGGCACCTGGGTGACGGCCTGCACCGCCTTGATGGCCTCGACCATCAGGGCCGGCTCGTCCAGGCCGGAGACGCCCACGTTGACGTCCAGCACCTGCGCCCCGGCGGCCACCTGGCGCTTGGCCTCTTCCTGGATCAGGGCCATGTCGCCGGCTTCCAGGGCGGCGGCCATCTTGCGCCGGCCGGTGGGGTTGATGCGCTCGCCGATCATCACCACCGGCAGCTCCGGGGCGATGGTGACCTTCTGGGTCTGGCTCCAAATCACGGTCTGCATGAGAAGCTCCCTAGTCGATCCGACCGAATTCCATGGCCGTGCGGCGGGCGGCGCGCACGTTCTCGTCCGGGGTGCCGTGGGTCAGGCCCACGGTGTCGATGGAATAGTTGCCCAAAGGCGCGCCCTGGTCGATGGCGTCCTTGACCGCGGCGGCGACCTCGTCCGGGGCGCCGTTTTTCATCAGCACCGGGCTGATGCGGGCGTTGAAGGCCACCTGGGGGCCCAGGGCCTTGCGGGCGGCGGCGAAATCGCTGCCGAACCCGGCCTCCATGAAGACCAGGTGGGGAATCTTGGCGTAGTGCTCGATGACCGGGTCCACGCTGCCGCAGTGGTGGATGCCGAAAGGATGGCAGGCGTTGGCCAGGATGGTGTCGTAGGGCAGGCCGAACTCCTCGTAGGTGTCGCCGGAGATCTGCTCCACGGTGCAGTTGGGGGCCACGTAGACCTTGGGGTCGGACATGGGGGTGACGTCCACGCCGCCGCTGCCGGTGATGGGGTAGATCAGCTGCCAGAGGTCGATGATGCACTCGGTGCAGAACTTCAGCAGGCGGTGGGCGAAGTCCGGGTCGTCGAAGTAGTCGATGTAGAGGGAGTCGCCGCGCAGTTTCAGGGCCAGGTTCTGCACGCCGGTGGTGTTGATGTCGCCCACCACCTTGCCGTACTTGGTCTTGAGGTAGTCGATCTGCTTGAAGACGGTCAGCATGGGCTCGACCTTGGTCAGGTCGGGCTTGACCAGCTTCTCGCAGTCCTCCTTGGAGAGGTTCAGGGGCATGGCCCAGGGCAGGGCCTCCTCCTCGAAGACGATCTCGCAGCCAAAGACGGCCGGCAGCATGACCATGCCGAAGCTGATCAGGGGGCGGGGCTGGGGATCGGGGTTGCCCAGGCCCACGTCGCCGAACTGCTCGTGGAGGATCCGGGCCATCTTGGCCTGGGTCTGCACCCGGTACTCGGGGTCATAGTAATAGTCGCGGCCAAAGGCGACGCCGTGGTTCTTGTGCCACCAGTCGGGGTAGAAGCCGACCCCCAGGGGGATGTGTTTGGCCTCGGGCATGTGGGATAGCTCCTTTCCGGTAGGCCCCGGCATGGGGCGCGGCCGGCCTGCGTGGGCTTCGGGGTTGCGGGGCTCGCGCCAGCGTCAGCCAGGACGCCGCCGCGCGCCGAACCAAGGGAGCAAGGCCCGTGCCAGGACTCGGTCGCGTTTGGATCTGGGATTTTGGGGCGAAACACCCCTTAATTGGGTCCTTGAGAGGGCCTCACGGCGGCTTTAGAGTCGGTGGTTGGTGTCCAGGCGCACCGCGAATCAGGCTTTGGTGCATTCATGCACCAGGCCGCCCCTTCCCCAGCCACCCCAGTGGCTCTATTGGGGGAGGGGGCCCATGCTCTTTTCTCTCCTACCTGCCTTCTCCCGCCTCCGCCTCCTCGCCCTCGCGCACGCCCAGTTTTTGGGCCTTGCGCAGGACGGTGGAGTGGCTGACGCCCAGGCGGCGGGCGATGGCCCGCAGGTTGTCGCCGCTGGCGATGGCGCGCTCGATGACCTGGCGCTCCACCAGTTCGCGGATCTCGCGCAGGCTGAGGCCCTCGGGCAGCCAGAGGCCGGGGGGCGGGCAGGGCGCGGCCGGGGCCAGGTCCGCGGGCAGGTGGCGGGGCTCCAGGGTGTCGGCGTCGGCGGTGACGACCATGCGCTCGATGGTGTTCTGCAGCTCGCGCACGTTGCCGGGCCAGGGGTTGCCCTCCAGCACCCGCAACAGGTCCTGGCTCAGGGTGCGGGAGACGCCGTATTTGCGGTTGCAGGCCTGGAGGAAGTTCATGGCCAGGGGCATGATGTCCTGGGGCCGCTCGCGCAGGGGCGGGATGGCGATGGGCACCACGTAGAGGCGGTAGAACAGGTCCTCGCGGAACTGGCCTTTCTGGACCATTTCCTCCAGGTTGCGGTTGGTGGCGGCGATGATGCGCAGGTCCAGGGCGCGGTCCTTGACGCTGCCCAGGCGGCGGAAGCGCTGCTCCTGGATGACCTTCAGGAGCTTGACCTGCAGGGCCAGGGGCAACTCGCCCACCTCGTCCAGGAACAGGGTGCCGCCGTCGGCCTCTTCGAACAGACCGGGCTTGCCGTCCTTGTCCGCGCCGGAAAAGGCCCCGCGCTCATAGCCGAAGAACTCGCTCTCCAGGAGATTATCAGGCACGGCCGCGCAGTTGATGGCCACGAAAGGCTTGGCGTGGCGGAGGCTTAGACGGTGAATGAGCCGGGCCAGCACGTCCTTGCCGGTGCCGCTCTCGCCGGTCAGCAGCACCGTGGATTCCACCCGCGAGACCCGCAGGCACAGCTCCACCAGGGCGTTCATCTGGGGGCTCTCGGCCACCACCCCGCCCAACTGGCGGGATTCGCGGTCCTTGCCCCGCTCCGGCTCCCAACTGGCCAGGCGCTTGATCTGCTCCTCCAGGGCCTTGAGCTCGGTGACGTCGCGCAGGTTGATCACCACCCGCAGCACCTCCTGGCCCGGACCCAGGACCGGGGTGCCGGTGATGAAGACCTCGTTGCCCCCGGCCAGGGTGTGGCGCTGGGTCAGGGAGGCGCGGGTGGCCAGCACCTGGGCCTGGATGTCGCGGATAGCCTGCAAGGCCGGGTACTTGGCGCTGTCGAGGGTCTCCAGGCGGCGGCCCTCGATCATCACCGGGGCGATGCCGGTGATGCGGCCGAAGCTGGGGTTGGCCTTGAGGGCGACCTGGGCGTCGGTGACCAGCACCCCGTCGTGCAGGTTCTCCACCAGGGTGTTCTGCTCGTCGTGCAGGCGGCGGATCTGGGCCAACTGGCGCTGGACCGTCTCCAACTCGGACTCGTCCTGGAAGATCGAGACGCCACCCACCACCTGCCCGCCCTGGAAGATCGGCCTGCGGCTGGTCAGCAGACGCTTGTCGCCCCACTGGTAGCGCTGGCCGGACTGGGAAATGCCCAGGGAAACCACGTCCTTGAGGTGAGAATCCGGGATCACCTCGGTGACCACCTGGCCCAGGACCAGCTTGGCGTCCAGGCACATGATCTCCTCGGCCATGCGGTTGACCAGGGTCAGGCGCAGGTCGGCGTCCACGGCCAGGATGCCCGAGGGCACCGACTGGAGCACGGTCTCGAACAGGGCCTTGGTGCGCTCCAACTGGGTCTTGGCCCTCTCGCGCACGCTGACGTCCCAGAAGATGCCCTGGATGCCGGTGATGCGGCCCCGGCCGTCGCGCACCGGGTTCTTGACCATCTCCAGCCAGGCGGGCTGGCCGTCCGGGTCGGCATGGGGCAGCACCGCGTCCTGGGTGAGGCCTTTGTCAATAATCTCGGCGTCATCGGCCTGGTTGCGCGCGGCCAGCTCCGGGGGCAGGAAGGCGTGGGCCGGCTGGCCCAGGCAGGCGGCCAATGCCTGGCCGGTGTGGGCCAGGAAGGCCCGGTTGGCGAAGGTCAGGTTGCCCTGGCGGTCGCTGCGGAACAGGCACTGGGGCATCTCGTCCACCAGGGATTGGTAGCGGCGCTCGCTCTCCTGCAGGGCCTGCTCCGAGGCCAACTGCCGGGCCTGGGCGGTGCGGTAGGTGTTGTAGATCAACAGCAGGCCGATGGGCATCAACAACCCGCAGATGAGGACGAAACCATAGACAAAGGGCCGGAAACCATCACGAATTTCCTGGCGCAAGGCCGAGCGGGAGCGATGGATGCCGATCACCCAGTGCTTTTCCGGGATGGCCACGAAGGCCGCGATCTGGTCGCTGCCCTCGCTGGAGATGTACTCGCCCACGTAGTCGGCCTGGGTCACCACCAGGTCGCAGAGCTTGCGCTCGGGCCGGTTGCTCTCGGCCAACACCGGGTTGTCGCCGGCATAGTTGCCCACGGTGTGGGGGTGGGCGGTGTGCAGCAGCAGGTCGCCCGAGGCGTTGACCACGCAGACATACTCGTCCGGTGGGCGATTGACGGCCTTGCTCCAGAGCCGGTCGATGGCGGCCAGGGCCTCGGCGTCGGGCGAGTCGGCGCTGATGCCCAGGCTGGCCACGATGGTCTGGGCCTTGCCCAGGTATAGTGTCTGGTAAGTACGCGCCATCATTTGGAAAGAATAGTTGTAGCTCACCAGGCCAATGGCCATGGCCGCGCTGATCAAGGCCGCTCCCAAGAGGAAGGTGGCCTTGGCGATGGGCCGGGTGCGGGTGCGCAGATCCAGGGACGGGGGCCTTTTCATGGGCGATCTCGGTGGGCGGGCCTGAAGCCGGAGGGGCTGGGGGGCCGGCGGCGCGCGCCGCCGGCCCCTGGTCCGCCTAGAAGCGGTCGTAGTGAACGAATTGGGAAATCTCCTTGCGCGGCGGGGCCTTGGGGGCTTGGTCCGGATAGCCCACGGGCAGCAAGGAAACCAGCTCATAGCCCTCGGGCAGGCCCACGACCTTGGCCGCGGCGTCATGATCAAACAGACCCACCACCACCGAGCCCAGGCCCAGGGAGTGGGCGGTCAGGCAGAGGCTCTGGGTGGCGATGCCCAGGTCGTAGAGCAGCCAGTCGCCGAATTTGGTGGTCACCTGGCCATTGTAGTAACCGGAGGAGTTTTTCTTGCCACAGAGCGCCACCAGCAGGGGGGCGCTGACGATGGCCTTGGTGGCCGGGTTCCCCTTGCCCAGGGTGGCCTGGAGCTGCTCGCGCAGGCCCGGGTCCTGGACCACGACCACCTCCCAGCACTGGGTGTTGGCCCAGGAAGGCGACCACTGCACGGCTTCCATGAGGGTTTGCAGGGTTTCCTGGCTCACCGGCTTATCCTGGAACTTGCGCACGCTGCGGCGCGCCTTGAGGCCCTCCAAGAATTGGTTCATGACCCTGTCTCCTGCCTGGGTTGAGGGGCTGAATTGCGAGAACGGTGCCAGCCATCCGCCGGGGGCCCGTTCGCTGGCCTGACTTAACCATAGTTTATGGAACGCCGCCTGTCCAGGTGCGACCCTACCCGCCCCAAGCCCTGGTTTGTTTTCGCACCAAATCCCGCTTCGGCCCCGGGCAAGTGCCCCGTTCGACCGGCAATGGCCGGGCGGCTGGTCCAGGCTGGACGATTCTTGGTGCGTAATTGGACCAAGAGCGCGCCAGTGGTGCTTGATTGCACCAGGGCGCCGGGTCGGGGTGATGGGGCGAAAACCCGTAACACATTAGGGCAATCGGCGTTAATATCTTTAGATGACAGGCGGTTGAATTAATTATTCCCCCTCGCGCGCCACCCCGGCCGCCTTGGCATGGTGCCTGCTTTGCACCCAGAGCGAGGCAACAGTCCGGGACACCGCCCCCCGGCCCGACCGGATCAGGCGCGGGGTCCCGCAACCCCTGAGGAGGAGAAGGCAATGCAGAGTATCCGCCGCACCCTGGTCGGCAGCGTTGGCCTGGGCCTGGTTCTGGCCCTGGTGGCCGCCGGCCTGATGGCTCCGGTCCCGGCCGCCGCCGCCGAGCCGGTCAAAATCACCTACGGTTACCACCCCTACTGGACCGGCGGCTGGACCGGCGTGGTCATCAAGCAGCGCGACCTGTGGAAGAAGCACCTGCCCCAGGGCAGCGAGGTCAACTTCGAGGCCCACCTGACCGGCCCGCCCATGGTCAACGCCATGCTGGCCGACAAGATGCAGCTGGGCTGCATGGGCGACATGCCCTCCTTCGTGGCCACCACCAAGAAGGCCCAGGGCGACATCCGCCTGGTGGCGGCCAACATGATCAGCGAGGGCCAGAACTGCAACCTGCTGATCGTGCGCAAGGACGCCCCGGACTTCAAGAGCCCGGAGGAGGCCATCCAGTGGCTTAACGGCAAGACCGTGGCCGCCCACCGTGGCACCTGCTCCAACCGCTTCATCGACGCGGTGATCGAGAAGACCGGCGTCAAGCCCAAGGAGCGCCTGAACATGACCATCGAGGTCATCGCCAGCTCCTTCGAGGCCGGCAAGCTGGACGCGGCCCCCATGTGGGAGCCCCACGCCCAGAAGGTGGTGGACCAGGGCTTCGCCAAGTACGCCGCCACCGGCGCGCCCTGGGGTGAGTGGGACGCCAACTTCACCCTGATGCGCCAGGACTTCATCGAGCGCAACCCCGAGGCCGCCAAGGGCTGGATGAAGGCCGAGATCGAGGCCCTGATGATCATGAAGAACGACCCCATGGGCGTGGCCCAGATGGTCAAGAACGAGACCCAGGGCTACGAGCTGCCCACCCTGTGGAAGTCCCTGTACCAGGAGATGCCGGCCAGCATGGGCGGCGCCAAGGTCAAGTACGTGGGCGAGATGGTCTTCAGCCCCCGGGTCATGGACATCATGGCCAAGGGCTACAAGTTCCTGAACAGCATGAAGATCGTCCCTTCCCCCGAGATCCCGGCCGACGCCATCAACGAGGCCCCGGTCAAGGCCGCCCTGGCCGAGATGGGCATCAAGCCCCCGGTGGTGGAGATCGAGGCCCTGCCCATGGCCGCCTATTCGGCCAAGTAGCGGGAGCCACTGGATAGACCAGACTTGCCCCTTCCCCATCCTCCCGTCCAGGGCCTCGGTCCGCTCCCCCCCCGCGGGCTGGGACCCAGGACGCCCCCCTGGATGGGGAAGGGGCTGACACCACCAGCCGGATTCATCCCTTGACCCGTCCCCGGGGGAAATGAAGGCCGCCATGCAAACCGCATTGATCCTCATCGCCCTGGCCGCCCTGATCCTGGGGGCCATGGCCTGGCGCATCCACAAGCAGGCCAAGCTCTACGAGGTCGGCTTCGGCCGTCAGCTGGTCAACACCTTGTCCAGCCGGAGCTTCCAGCTCACCCTGGCCGGTTTCGTGATCTTCGTGGGCTTGTGGTACGTCACGGTCAGCCTGCTCAAGCTGCCCTGGTTCAACCGCCTGCCCGGTCCGGTGGAGGTGGTCAGCGAGTGGCTGAGCCCCGCGCCCGTCTTCGGCATCTCGATCTACACCAAGGACTACTACACCCACATCTTCTACAGCACCTACCGGGCCACGGCGGCCTTCCTGCTGGCCACCCTGCTGGGCATCCCTTTCGGGCTGTTGATGGGCTGGAACAAGAAGTTCTACGACTACAGCCTGCCCCTGGTGGAGCTGATCCGCCCCATCCCGCCCCTGGCCTGGGTGCCCTTGGCCATCCTGGTGCTGCCCGGCTCGGAGCCGGCGGTCATCTTCGTCACCTTCCTGGTGGCCTTCTTCGTCACCACCCTGAACACCCTGTTGGGGGTGGAGTCCATCGACGAGAACTATTTCCGGGCCGCCAAGTGCCTGGGGGCCAGCAACAAGGACATCCTGTTCGACGTGGTGGTGCCCGGGGCCCTGCCCTACATCTTCACCGGCCTGCAAATCTCCATGGGGGCCAGCTGGTTCTCCCTGGTGGCCGGCGAGATGATCGCCGCCCAGTACGGCCTGGGCTTCCTGATCTGGGACAGCTACTCGGTCATCGCCTACCCGGTGATCTTCATCGGCATGGCCACCCTGGGCATCATCGGCTGGGCCAGCAGCGCCCTGGTGCGGGTGGTGGGCCGGCGGTTGATGGCCTGGCGCGAGGCCGAGCTCAGCGGCAGCGCCCGCGTGGAGGTTTAGAGCATGAGCGCCAGCAATACGGCCCCGGTCTGCCGCGCGGCGGACGGCGCCCTGTCCATCCGCGACGTCACCAAGATCTACGACCCCGAGGGCGTACACGTGGTGGCCCTGGAGCACTGCTCCCTGGAGATCGCCGCCGGCGAGTTCGTGGCGGTGGTGGGTCCCAGCGGCTGCGGCAAGTCCACCCTGCTCAACATCATGGCCGGCTTCGACTACGTGACCCACGGCGAGATCCTGCTGGACGGCGCGCCCCTGGCCACCCCGGACACCCGGCCCCGGCCGGGCAGCGACCGGGTGGTGGTCTTTCAGCACGGCGCGCTCTTCCCCTGGAAGACGGTCCTGGAGAACGTGACCTACGGCCCGGTGGTGCAGAAGCAGCTGGACCAGGCCGCGGCCGACCAACGGGCGCGGGAGATGCTGGCCCGGGTGGGGCTCAGCAACATCGAGAAGAGCTATCCCGGCCAGCTCAGCAGCGGCATGCAGCGCCGGGTGGAGATCATCCGCGCCCTGATCAACGACCCCAAGGTGCTGCTCCTGGACGAGCCCTTCCGGGCCATGGACACCGTGACCAAGAGCGCCAGCCACGAGTACCTGCTGGAGCTGTACAACGCCACCGGCAAGACCATCTTCTTCATCACCCACGACCTGGAGGAGGCCATCTTCCTGGCCGACAAGGTGGCGGTGATGACTACCCGGCCCGGCCACATCAAGCTGGCCATCTCGGTGGATCTGCCCCGCCCCCGCAACTACCGCATGCTGGCCACCCAGCAGTTCCTGGACCTGAAGTCCCAGTTGGTGGAGGCGGTGCACGAAGAGGCGGTCAAGGCCTTCCAGGCCGGTGAAAGGGAGATGGCCTGATGGCGGTCAAGCGCAAGGCGTCCCTGGCGACGCGAATCAACAAGAGGCTGACCAACAAGAGTTTCTGGCGCGGGGTCACGGCGGTGGCCGGGTTCTTCGCCCTCTGGCAGGTCAGCTGCATGGGGGCGTTGCCCTTCATGAGCGCCATCCCCACTCCGGTGGAGGTGGCCCACGCCTTCTGGAAGTTCGTCTTCGATCCCAAGTACTGGGCCGGCTGGCGCGACAGCAGCCTGCGCGTCTTCTACGGCTTCGTGGCCGCCCAGATCCTGGGCATCCCCCTGGGCCTGGGCATGGGCTGGAACCGCAACTTCAAGAACCTGACCTTCCCGGTCTTCGAGCTGCTGCGCCCCATCCCGCCCCTGGCCTGGGTGCCGGTGTCGATCCTGTTCTGGCCCACCAACGAGTTGTCCATCGCCTTCATCACCTTCATCGGCGCCTTCTTCACCATCGTGGTCAACGTGCTGGGCGGGGTGGGCTCGATCAAGAAGGAGCTGGTCTACTCGGCGGTCTCCTTCGGGGCCAGCCCCAGCCAGGTCTTCTGGCGGGTGGTCCTGCCGGCCACCATCCCCAGCATCGCCACCGGCATGATGGTGGGCATCGGCATCACCTGGAACGTGGTCATCGCCGCCGAGATGATCGCCGGCAACACCGGTCTGGGCCGCCTGACCTGGGAGGCCTATCTGGCCGGCTACACCCCGGGCATCATCGTGGGCATGATCAGCATCGGCCTGGCCGGCTACGTCTCCAGCGGCCTGGTGAAGTGGGTCAGCGAGCTTCTTATGCCTTGGAAGCGGATCTTCTAGGCGCGCGAGAGGGATAAGCAGATGAACGGAAACGGCAACGCCTGCAAGGTGGGCTCGGCCCAGGTCGAGGTCCGCAACGTCACCCGGGTGTTTCGCATCCCCGGCCAGCCCCCGGTCTTCGCGCTCAAGGACTGCACCTTGACCGTGGAGCAGGGCAAGCTGACGGTCCTGGTCGGACCCAGCGGCTGCGGCAAGACCACCCTGGCCAGCATCCTGGCCGGCTACGACACCCCGGACGCCGGCCAGGCCACTATCAACGGCCAGGCCATCAAGGGCCCCGGTCCGGACCGGATGATGGTTTTCCAGGAGACCGCACTCTGGCCCTGGATGACGGTGATGAAGAACACCACCTTCGGCCCCACCATGAGCAGGCGTCTGGCCCGGGGCGAGGCCGAGGGCCGGGCCATGGGCCTGCTGAACAAGGTCGGCCTGCAGGACTTCAAGGACAAGTACCCGGCCCAGCTCTCCGGCGGCATGCAGCGCCGGGCCGAGCTCTGCCGCGCCCTGGTCAACGACCCGGCGGTGATGATCCTGGACGAGCCCTTCCGCGGCCTGGACGTCATGACCCGGGAGCTGATGCAGGAATACCTGGTCAAGCTCTACGAGGACACCGGCATGACCATGTTGTTCATCACCGCCGAGATCGAGGAGGCCCTGTTCCTGGCCGACCGCATCCTGGTGATGACCAACCTGCCCGGCACGGTCAAGAAGTGCGTGGAGGTGGACCTGCCCCGGCCGCGCGACTTCAAGGTCCTGGCCAGCCAGCGCTACCTGGAGATCAGGTCCGAGGTGATGGAGGCGCTCTACGAAGAGGGGGCCAAGTCCTTCGGCAAGCTGGACGTCTTCGACTTCCCCGGCGCCTGCGCGCCGGCCGCCACCCAGGACTAGGTTCCGAAGGGTGGACCCGCGCGGCCTGACCATCGGCCTGGCCTGTCTGGGAGCGGTCTGCTCCCTGGCGGCCAGCCTGGGTCAGCGATCCGGCAGACTGGCGGACAACCCGGCCAGGTGGTTAAATTTGGCCGGTTACGGCCTTTGCGCCTTGTCGCTGGGCCTGTTCGTCATGCGTGGCCTGTTGGCCTGAAAGGATCGCTACCCATGCAGTTGCCCGATGGCGTGGCCGTGCTGGCCTGCCAGGTCTTTGGCCCGGAGTTGGAACATCTCGGCCTGCCGCGCGAGCGGATCACCTTCCTGGAACAGGGCCTGCACCGCTATCCCAAGGATCTGCGGGCCGAAGTGGGCCAGGCCCTGGAGAAGATCGAGGCCGATCCCGCCATCCACACCGTGGTCCTGCTCTATGGCTACTGCGGCGGCGGGCTGGAGGGCCTCGGCGGCCGGCGGGTGACCCTGGTGGCGCCGGTGGTGCACGACTGCATCCCGGTGCTGCTGGATCGGGACGTGGCCCCCTCGGAGGTGGGCACCGCGGGCAGCTTCTTCCTCAGCGCCGGTTGGATCGACCACGGCCAGACCCCCTTGACCGAGTACTACCGCACCTGCGAGCGCCACGACGAAGAGACCGCGCTGTGGGTGACCAAGGAAATCCTCAAGGGATACAAGGACGTGGCCCTGATCGTCCAGGAGGGCCTGATCCAGCCCAGCCACCGGGAGTATTCCCAAAAAATGGCCGCGATGTTCGACTTGGGCTATCGTGAGATCCCCGGCGGCCTGGACTGGCTGAAAAGGCTGCTGGCCGCCCGGGGCGGCGAGGGGATCCTGGTGGCCCCGCCAGGGCGGGTCCTGACCATGACCGACTACCTGGGGGCGGGCTCCAGCGGGTCCGCGCCGGCCCCCGTGGCGGCTTGATGTCCACCGAAATCCAGGTGGCGCTGATCATGCTGCTCAGCGCCTTCACCCTGTCCTTCTCGGGCTTTGGCTTCTCCCTGGTGGCGGTGCCGCTGTTGGCCCTGGTCCTGCCCATCAAGGCGGCGGTGGCCTTCCAGATGCCCTACGCCCTGATCCTGGTGGCCTGGCAGGCCTGGAAGTACCGCTCTTACGTCACCCTGCGGGAGCTGTGGCCGATCACCCTGGGTTCGCTGGTGGCCATGCCCCTGGGGGCCTGGATGCTCTTCGCGGCCCCGGAGGCGGTGCTGAAGCGGGCCTTGGCGGCCTTCATCGTCTTCTCGATCCTGGGCCTGGCCCTGCCGGCCGGCCGCCGCCTGGGCCAGCTCTTCGCGGGCCAGGTCTGGTGGGGGATGCTCTGGGGGGCGATCAGCGGCTGGTTCCAGGGGGCCTATTCCACCGGCGGGCCGCCGGCGGTGATCTTCATCATGGCCAGCGACCCGGAGCCGCGCCGGGCCATGGGCTTTCTGGGCGGCTTCTTCACCCTGCTCTACGCGATCATGTTCGCCATCCACATCAGCTCCGGGCTTTTCACCCTGGCGGTGCTGCGCGATTGCTCGGTCTACGCCCCGGTGGTGGCCATCGGCGCCCTGGCCGGGACCTTGCTCTTCCGCCGCGCCAGCAGCGCCACCTACCGCTGGGCGGTGCAGGGCTTGCTGCTCCTGACCGCCCTGCTGCTCTGGATCGGGAGCTGAGGACTGGCGGAAAGGCTACCGAATGGCTAAGCTTTACGATCATGGCTTGCATCGTCCCCCGATCGGCGCGGGTTGCGACAGCGCGCGGGTTCCGGGCGGGGGCGAGGG
>CALERA010000412.1 GCA_937908275.1 uncultured Desulfarculaceae bacterium | reverse complement strand
GCTTGCGCAGGGCCTTGGCCTCGATCTGGCGGATGCGCTCGCGGGTGACGTCGAAGTCGCGGCCCACCTCCTCCAGGGTGTGGTCGGCCTTCTGGCCGATGCCGAAGCGCATGCGCAGGACCTTTTCCTCGCGCGGGGTCAGGGTGGCCAGGACCTTGCGGGTCTGCTCGCAGAGGTTGAGGTTGATCACCGCGTCGGCCGGGCTGATGATCTTCTTGTCCTCGATGAAGTCGCCGAGATGGCTGTCCTCCTCCTCGCCGATGGGGGTTTCCAGGCTGATGGGCTCCTTGGCGATCTTGAGGACCTTGCGCACCTTCTCCAGGGGGAAGTCCATGCGCTCGGCGATCTCCTCCGGGGTGGGCTCGCGGCCGAACTCCTGCACCAGGTAGCGGCTGGTGCGGATCAGCTTGTTGATGGTCTCGATCATGTGGACGGGGATGCGGATGGTGCGGGCCTGGTCGGCGATGGCGCGGGTGATGGCCTGGCGGATCCACCAGGTGGCGTAGGTGCTGAACTTGTAGCCGCGCTGGTACTCGAACTTGTCCACCGCCTTCATCAGGCCGATGTTGCCCTCCTGGATCAGATCCAGGAACTGCAAGCCGCGGTTGGTGTACTTCTTGGCGATGGAGACCACCAGGCGCAGGTTGGCCTCCACCAGCTCCTGCTTGGCCATGTGGGCCAGGTCCTGGCCGCCGTCCACCCGCTCCAGCAGGCGGCGCAGGTTGGGCGCGCCCATCTTGCACTCGCCCTCGACCTCGCGCACGGTGGTGCGGGCCTGCTTGACCGCCAGCTCCAGCTCCATCAGGCGGTCGGGAGCCACCCGGCACTTGCCCATGGCGCAGCGCTTGCCCTTGGCGGCGCGGACCTTGCGGGCCAGCTTGGTGATCTCGCTCCTGGGCAGGCCGGACTCCATGATGCAGGCGCTGACCACGGTCTCGGCCCGCTCGATGCGCTCCAGGTTGTCGCGCAGGCGGCTGGTGATGTGGTCCACCTGGCGCTTGTCCAGCTTCAGCTCGGCCAGGAGCTCGGCCACCTTGCGGCGGTTCTTGGCCAGGGTCTCCTTGAGCTTCTTGCGCTCCTCGGCGGTGACGGCCGCGTCGCGCTTGTTGAGCTTGTCGTAGATGCCGGCGTTGCGCTTGTCCAGGCGGCGGACCTTCTCCACCGTCTCCAGGAAGGTCTGGGTGCGGGCCTCCTGGGCGGTGAGCGACTCCTCGTCCTCGATGTCGCGCACCACGTCCTTGATGCGCAGCGCGCCCTCCTCCACCGCCTGGCCCAGGTTCAGGATCTCCTGCACGCAGAGGGAGGATTCCAGCAGCGCGCTGATGACCAGGCGCTCGCCCTTTTCGATGCGCTTGGCGATCTCCACCTCGCCCTCGCGGGTCAGGAGGCTGACCAGGCCCATCTCGCGCAGGTAGAGCTTCACCGGGTCCGAGACCCGGCCCTCCTCGCTGGCCTCGCCCTCCTCGGCCGCCTCCTCGTCGTCGCCGCGCCCCATGTCGTCGTCGGAGTCGACCTCCACCTCGACCTCGACCTCCACGGTGTCGCTGACCTTGAGCTTGTTGGCCTTGGACTCGTCGTCGATGAGCTGGATGTCCATCTCGTCCAGGACCATGATCATGTCGTCCATGCCCTCGGGGCTGGTCTCGGGCAGGGCGTTGTTGACCTCGTCGTAGGTCAGGTAGCCCTTGGCCCGCCCCTTGGAGATGAGCCGCTGGAGGTCGGCGAACTTCTTTTCCTTGAGCATGGCCTAATCCTTTCCGGTGGAGGTCGGTGAGGTTAGGGTGAGGTTGCGGCGCTGGGCCAGGAGGCGGGCGACCTCTTCCTGGTCGCCCCGGGCCTCGGCCGCGGCCACGGCCTGGGTCAGGGCCGCGCGCTGGGCTTTCTCCCGCTGCCGCCGCCAGAGATCAAGATGGCTGCGGGCCTGGGTCAGGGCCTCGGCCGGGTCCAGGCTGAGGCTGCACTGGGCCAGTTGGCCCACCAGGCGCACGGTCTCGCTTTCGGCGATCTGCTGGGCCACCGCGTCGGCGGAGGGCTCGGCCCCGCGCGCGATGAGCTCCACGATGGCCCGGCCCACCTCGCGCAGGCCGGGATCGGTCACCTCGTCCAGGGCCCCGGCGGCGGCCAGCTCCCGGGCGGCGGCCGGCGCGGCCAGGGCCAGTTCCAGCAGGCTGCGCTCGGCGTCCAGGTGCAGGCAGGCCCCGTCGCCCGGCTTGCCCCCCCGGCCCAGGGCCACGGCGGCGGGGCGGGAGCGGCCCAGGAGGGGCAGGCCCAGGCGGGCGGCGATGATCTCCTGGGGCAGGTCCAGGCGGCGGGCCAGGCGTTGCAGGTAGCCGGCCCGGGTCACCGGGTCGCTGATGGCCTTGATCACCTCGCCGGCGGCGGCCACCACCGCGCTCTTGCCCTCGGGACTGGTCAGGTCGCCGTTTTGGGCGATGTCGTCCAGGACCGATTCCACCAGGGGCCGGGCGGCGGCGATCAGGGCCTCCATGGCCGCCGCGCCCTGGGCGCGCAACAGCGAATCCGGGTCCTCGCCAGTGGGCAGCAGGGCCACCTTGGGGTGCAGGCCCTCGGCCAGGCAGATGGGCAGGGCCCGCTGGGCGGCCCGGCGGCCGGCGTTGTCGCCGTCCATGATCAGCACCACCTCGCCGGCCTGGGATTTCAGCAGGCGCACCTGCTCGGCGGTCAGGGCGGTGCCCATGGGGGCCACGGTCTCGGTCAGGCCGTGGGCGGCCATGGTGATCACGTCGAAGTAGCCTTCCACCACCAGGGCGCGGTCCTTCTGGCGCATGGCCGGCCGGGCCTGGTCCAGGTTGTAGAGGGCGCGGGATTTGTGAAACAGCGGCGATTCCGGGCCGTTGAGGTACTTGGGCTCCCCGGGGCCGATGATGCGGCCGCCGAAGCTGATGGCCCGGCCCTGGAGGTCGCGGATGGGGAAGACCACCCGGTCGCGGAAGCGGTCGTAGGCCCCGCCGCCGGTGTCGCGCGGCACCAACAGGCCGGCCTTGACCCCCAGCTCCTGGGCGATGCCCTGGGCCGAGAGGAAACGGCCCAGACCCTCCCACTGACCGGGGGCGTAACCCAGGCCGAAGGTCCTCACCGTGTCTTGATCAAGTCCGCGCTTATGCAGGAGATACTCCCGTGCAGGCCCCCCGCCCGAAGACGCCAGCTCACGACTGAAAAATGTACCGGCCAACTGGAGCACGTGCAACAGGCGCTCCCGCTCCGCCTCCCGCTGGCGGGCCTGGGGGTCCAGGCGGGGCTGGGGCAGCTCCACCCCGAACTGCCCGGCCAGGTCGCGCACCGCCTCGGGAAAGCTCAGCCCCTGGTCCTTCATGACGAAGTTGAAGACCGAGCCGCCCTCGCCGCAGCCAAAGCAGTGCCAGGTGCCCCGGCCGCGGTCCACCTTGAGGCTGGGGTCCTTGTCGCCGTGGAAGGGGCAGACCCCCCAGAAATCACGGCCTTTTTGCACCAGACGGATGCGCCGGCCCACCACCTCGACGATGTCGGCCCTCAGGCGGACCTCGTCGATCTTCTCCGGGGGGATGTGGGCGGCCGCGCTCATGCCTGGGGACCTCCGGAACCCTGTCCCGCGCTCGGGCTGGCGGCGGCCGGGTCGGTCAACTTCTCAGCTCCGCCACGGTGACGCCCGCCCCGCCCCGCCGGCCCTCGGGCCGGTGGGTGGCGGTGACAAAGGGATGGTGCTCCAGGTAGTCGCGCACCGCCGCCTTGAGGCGGCCGCTGCCCACCCCGTGGATGATGGCCAGGTTGGCCTTGCCGGCCAGGATGGCCTGGTCCAGGGCCTTGTCCACCTTGGGCAGGGCCTCGTCCATGGTCAGGCCCACCAGGTTCAGGTCCAGGCCGTCGCCGGCGCTGGCCTGCACCGAGACCGCCGGGCGCGCCTGGGGGGCGGCCTTGGCCCCGGCAGGCAGGGCCTCCATCTCGCGCAGGGGCACCACCACCCGCACCCCGGCCACCCCCACCGAGACCGGCGCGCTCTCCGCCCCGGGCTTGGGGTCCTCCAGCAGCACCCCGCGCTGGTCCAGGGCCAGCAGGTGCACCGCGTCGCCGGCCTTGAGCCGCCGGGGGTCGAAACCGGTCTGGGGCTGGGCCGCCTGCTCCGGGGGGGCGGCCACCGCCTCCACCTCGTTCAGGGCCTCGCGCCGGGCCTCGTAGACCTGCTGCTTGACCGTGCCCGGCTTGGGGGCCTGGCCCTGCTCCCTGGCCTGGGCCACCTGGCTGTAAAGCTCATCCAGGCGGCGCTCCATCCGCCGGGCCACCTCGCGCACCCGGCGCTTGCCCTCGCTGAGCGCCCCGGCCCGCTCCTTCTTGGCCTGGTTCAACAGGCGCTTGGCCTCCTCGCGCTCCTCGGCGGCCTTCAGGCGTTCGGCCTGGGCCGCGGCCTGGGCCGCCTCGGCCTGCTGGCGGGCCTGCTCCACCTGGCGCATCAGGGCCACGGTCTGTTCCTCGGCCTGGTCCACCTGGCGGCGGGCGGCCTCCACCAGGGCCGGGGGGAAGCCCAGGGAGCGGCTGACGGTCAGGGCGTCGGAGAAGCCGGGCAGGCCGTAGTGCAACTGGTAGGTGGGCCGGCCGGTGAGGGGGTCGAAGGCCACCGAGACGTTTTCCACCCCCTCGCTGGTGGCGGCGTAGGCCTTGAGGCGGTGGAAGTGGGTGGTGACCAGCACGCTGGCCCCTCGCTGCTGGAGCCAATCCAGCACCGCGATGCCCAGGGCCGCGCCCTCGCCGGGGTCGGTGCCCCCGCCCAGTTCGTCGATCAGGGCCAGGGTGTCGCGGCCGGCCTGGTTGACCATCGCAGCCAGGCGGCCGGCGTGGGCGGTGAAGGTGGACTTGTCGCCGGTCAGGTCCTGCTCGTCGCCGATCTCGGCCAGCAGCTTGCCAAACACCGCCAGGCGGCTGCCCTGGTCGGCCGGCACCTGCAGGCCGCACATGGCCATCAAGGTCAGCAGGCCCACGGTCTTGAGGCTGGCGGTCTTGCCGCCGGCGTTGGCCCCGCTGATCACCAGCACCCGGGCCTGGGGGGTCAGGCCCAGGTTGATGGGCGCGGCCAGGCCCCGGCCGCCCCGGCCCCGCCAGGCCAGGAGAGGATGGCGGGCGTGGAGCAGGTCGATCTCGCCCTTGAGGTTCAGGGCCGGCTCGACGCAGTCCAGGGCCTCGGCGAAAAGGGCCTGGGCCAGGAGGCAGTCCAACTGGGCCAGGGCCGCCAGGTCCTCCTGCAGCACCTGGAGGTGCAGGGCCAGGGAGCGGGCGGCCTCGATCAGGATCCGCTCCTCCTCCTCCAGCTCCTGGCGCCGCAGGAGGCTGAGCTGGTTGTTGCCCTCGATGGCCTCCAGGGGCTCCATGAAGCAGGTGGCCCCGGTGGCGCTGGTGTCGTGGATGATGCCCTGGACCCGGCCCCGGGCGTCGTTGCGCACCGGCACCACGAAGCGGTCGCTGCGCTGGGTGACGATCTGGTCGCTGAAGACCGAGTTCATCTCCTCGCGCCCCATCAGGGCCATGAGTTGGCCGCGCAGGGAGTCGCGCGAGCGGGCCAGGTCCCGGCGCAGGCGGCCCAGCTCCGGCGAGGCGGAACTGGCCACCGAGTGGCCGGGTCCCACGATCTGGCGGATGCGGCGGGCCACCTCGGGCAGCGGGGTGATGCGGTTGGCGAGGCGGTTGACCTCGTCGAAGCGCTCGGCCCCGGCGGCCAGGAACTCCGCCGCCCGGCCGGCCGCGCCCAGGAAGTCGGCCACTCGCTCCAGCTCCTCGGGCAGCAGGTAGGCCCCGTCCACCGCCAGACGGCCCAGGAGGGGGCGCAGGTCGATCAGGCCGTCCAGGCCGGGCCGGCCCTGCTCGGCGATCAGGGCCCGCACCTGGCTCAGGCGGCGCTGGCGCATCAGGACCAGGG
>CALERA010000411.1 GCA_937908275.1 uncultured Desulfarculaceae bacterium | reverse complement strand
GCCGCCAGCGCCTTCTTCTGCGCCTTCTCCTGCTGCTGGCGGTTCAGCTCCTGGCAGGCCCGCCGCACCCGGGGCAGGATCAGGTCCAGGTTGCTCATGTCGGCGTGGTCGGTCAGGGCGATGCCGATCAGGCCCTTGGCCTCGGCCCGCTGGACCAGCTCGGCCGGGATCAATTCGCCGTCGCTGAAGATGGTGTGGGAATGCAGATCGATCATGCCACGTCTCTCACCCTCCGGCCCCATGGAGCCGGCATTGGTTGCGCCCCAGCTTCTTGGCCTGGTACAGGGCCAGGTCGGCCCTCTCCAGCAGCTCCGAAGGATCGCTCCCGGCCCGGGGGACCGCCGTCGCCACGCCCAAGCTCACCGTCACCACCGGAGCCACCGGCGAATCCGGATGAGACAGCCGCAGGTCCTCCACCCGCCGGCGCAGGTGCTCGGCCAGGGCCATGGCCGCGGCGGCGTTGGTCTCCGGCAAGAGGATGCAGAACTCCTCGCCCCCGAAGCGGGCCACCAGGTCCGCGCCGCGCTTGACCCCATCGGCCAGGGTGCGGGCCACCTGGCGCAGGCAGTCGTCGCCGGTCAAGTGGCCGAACCGGTCGTTGTAGGCCTTGAAGTGGTCGATGTCCACCATGATGACGGCCAACTCCCGGTTGTAGCGCTGGGCCCGGGTCCATTCCCGTTCCAGGACTCGGTCCAGGTGCCGTCGGTTGGCCATTCCGGTGAGCCCGTCCTGGTTGGACAGCCCCCGCAGCCTGCGGTTGTACATCGCCAGACGGGCGGCCAGGCGCAGGAGCTTGGCCTCCCGGGCCCGGCGGCGGTCGGTCTCGGCCTTCAGGGCCAGGGCCGAGCGCACCCGGGCGGCCAGCTCCACCTCGTGGATGGGCTTGGTCAGGTAATCGTTGGCCCCGGCGGCGAAGGCCTCGCCCAGGATGGCCATGTCGTCCTTCTGGGTCACCATGATCACCGGGATGTTGGCGAAGCGGTGATCCTGCTTCACCCGGCGGCAGAGTTCAATGCCGGTGACCCCGTCCATCACGATGTCGGTGATGATCAGGTCGATCTCGGCCTGCCCCTCCTCGCCCGCCGCGTCCTCCAGCCACTTCAGGGCCTCGACCCCGGACGAGACGGTGATCGGGGTGGGGTAGCCGGCTTTTTCCAGCACCCTGACCAAGGCGGCCCGGGCCAGCCGGGAGTCGTCCACCACCATGCTGACAGGCGCGTGCATCGTCATGCGTCAATCCCGGGTTATGCAGGACTCAAGCTAAGCTGCGACTCAGCCATTTCTCGCCAAGCTCCCCTGGCGAAGGTGTCTTGGGGCAGACCGTTGACAATTACATTTTATACTTGCCAAAGTCCTCGGGGTCCATCTTATCCAGCAACTCGCTCCACTTGTCGTCCTGGTCGCCCAGTTGCTTCTCGCTGGACCCGGCCGCCTCCAGCACCTTGGGGTCGATGAAGATCGGGGCCTGGGCCCGCAGGGCCAGGGCCACGGCGTCGGAGGGCCGGGCGTCGATGGCCAGGCCGCCATGGGCGGCGGTCAGGTGGATCAGGGCGTAGAAGGTGTTGTCCTTCAGGTCCACCACCTCCACCTTGAGCACCGAGTAGCCCAGTTCGGCGATGACGTTGCGCAACAGGTCGTGGGTCATGGGCCGGGCGAAGGAGACCTTCTCCAACTCGCTGGCGATGGCCGTGGCCTCCAGGAGTCCGATCCAGATCGGCAGGCTGCGTTCGCCATCCTGCTCCTTGAGGATCAGGATCGGCGAGTTGCTGGCCGGATCGATGGTCAGGCCCTGCACTGTCATGCGGATCATTTGGGCACCTCCTCTAGGCTGGCTCCACCAGCCTGCCCCGCAGCGAGTTCACCAGCCCCTGCTCGATGCGCACCCACGCCAGACGGCCGGCCAGGTCCGGCGGCCCGGGGAAATTCACCGCCCGGTTGGCCCGGGTGCGCCCGGTCATCAGTCCGGCCCCGCGCTTGGCCGGCCCCTCCACCAGGACCTCCTCCAGCCTGCCGGCCTGGGCCCGGTGCAGGGCCAGGGAAATCTCGCGCTGGCGTTCCTGGAGCCGGGCCAGGCGGCGGGATTTCTCGGCCTCGGCGATCTTGCCGGGCAGGTCGCGGGCCTTGGTGAAGGGCCGGTCGGAATATTTGAAGCTGAACAGGAAATCAAAGCCCGCCGCGTCGATCAACTCCAGGGAGGCCTGGAAATCGGCCTCGGTCTCCCCGGGAAAGCCCACGATGATGTCGCTGCCCAGGGCCAGGTCCGGGGCGCGGCGGCGCAGGTCCTCCACCAGGGCCAGGTATCTGGCCCGGGTGTAACCCCGGCGCATGGCCTTCAGGATGCGGTCGCTGCCGGACTGGGCCGGCAGGTGGAGCTGGTCCATGACCTTGTCGCTGCCGGCCAGGGCCTCGATCAGCCGGGGCGAGAGGTCCTTGGGGTGGCTGGTGGTGAAGCGCACCCGCCACAGCTCCGGCGCCCCGGCCACCATTTCCAGCAGGGCCGCGAAATCCGCCCCGCTCTCCGGGTCGCGGTAGGAGTTGACGTTCTGGCCCAGCAGGGTCACCTCGCGCACCCCGGCCTCGGTCAGGGCCACCACCTCCTCCACCACCTCGGCCGCGACGCGGCTCTTCTCGCGGCCGCGCACGTGGGGCACCACGCAGTAGGCGCAGAAGTTGTCGCAGCCCTGCATCACCGTGACCATGGCCTTGAGCCCGGGGTTGGCCGGCGGCACCCGGCGCGGGGCCAGGGGGCCGGGGTCCAGGTCTACGCAGGCCACCCGCCGCCCCGCGGCCGCCTCGGCGATCAGTTCGGGCAGGCGCTCCAGCGCCCCGGTGCCGAAGACCAGGTCCAGGTGGGGGATGTCCTTCAGAAGCTGGCGGCCCTCCTGCTGGGCCACGCAGCCGCCCACCCCGATGATCATGCCCGGCCGCTGGCGCTTGGTCTCCCGCAACTCGCCCACGAAGGAGTAGACCTTGTGCTGGGCCTTCTCCCGCACGCTGCAGGTGTTCAGGAGCACCAGGTCGGCCTGCTCCGGGCTCTCGGCCGGGGCGTAGCCCAGCTCGGCCAGGATGCCCAGCATCCGGGCCGAATCATACTCGTTCATCTGACAGCCGAAGGTGGTGATGTGCACCAGCTTGCCGTTGGGGGCTTCCAAAACACCTATCCCGCGCTAGTGAAACTCCTAAGCCAAGGCTATCCCACCCCCGCCGGGGATGCAAGACCCGCCCGCCGCCGTCCAGGCGGCACGAAAACGACAACCGATGACATTACCAACCAACCCCTGACAGGGAGTCGCCGCCGCTGGTGAGCAAGGTCAATGTTTTGAAGGGCGTGCAGGATCGCGCGGAGTTTGTCGGCTGCCGCCCGGCCATGGTGATCAAGCACGAGCGCAACCACCCCGGCAGGCCGATCAGCCTGGAAAGCGGCCGCCGGATCGGCGGCCCCGAGAAGCCGGAGGCCTTCGCAAAGGACCTGGCCGCCGGTGGGACGGAGAGGTGGGTCTAATCTCGATAACAGCACAGCGGTTGCTTGGCTGATGAACCATCGCCGCCTAACTGGCGGGCGCTTCCTCTTCCAGTCAACAGGGGGCCGCGCCGGCGGCCGAATAGTGACGCCGGCCGACCTCCCACCAGGCGGGGTTCAGCCAGGGAACGGGCGGTGACGGGGCCTGACGGTGCAGGTCATGGCCGGGCGCGAGGTCGTCGGGCAACAGCCGGGGGGCTTGCGCTTGGGCCAGGCTCAGCAAGGGCTGGGGGCCGTGCTGATGGCGCAGGTCCAGCTCCACCCGGAGCTGGCGCGGGCGAATCGCCCGCCCCGGGCTGGGCTCGGCCGGGCCGGGAGCTCCCAGGCCGGTCCGCACCGCGCGCGGGGCCGCCCGGTAGGCCAGGCAGAGCAGGCGCAGCAGGTGGTCCACCAGGCTCCAGGCCAGGTCCCAGGCCGGCACCCGGCGATCCAGGCTGCCCGGGGCCAGCTCCAGCAGGGGTTCTTCCTCTGGCCCGGCCAGGCTCAGGCCTGGCTCGCAAATCGTCTCCCAGCGCTCCGGGGCCTCCAGGTGCAGGCAGAGGGCCGGTTGGCCGAGGTCGAGGCCATAGTCCAGCCGGCCCACCACGAACAGCTCCGGCGGCAACTCCAGGGACCCGTCCAGGGTGGGGGTGCCGGTGGAGTCAAAGTAGTCGCTGTCGCGCACCAGGCGCTCCAGGGCGCCGAAGCGGGCCAGGATCGGCGAGTCCAGGGCGGGATAGTGCTTGAGCAGGAAGCTGCCCTGGCTCTGTCCCGGGGAGCCGGTCTCCCGGCAGGCGGCCAGCTCCAGGCCATAGGCCCCCGCCTCCTCGCTCGGCCAGAGGTACCAGCCCGGCCGACCCAGGATGAACTCGCTGACACCCCGCAGGCCCACGGCCTGACGGGCCTCCTGGCTGACCCCCACCAGGCGCAAGGCCCGGTCGATCACCGCCAGGATCTCGCCCACCAGGTCCCGGGGCTGCGGCTCCGGCCAGGGCGCTTGGCCCTGGATTGACCGCCGGGCGGCTTCCATTCAGGCCTGCTCCTCGCGCGCCAGAATGATCCGGCGCACGGTCTCCGCCTCGCCCAGGGCGTCGATGTCCAGGCCCAGGCGACGGGCCTCGTCCTCGAACAGCTCCCGGGGATAGGTGTGGGCCAGGGGGTAGTCTGCCAGGTGGCTGGCGGTCTCGGCCAGGTGGCAGCCCTGGCGATAGCCCCGCACGATCCCCTGTCCCAGGCGCAGGGCCTCGTCGCCCATCCGCCGGAAAAAATCTGAACGCGAAAGCGTGGCGGCTGGTTTCATCCCCAAGAGACCTTTCCTGTCGCCGGCCACCGGGGGAGGAGAGGGGATGTCTCCCCCGGCGGCCGGGTTGTGGGGTCAGCTCCGGCTCAGACGCCGGAAGGGATAGCCATCGAAAAACACGGCGTGGATGATGACCAGGTTGAGGAACATCACCGTCCAGGCCAAGGTGGTGTCGCCCTCCTGGGCCACCCCGGGCACCGTGCCCAGGAAGATCGGCCCCAACTCGTAGTAGAGCCACATCAGGCCCAGGCCGCCCAGCATCGCAATCAGGGTGCGGACCAGGGCCCGGGTCGCCAGGCTTCCCTGGCGGGGCCAGTTGTCGAAGTAGTGGAACAACACCGCCCCGGCCGCGGCCATGAACATGAAGGTCTCGGCCACGTGGTTCCAGCGCCAGGCCGGCTGCTCCACGCTGGAGCCGCCCTCGAAGGCCTCGGTGTCGAACCACCAGTCCATGACGTGGTTGCTGAGGATCATGATCACGATGCCGCAGATCACCACGCTCAGCAGGGTGACCACCCCGCGCAGCCAGGGGTTGGCGATCAGGTTGAAGGGCCGCCCCTCCCAGAACATCCCGGTCCAATAGAGCAGCACCAGGGCCGGCACGATCCAGCCGAAGTGGAACATGCTGCTCTGGGTCATGGCCCAGTCGGTCCACCAGGGCTCGGCGGCCATGAAGACCTGGGGCGGATAGAACTGGTAGGCGATGTGGGGATAGAAGAGGAAGACAAAGGCCACCATGGCCAGCAGCAGGCCCCAGGCCCAGACCGAGAAGGCGCGCACCGGATGGGAGTCGCCCCCCCAGGGCGCGTAGCCAAAGCCGGTCAGCCACATGATGGTGAAGAAGATGATGCTGGTGTTCATCATGATCTGGGCGTAGCAGGCGTTCTCGGTGGCGGTCTGGGGGTATTGCCCCAGGCCGCCGCTGGCCAGCAGGCCGGGGCCGCTGAAGAAGATGGCCCCGAAGCGTCCCACCAGATGATAGTAGACCCCGAACATCACCACCAGGCCCAGGCCCACGTAGAAGACGGTCAGCAACGATCCCTTGGCCAGGGGATGGGCGTGGTTCAGGAACTGGCGCTGGAAAGGCCAGAAATCGAACAGGTCCATGCCCCAATGGATCACCATCAGGATGGTGATGACCAGGGCCACCCCCAGGTTGGGGGTGTAGAGGCGCAGATGGCCGGTGGGCGAGAAGACCAGGTACCAGATCACCTGGGAGAGGACCAGCACCAGGGCCAGGTTCAGCAGGCCGGCCAGGGGCGCCGGCGCCAGGTGCCGGAAGCGCCGTTGTGCGAGCCAGGTTTGCTCCCGCTCTGGAGGCATGAGATCACCTTCCTTTCCCTGGCCAGGCCAGGGGGCGGGGTTTCAGAACTCGATCACGTCGCCGTTGCGCAGGTAGACGTTCTCGGTGGCCCCGGGGCCGGTGGTGGGCAGCTTCTTGTACTCCTTGTACTTGTCGGTGCCCAGCACGATGGGCAGGCCCTCGGCCCGGGCCTTCTGGGCCCAGATCCAGCCGGTGCAGTGGTTGCAGGCGATCTTGGTCAGGTTCATGCGCTTGGCCCCCTTGATGATGTCGTCGAACTTGGGGTCCCAGTTCTCGAAGGCCGCGATGTGCATGCCGCCGTAGCAGCCATAGGGCTTGTAGCCCTCGATGTTGCGCGCCGCCCAGTTCAGCATGGTCAGCATGCCCATGTGGCAGCAGCCGGTGACCGAGACCACGCCCTTGTCCTTGATGTTGAAGAACAAGGCCTGCTCGCCCCGGGTCTTGAGCAGGATCGGGATGTCGAACATCTTCACCGCCACCCCGGGATAGAGCTTGTAGACCTGGTCGGCGTCCACCTCCACCAGGGGGCCCTTGTGGGGGATGTCATTGCGGACCTTGGCCTTTTCGTTCTCGTACTTGCCGGCCAGCAGGGCCTTGCCTTCGGGGTAGAAGGTGTTGGGGATGACCATGGGGATGTCGGGATAGCGCTTCAGGGTGGAGTTGAGGCCCCAGTAATGGTCCTCGTGCTCATGGCTGATGACCAGCACGTCCACCTTCTTGTGGTCCAGCATGCTGCCCAGGCCGGACTTCTCCAGCACGTAGTCGGTCCAGCCCAGCTCCCAGCCGGTGTCCATCTGGATGACGTGCTTGCTGCCGTCCAGCTGCTCCACCTCGATCAGGGCCACGTAACCGCCGATGTTCTCCTGGGTCCAGGGGATGTCGTACATCGAGACCATGGCCCCGCCCGCGTCCTTGATGTCCTGCAACATCCGGGGCGAGTCGAACCAGCTGGTCTCGGAAACGCAGGACACCCTGACCGACTTGCACTGGCCGATGTCCTCCAGTTTCCTGGCCGCCAGACCCTGACCCAACAGGGGGCCGCCCAGACCGCTGGCGCCCACGGCCGCGCCGCCGGCCAACAAACCCTTCAGGAAAGACCTTCTCTGCATGGTTGCTCCCTTCCTTTTCGCCAACTCGCCGGTTTTCGCAATCAGACTTCGCCGGCCAGGCCGGCCCGGGTCGCGCCTAGGAGGCGTAGATGGCGAACTTCTTCACCTTGACCCACTTCTTGCCGTCGGGGGCCACGTTGATCACCCCGGAGACCTTGACGTTCTTGTCCACCAGGGACAAAAGCTGGCTCCCGACCTCGTCGTTGACCACGAAGAACTCCTCGCCGGCCGGGTCCAGGATCGACACCGCGCTCACCTTGCCGCTGGCGTCGTTGTCCGCCACGAAGACGGTCCCCTTGAACTCCACCACGTTCTCGTCATAGGCCCGCGCCGCCTGAACCTGGACCAGGAACAGGACCGCGCAGACCAGCCATCCCAGGACCGCGCCTACCCTTGGTTTCCGCATGCTTCATCCTCGCCTTGGTTGGAGTGCTCGCCACCGCCCTCGCCTTCCGCTCCACGCCCGCGCCGCACCCCAGGGGGGCGCGTTGTCGGGCGGGTCCGGTTTGGGCGTCTCCCCAGCGGAGTTAGCAAGAGCAGGACCAAATCCAGGCGCGGGATTCAGGGGTGATTTGTCTGTTGACACCGCGAGTTATCCGGTTGGCTGCCCAGGGCTGTCCAGACGGCGAAATACAATTGGCGCGACGTTTTGGTCGCGGCAGCCAGGGGCCGGAGCGGGCCGCGCGGTCCGGGCTGGACGCTAAGCCCTGATTTCTACGGGGTGAAAAGGGAGCGACAAAAATGACGCGTCGGCGACCTAAAAGTCGCCCAGGCTATCCCGCCAGCGGGGGTCGGCCCGCAGGCTGGCCAGCTTGCGCTGCACCTGGCGCAGGGAGACTCCCAGCACCTCGGCCGCGGCCTTGCGGTCCCCGCCGGTCTGGGCCAGGACAAAGGCGAAGTGGGCGTTTACGCTCTCCTTGAGCGAGCAGAGGACCGGGCCGGAGCGGGGTTGGGGGCGCGGCTCCAGGGGCAGGTGGGCGGGCAGCACCCGCCCTTCCTGGGCCAGGAGCACCGCGTTGCCCACCAGATTGGCCAGCTCGCGCACGTTGCCGGGGTAGTCGTACTGGCGCAGAAGCTCCATGGCCTCCGGCTCCACCCGGGGGGCCGGGCAGTCCAGCTCCCGGGCGCTCAGGGCCAGGAAGTGCTCCACCAGCAGGGGGATGTCCTCGCGGCGTTCGCGCAGGGGCGGCAGGTTGACCTGGATGGCCTTGAGGCGGTAGAGCAGGTCCAGGCGGAAGACCCCGGCCTGGCAGGCCCGGTCCAGGTCCTTGTTGGTGGCCGAGACGATGCGCAGGTCCACCTGGATGGGCTTGTTGGAGCCCAGGCGGCAGAAGGTCTTTTCCTGGAGCACCCGCAGCAGCTTGGGCTGGAGGTCCAGGGGCAGCTCCCCCACCTCGTCCAGGAACAGGGTGCCCCCGGCGGCCTGTTCGAAATAGCCCAGGTAGTCCTTTTCGGCCCCGGTGAAGGCCCCGGCCTGGTGGCCGAAGAACTGGCTTTCGAACAGCGAGGCGGGAATCGAGGAGACGTTCACCGCCACGAACGGACCCTGGGCGTACTTGCTGGCGCGGTGGATGCCCCGGGCCACCAGTTCCTTGCCGGTGCCGGACTCGCCGGAGATCAGCACCGGATTGGGCGAGCGGGCCATGGTCTGGGCGTAGACCAAGAGCTCGCGCAGGCGGGCCGAGCCCACCACCAGGTCCTCGAAACCCTCCACCCCGGCCGGGCCGTCCTCGCCGGCCTGGCAGATGCCCAGGCCCGCCCGCAGACCCCGGCGCTCGAAGGCGCGCTCGATGCTGAGCACCAGGCGGTCATTGTCCACCGGCTTGACCAGGTAGTCGTAGGCCCCCAGGCGGATGGCCCGCACCGCGTGCCGGGCCTCGTCCAGGGCGGTCAGGACGATGAACTCGGTGCAGGGGTTGCGGGGCGTGGCCTCCTCCAGCACCTTGAGACCGTCCACCTCGGGCATCAGCAGGTCCAGCAGGACCACGTCGTAGGAGCGGCCGGAGTTCAGGCGCTCCAGGGCCTGGGCCCCGCTCTGGCACAGCTCGCAATCGCGCATGCCATGGCGGGCCAGGACCCGCTTGATGGAGGCCAGGGCCACCGGTTCGTCGTCGACCACGAGGATTTTCATAGCAGGCTCCGGGCGGCGCGGCGAAAGACTTCGTGCTCCAGGGCGGTTTCCAGCGGTGGGCCGAGCCGGAAATCCGGTCCGGACGGACCCGGGACGGGGTTCGCTCCGCTCCCGCCGCGGGGGTCGTACCACCCCACCCGCAGCAAGGGTAGCGCAAGCCGCAGGCGCTGGCACCAGGTCGCCAACTCCGCGCCCAGGCCCTGGCCGTCCAGGACCACCGCCCCCAGGTTGGGCCACTCGGCCAGCAGGGCCTCCACCGAGGAGGGATCGGCGGCCGTCACCAACTGTTTGCGGTTGGGCGAGGCGCGCAGGATCGCGGCCGCGCGCTCGCTGCGCTGGCTCGGCCCCGCCACCCACAACACCGCCGGCGGAAAATCCAGGCCACCCACCGAGGCCGCCGGCAGGATCAGGCTGAAGCAGGCGCCCTGGCCCGCCCGGCTGGCGCAATACAAGACCCCGCCCAACTCCTCCACCAGACGCAGGGAGACCGCCAGACCCAGACCGGTGCCCCCGGCATCGCGCCGGGTGGTGAAGAAGGGCTCGAAGATCCGCTCCTGCACCTCCGGGGTCATGCCGCGCCCGTGGTCGCGCACCTGGAGCGACACCGCCTGGCCCTGCGCCAGGGCGCGGGTGGAGATGACCAGGCGGCCGCTGTCCCGGTCCTGGGTGGCGTGGATGGCGTTGACCACCAGGTTGGTGATCACCTGCATCAGTTTGGTGGAGTTGCCCCACACCGGGGGCGGGTCCGGGGACAGGTCGAGGTTGAACACGCCGAAGGACTTGCGGATCTGGGCCCCCAGGAAGGCCAGGGAGCGTTGCACCACCTGGTTGACATCCAGGCGGGTCTGGGGGCTGGAGGGCTCGTAGCGCACATAATCCCGCAATTGGCTGACCACCGCGTTGATCCGCAGCGAGCCGTCGCGGATGGCGGTGATGATCTCGTCCATCTCGTCGTTCAGCTCCTCCAGGCTCAGGCCTTGGGGCAGCCCGGAGGCGGCCTCCGGCCCGGCCGAGGCCAGGAGCGGACGCATGACGCGCCAGTTTTCCTGGAGCAGGGGCAGGTTGTAGGAGATGAAGGCGTTGGGGTTGTTGATCTCGTGGGCCACCCCGGCCACGATCTCCCCCAAGGAGGTCATCTTCTCGGCCTGGACCAGGCGATCCAGGCGGGACTGGGCCTCCTGGCGCAGGGTCTCGCGGCGGGTGACGTCGTGCAGGGCCCCGAAAACCAGGGGCGCGTGCTGGTCCAGGCTCTCCGCCGCCCGCCGGATGTCCTCGAACCAGGCGTAGGAGCCGTCGGCCTTGCGGAAGCGGTAGGTCAACGGCTGCCGGAACAGCTCCTCGAAATTGCCCAGTTGGGCCAGCACCTGGTCCCGGTCCTCGGCGTGGATCCGTTCCAGCCAGAAGCCTGGTTGGCGGATGAAGCTCTCGGCCGGATAGCCGGTGATCCGCTCGATGGCCCCGCCCACATAGGTCATCCTCTCCGGACTGCCCATGGCGCAGGTGAAGGGGATGATGGGCAGCGACTCCAGGATCAGGGAGAGCCGGGCGTTGGACTGCTGCAGGGCCTCCTGGGCCTGGTTGCGCTCCTCGGCCAGGTTCAGGGTCATGATGCCGTAGGAGAGATTGTCGGCCAGCTTCTCCAGCAGCTCCACCTCGTCGCGGGCGAAATCCGCCGCTCCCCGGGCCTTGATGCCCAGGACCCCGAAGGCGGCGTTTTGCACCCGCAACGGCAGGCAAAGGTGGCCAGCCTCGGCTTGGCAGCGGCTGAGCGTCCCACCCGGCCCCAGGGCCCCCTCTGGCTGGGGCGCGTTCGCTCCACTCTGGTCCCCCTGGCGGTCCCAATGGGCCACCACCCGAGAGCGGCCCGGCCGCGCGGGATCGGGGAATCCCACCCAGGCCTGGTCGTAGCCGCCCTCCTCCACCACGATGCGGCAGATTTCGCGCAGCAGCTCCGGCTCGGCCCGGGCCTCCAACATGGCCCGGTTGCAACTGCTCAGGCTGAGCAGGGCCCGGTTGACCTTGCGCAGGGCCCGCTGGGCGCGTTGGCGCTGGAGCACGGCCCCGGCCAGGACCAGCGTGACCAAGGCCAGAAAGACCAGGATCGCCACCATGCTCCAGATCAGACGCTTGTTCAGGGCGTAGAAGTCCTGGGGCGCGTTGAGCAATCGGCTGCCCGCCGGCAGGCGGGCGGGGTCGATGCCGAAACGCACCAACTGCTGATAGTCGAAAACCAGGGACTGCGTGGGTTGGTCCACCACCGGAATCTGGGCCACCTCCACCCCGCCCAGAACCTCCAGGGCCATCCTGGCCGCCGCCGCGCCCTCCTCGCGCCCGGTCACGATGGCCCCGCCCACGATCC
>CALERA010000410.1 GCA_937908275.1 uncultured Desulfarculaceae bacterium | reverse complement strand
CGCGGGGCGGAGATCGGCGCGGCCTGCGGGCAGTTGGCCGCCCGGGCCACGGCCGAGGACGACGAGGATCCGGAGGACTGAGCCCCGCCCCCGACTTTTGCAGAGATTGCCGCGTCGCCTGGCGGCTCCTCGCAATGACCTAATTCGCCAATCGTTCCGCTGCCTTGCCAGCTTTATTTGTCATTTCTAGCCCAGCGTGGCAATCTCTCGGTATTCCAAGAGATTGCCATGTCGCCTGACGGCTCCTCGCGTTGACGTAATTCCTCAATCGTTACGCTGACTCGTCCGCTTTCTTTGTCATTGCGAGCGCAGCGAAGCAATCTCTCGGTTTTCCAAGAGATTGCCGCGTCGCCAGGCAGTTCCTGGCAATGACAAAATCCCCAAGTATCTGGCCAGGGTCGCCCGTTTCAGGGCGCGAATGGGTGTTTCTCCCACCAATCCACACCCTATATCCGGTGCTTGACCCTCAATCGACCACCGTCTATAGTGGTGGGCATGGTTCCGCCACCCATCCAACGCCCCTGGCAACTCACCCCGCCCACTCCCCGCCGGGCCCAGCGCCTGGCCCGCGAGCTGGGCCTGCCGCCGTGGTTGGCCCAGGTCCTGGTCCATCGCGGCCAGGCCGAGCCCGAGGCGGCCCGGGTCTTCCTGGCCCCCGGCCTGGACCAGTTGCCCCCGCCCCGCGACCTGGCCGGCCTGGAGGCCGCCCTGGCCCTGCTGGTGCCGGCCATCCGCGAGGGGCGCACCATCGGCGTGGCCGGCGACTATGACGCCGACGGGGTCACCTCCACCGCCCTGATGGTGGACTTTTTGAGCCAGTGCGGCGCGCCGGTGGTCTGGGACCTGCCCCACCGCCTGCACGATGGCTATGGCTTCTCGCCCAAGGCCGCCCAACGTCTGCACGGCCAGGGCGCGAAAATCATCGTCACCGTGGACTGCGGCATCAGCGACCTGGCCGGGGTGGAGGCGGCCCACGCCCTGGGCCTGCCGGTGGTGGTCAGCGACCACCACCAGGTGCCCGAGGGACCCCTGGTGCCGGCCGAGGCGGTGATCAACCCCCAGCAGACCTGCTGCGGCTTCGGCCCCCACCTGGCCGGAGTGGGGGTGGCCTTCTACCTGGCCGCCGGCCTGCGCGCCGGCCTGCGCGCGGCCGGGCACTTCACCCCCGACCGCCCGGAGCCCAACCTGCGCCTCTCCCTGGACCTGGTGGCCCTGGGCACCTGCGCCGACGTGGTGCCGCTGCTTGACCACAACCGCATCCTGGTCTCCGAGGGCCTCAAGGTCATCAACCAGGGCCGCCGGGTGGGTCTGGCCGCCCTGGCCCAGGTGGCCGGCCTGCGCGGGGTGATGGACGAGCGCGACCTGGGCTTTTCCCTGGCCCCGCGCCTCAACGCCGCCGGCCGCCTGGACTCCCCGGACCTGGCCCTGGAGCTCCTGCTCTGCCCGGACCACGCCCGCGCCCTGGAGCTGGCCTCCGAGCTGGACCGCCTCAACCAGGCCCGGCGCGGCCTGGAGCAGGACATCTTCCAGCAGGCCCTGGAGATGCTGTCCGGCGACCCGGCCCAGCAGGCCGCCCGCTGTCTGGTCCTGGCCCACCCCGAATGGCACCGGGGGGTGTTGGGCATCGTGGCCAGCCGCCTGGTGGAGCGCCTGGGCCGGCCGGCCATGCTCTTCGCGGTGGAGAACGGCCACGCCGTGGGTTCCGGCCGCAGCCTGCCCGGCTTCCATCTGCAACAGGCCCTCTGCGGCCTGGAGCACCTTTTGGAGCACTTCGGCGGCCACGCCCTGGCCGCCGGGGCCACCCTGGCCACCCCCCTGCTGCCCCGCCTGGCCGAGGGCCTGGCCCGCGCCGCCGCCGCGTCCCTGCCCCCCGGCGCGGCCGGGCCGCCGCTGATCATCGAGGCCCAGGCCTCCCTCACCGACCTCGGCCCCGACACCATGACCTGGCTGGAGCGCCTGGGTCCCTTCGGCGCCCACAACCCCGAGCCCAGCCTGCTCCTGCGCGGCCTGGAGGTGGCCGATAGCCGCGAGGTCGGCCAGGGTCACCTCAAACTCCAGCTCAGCCAAGGCCACCGCCGCCTGGCCGCCATCGGCTTCGGCATGGCCCACCACGACCCCAGCCCCGGCCAACGCCTGGACGTCGTCGCCACCCCCCGGCCCAACAACTTCGGCGGCCGCCACCTCGAACTCGCCCTCAGCGACCTCCGCCCCGCCGAGGGGTAGGGGAGGGGAGAGAGGGAAGAGAAGAGAGTGCGGGGGGAACCTTTTTGGTGCCCAAAAAGTTTCCCCCCGGACCCCCCTCCAAAAAAGCGAAGGGTGGTGAATAGCCAAGGACTTGGCCATTTTTGCTGTGCGGCGTTCATGGGGTAATTCATTTGATTTGATAGGTTTTGGTTGTCATTGCGAGCGTAGCCAAGCAATCTCCCCTCCCCTCCCCCTCAATCCGTGAACCACCTCCCGGGCCGGCCGCCGTCCCGCGCCCCATCATGGCCCCATGGACACCCCGCCCGCCCAAATCCTCGACCTCGGCCCGGCCCGCCTGCACCTGCGCCCGGCCTCGCCCCTGGCCTGGGAGCCCCTGACCCGCCAGGTCCCGGGGCCGGCCAGCCTGGTCCTGTGCCTGCTGGAGCGCCGGGCCGTGGCCTGGGAGGGCCTGGGCGGCCCGGACGGCGCGGCTTTGGCTTTTGATCCCGTCCGCTTGTCCCGGTTGCCGGCCGCCCTCCTGGACCGCCTCCTGGCCGGCCTCTGCCCGCCCTGGCTGGAGGAGGGCCTGGCCGCCGAGCTGAACGCCCTGGAGGCCTGCCTGCGCGCCCGGGTGGATTACCCCGCCCTGGATTGCGCCCACTGCCAGGAGCAGGCGGCGCGCGGGGAGGGCCTCCCGGACTGCGCGGCCTGCCCCCTGCCGCCCCTGCCCAGGGGGGCGGAGCCGGCCCTGGCCCTGCACGCCCTGCTGCGCCACCTGCCCGGGGGCGGCGCGGCTTGGCTGCCGGCCCTGACCGCCGGCCTGGACCCGGAGGAGCTGCGCCGCCTGGGCCTGCGTTTGTCGCTGATCCAGCGGGTGCTGGAGCCCCGCCCCGCGCCCCCGGATTTGCCGGCCCCGGCCGGGCGATGGTAACATCAGGGCACACCCACGCCGGAGGCCGACATGGAAGCCAATCCCGCGCCCAGCCCCAACCCCAAGCCCGAACACATCAAGGACCTTCTGGGCCAGTGCCGGGTGGTGGCCGTGGTGGGGCTCTCCCCTGATCCCGCCCGCGACAGCCACCGGGTGGCCGCCTACCTCAAGGAGCGCGGCTTCCGCGTCATCCCGGTCAACCCCAAGGCCGAGACCATCCTGGGCCAGAAGTGCTACCCCGACCTGCCCTCCATCCCCGAGCCGGTGGACATCGTGGATGTCTTCCGCTCCAGCGAGCACGTGCCGGAGATCGCCCGCCAGGCGGTGGCGGCCCGGGCCAAGTGCCTCTGGCTCCAGCAAGGGGTGCGCAACGAGGAGGCCGCGGCCTATGCCCGGGTCTGCGGGGTGTTGGTGGTGCAGGACCGCTGCCTGAAGGTGGACCACCAGATGCTCATGGGCTACCAGGTTTGACCAAGCACCTTTTTGCTGAGCCAAACCAAGGCCCGAATAGGACCGACCACACCCCCGGCCTTTTAGGGGGGGGTGTGGGGGGACCCTTTTGGGCCCCCAAAAGGGTCCCCCCACAATGATCCCTTCCCCCGCTGACGTGGCGGCGGTGCTGGGGGCGGTGGGGCGATACCAGGACTCCCTGGAGGAGCCCTATAAAATGACCCCGGCCGGGATGTGGGCCTGTTCGGAGGCCGGGGAGCTGGCCGAGCTGTTCGCGGCCCTGGGGCTGGGGCGCTTCGCCCACTTCGCGGACCTGGGCAGCGGCGACGGCCGGGCGGTGCTCTTGGCGGCGCTTTACACCCAAGCCACCGGAATCGAAGCCGATCCCGAGCTGGTGGCCACGGCACGGGGTATGGCCGCCGAACTGGGCCTGAGCCGGGCCAGCTTCATCCTGGGCGACCTGCGCCAGGAGGACCTCAGCCCCTACGACCTGCTGTTCATCTATCCGGACAAGCCGTTGGGCTGGTTGGAGAAACTGCTGCCGGAGCAATGGCGGGGGCGGCTGCTGGTCTATGGTCCTCACTTTAAGCCCGAGGGTATGACCCACGAAAAGACCCTCTACGCCGGACGGACCCTGTGCAGCCTGTGGCGCAGGTGACAAAGCGATAAACTGGCTGGAAAAACTCCGGTTTTGCTTGCGGATGGAGTTGGGCTGCCATATAGTGGCGCTCAGAGGACTCAACTCTTTCCGCCCCTGGCGCCCCACAGGGATTAACCATGCGATACTTCGGCAAGGACGGAGCCCAGTGCCAACTGCCCGAGTTGGCGGAGGCGGGCTCGGCCGAGAAGTGCCGCCGCCTGGCCCGGGCGGTGCTGTTTGGTCGGGTGCCGCGCGCGGCGGTGGTCTGGCTGGGCCTGGGTGTGGTGGCGTTGGCCCTTTTCGCCTGGCTGTGGTCGGTGGCCTCGGTGTCCGATGGCGGGCGTTCGCCCCTGCGCGACCCCGCCGCCGCGGTCAGCATCCGGCGTTGAACCGGTCCCTAAAGTCCCGCCCCCTGGCTGCCGATGAGTGGAACATGAAGCCTATGCGCCATCACATCCTGGGTTTGTTGGCCATCCTCCTGCTGCTGGGCGGCTGCTCCAGCGGCACCGAGCCGGCCTCCACCCGCGCCATCGAGGAGCGCTACCTGGGCATGGGCGAGTCGCAGCAACTTTTCCGCTACGCCCAGGACCTGCTGGACGACGGGCGTTACCGCGAGGCCTATTACGCCTTCCACATGGCGGAGAAGAAGGCCTACACCCAGGACCTGCGCAAGGCGGCCCGGGTGCGGCGGATGTGGTTGCAGGAGGTGGTCAAGGCCTACGAGGAGGGCGCCACCCCGCCCCCGCCGCCGGTGGTGCTGACCGGCCCGCCGATCATCCCCGCCCTGCCCCTGGAGCCCATCGTGCCGCCGGAGAAGCTGCCCCCGCCCTCGGACAATCCCCCCCGGGACCCCGACGGCCAGATCCTGCTGCCGCCGGTCGGCGGCCAGTCCCGCTATTAGCTAGCCGAGCGACCAGGGAAGCGCGAACTCAGGCCGGGGGCTGATCCAGCTCCCGGCGCAGGGCCGCCATGCGCTGGATATCCGGGGTGAAGCGCTGGGCCAGGTCCTCGAAGACCACCGGCAGACCCTGGTTCAGTTCGGCCAGCAGCGGCAACATGATCTCGCGGATCTGGGGATGGGCCGCCGCCGCGCAGCGCAGGTTAAAGACGTGGCGCCATTCGCGCAGGTTGGCGGTCATGACGATCTCGGTCTTGAGGCTGTTGGGCAGCACCGACCGCGCCTCCTGGGGCTTGGCCCCCTGGTCCAGCAGCTCCAGGTAGGCGGTCTCCGTCGCCTGCATGGCCTGTTCCCAGCGGGCGTAGGCCGCGCTGGCCCGGGGCCAGAACAGGGGGCGGATCACGGTGATCTCCCGGCCGAAGCGCTCCTGGCCATAGTTGGCGTAGCGGGTGGACTCCTGGCTGTAGGCGGCCAGGCGGTGGCGCACCAGCTCGTGGCTCACCCCCCGGTCGCAGACGAAGCGCACCGTGATGGCGGCGTGCTCGATGACGCTGTGGTGGCCGCTCTTGATGATGGCCCGCACGAAGCTGGTGGACGAGTCGGGGGTGATGCGGTGCTCGGACTTGTAGCAGGTGCGGCCGGCCAACTCCAGGTTGGCCAGCACCTCCGGTCCCTGGGGCAGGAAGAGCACCTGATGGCTGGGGGGGATGACCCGCACTTGTCTCGCCCGTGCCGGGGGCCTGGCGGCGGCCGCCGGTCCTAACCGGCCCTTTGCTTGAGGTAACGCTGGACGTAGGGCGTGTTCACCTGGCCCAGCAGTTCGGCCATGGGCTTCCAGCCCGCGCCCACGGCGTTGTCGGCCTGGCCGGTGGCCAGCACCTGCTTGCGCAGGTCGGAGGCCAGGAACGTGGCCAAGGCGGTCTGGAGCCGCTGGCGCAGGGCCTGGGCTTGGACCGGGCTCAGGACCGGGGGAGCGGCGGCGGTGGAGAGGTTGGGCGCGCCGGCCGGGGTCGGGTCCGGGCTGCCGCCGCCGGGCGATCCGGTGGCCACCGCCGCGGCCGGGGGCCGGGGTCCGGGGGGCAGGCTGACCACCTCGGCCACCTGGCCGCCGGGCTCCTTGGGCGTGGCCTCCACCGGGGTCAGCACCCGCACCGCCAGGGCGATGGCCCGCTGGGCATAGTTGGACTGCATCTGGTAGAGCGGCAGCTTGGGATCGTCGAAAAAGGCCTCGGCCTCCTCGGGGCTGACCGCCTGCTCGGACGAGAGGTCCTTGGGGCCGGACAGGCCCAGCCAGGTGGCGCGCAGGTCGTTGACGATGGTGGCCCGGGCCTTGGCCTCCAGGTAGCCGTCGCGCAGGATCTTGACCTCTTCCTCGGTCATGGTCAGGGGGGCGGAGACCAGCTTCAGGGCCTCTTCCGCCGCCGCCACCTGCTGGGCCAGGGGCTGGCCGGACTTGACCGCCTGCTCGGCGGCCACCAGCCGCCGCAGGGTGGCCAGGTGCTTCCAGTTGGGATCGGCGGCGATGTTGCGGGCCAGCTCCTTCAGGGCCTTGCGGCCGTATTCCTGCCCGGCCTTGGCTCCCCAGGTGGAATAGTCGCTCAACTTCTTCAGCATCTCGCGCTCGCTGACCTGCTCCATCTCCACCTTGATCACGTAGGAGCGCTTGAGCAGCGGCGGGGGGGAGCCCTCGTTGTATTCCAGGTCGGCGTTCAGGGTGACGCCGATGCGGGAGCTGGGGGTCAGGTAGCCGCCCAGGTCCACCATGCCCTTGCTGTAGAGGTTGGTGACGGTGAAGACCGGCAGGGCCACGCCGTCGATGAGCAGATGGGGGATCACCCAGGCGTTGGTGCCCAGGGTGGCGACGGCGAAGTTGCTGACCTTGAGCCGCATCTCGGCGCTCAGGTCCTTGGCCTCCGGGGCCCCGGGGGCGGGCAGGGCGGCGAACAGGCCGTTGGCCAGCAGGTCCTGGCGCAACTGCTGGGTCATCTCCGGGGCGAAGACGCGGATATTGGGGATGGGCTGCTCGCTGGCCACGGTCGGCCATTCGCGCTGGTCCACCACCGGGGGCATGATCGCCTTGAGACCCACCTGCTGGGGCGGGCCGGGCTTGGGAATCCGCTCCTTGGCCGTAACCGTGGTGTAGGCGCAGCCGCCGGCCAGGAGCGACAGGGCCAGCAGACAGCCGACAGCGATTCTCATGCCCAGAGCCTTCACCTCATCCTCCCGGACCAGGGTTGGAGTCTGCCCGAGGCTATCCTGTATGGGGCCAATCTGTCAAGCTTTTCCAGGTTGCCGCCGGTCGGCGCCCCGGAGCGATCCCCGAAAAAAACCGGCCCCGCCGGGCGCGGCGGGGCCGATGGTCGCGCGGGAGCGGTCGTTAGAAGGGCTTGGCCAGCAGGGCGGTGTCGCCCAGCTCCTCCTCGATGCGCAGCAGGCGGTTGTACTTGCAGATGCGCTCGGAGCGGCAGAGGCTGCCGGTCTTGATCTGGCCGCTGCCCACCGCCACCGCCAGGTCGGCGATGAAGGTGTCCTCGGTTTCGCCGGAGCGATGGCTGACGATCTGGTTGTAGGCGTTGCGCCGGGCCAGGTCGATGCAGGCCAAGGTCTCGGTGACGCTGCCGATCTGGTTAAGCTTGATCAGGATGGCGTTGCCCGCCCCCTGCTCGATGCCCTGGGCCAGGCGCTCGGTGTTGGTCACGAACAGGTCGTCGCCCACCAGCTGCACCCGGTCGCCGATGCGGTCGGTGATCAGCTTCCAGCCCTCCCAGTCGTCCTCGGCCAGGCCGTCCTCGATGCTGACGATGGGGTACTTGTCCACCCAGTTGGCGTAGAACTCCACCAGCTCGCCGGCGCTGCGGCGGCTGCCGTCGCTCTTGTGGAAGACGTACTGCCCGTCCTTGTAGAACTCGCTGGCGGCGCAGTCCAGGGCCAGGGAGACGTGCTCGCCCGGGACGTAGCCCGCCTTCTCGATGGCGGTCAGGATCACCTGGATGGCCTCGTCGTTGTCGGCCAGGTTGGGGGCGAAGCCGCCCTCGTCGCCCACGCTGGTGACCAGGCCCCGGTCGCTCAGGACCTTCTTCAGGGTGTGGAAGACCTCCGCGCCCATGCGCAGGGCCTCGCCGAAGTTCTCGGCCCCCACCGGCACGATCATGAACTCCTGCAGGTCCACGTTGTTGGGCGCGTGGGCCCCGCCGTTGAGGATGTTCATCATCGGCATGGGCAGCACCCGGGCATAGGCCCCGCCCAGGTAGCGGAACAGCGGGATCAACAGGGCGTTGGCCGCCGCCCGGGCCACGGCCATGGACACCCCCAGGATGGCGTTGGCCCCCAGCTTGGATTTGTTGGCCGTGCCGTCCAGGTCGATCATGGTCTGGTCGATCAGCACCTGGTCCAGGCCGTCCAGGCCGGTCAGCTCCGGGGCGATGACCTCTTCGATGTTGAGCACCGCCTTGCGCACGCCCTTGCCCAGGTAGCGGCTCTTGTCGCCGTCGCGCAGCTCCAGGGCCTCGTGCTCGCCGGTGCTGGCCCCGCTGGGCACGGCGGCGGTGCCCAGGCTGCCGTCCTCCAACAGGACGTCGCACTCCACCGTGGGGTTGCCGCGCGAATCGATAATCTCCCTGGCCACGATCTGTTCTATGGAAATCATTACGAATCCCCCTCTCCTAAGGGATAGTGCTTACAGGCTGGCCCTAGGCTATACGTTGGGTCTGGCGGTGTCAAGGACGGGCCTGGTAACGCACCCCGGGCAGGCCCTGAAAATGGGCGTCCTGGGTCCAGATCGTGGCCTGGTGTTGCCGAGCGGTGGCCAGGATCACGCTGTCGGCCAGGGGCAGGCGCAACTCCAGGCCCAGGCTGGCGGCGTTCCAGGCCAGATGCGCGTCCAACTCCACGACCAGACCTTCGCGCATGGCCGCCGCGGCCGCCAAGGCGGCCTGTTTGCCCAGCCAGGTCCACATCCGTTTGCTCACTTCGACGATGCAGATGGAGGGGACCAACAACGTGGCGGTGTCCAGGAGGGCCGCTTCGAAAAAGGCGGCATTGGGGCCGTCAGCCAGATACTCCAGCCAACCGCAGGAATCGACCAGGTTCACACCCGGTCCTCTTCGCGTTCGACGGTGGTGTCCATACCCCGGGCCATGCCGCGCAGGGACTGGATGGAGGGCACCGGCACCAGGGTCACCAGGTTGCCCTCGCGGAACACCTGAATTTTCTGGCCTGGACGCAGGTCCAGGGCCTCGCGGATTTCCTTGGGGATCACCAACTGATACTTGGCGGACAGGGTCACGGCGGGCATGGCGGCCTCCTTTGCCAACAGCCGTATCCCTGAAGTCTAATCGATCGGCTCGGCGTAGTAAAGCCGGTCCCCCGTTAGGCCACCAGCACCCGGGCCCGGGCCCGCAGCAGGCCCCAGGCCGTCACCGCCCCCAGCACCACCACCCCGCCCACCAGGGACCACCAGCCCGGGGCCTCGCCCAGGAACAGGGCTACCCAGATGGGGTTGAGGATCGGCTCCAGCACCGGGATCAGGGTCACCTCCAGGGCCGAGACCCGGCGCACGGCCAGGGAGTAGAGGTAGTAGGGCAGGCCCAACTGCACCACCCCCAGGACAACGATGATGCCCAGGTTTTGCCAGCCCGGCCAGGGCGCGGACAGGATGAAGGGCAGGCAGACCAGGGCGGCCAGGAAGTTGCCCAGGGCGATGGGGCTCGACGAGGCCTGGCCGGCCCGGCGCAGGGCCAGGGCCAGCACCGCCACGCACAGGCCGGATAAGAGCGCCAGCAGGTTGCCCCCCAGGCCCTGGGGGCTGAGCTGGTCGCCGAAGAACAGGCCCATGCCCACCAGGGCCAGGGCGATGAAGAACCAATCGCTGCGCCGGGTGGGCTCGCCCAAGAGCCGCGGGGCCAGCAGCGCGGCGTAGAGCGGGCTGGTGTATTGCAGCAGAATGGCGTTGGCCGCGGTGGTCAGCTTGGTGGAGGTCACAAAGCAGATCACCGCCCCGGCGTAGGCCAGGCAGGCCACCAGTTGGGTCCGGCTGAAGTCCACCCCCAGCCGCCCGCGCAGCAAAAGGGCCACGAACAGCCCGGCCACGGCGCTGCGCGCCCCGGCGATGGCCAGGGGCGTCCAGTCCACCAACTTGATCAGCAGGCCGCCCGAACTCCAGAGCACGGCGGCCAGGATCAACAAAATTGCGGCTTGGGCGCGGTCGGACATGCCCCAATTATGGGCCAGGTCCGGTTTTTGCCCAGCCCCCGGGCGGTTTTTCGCCCCGCGCCGCCTGTTCCCTTGCGCCGCTGGCCTCGCCCGGCCGGCCGGGGTATAGTCGAATCAACCCTCTTGCCCGGGTTGGTGCCACATGTTCGCCTGCATGAAAGATCCCTTCAGCGCCGTCTCCCACCTGGCCGGGGCCCTGGCCTCGGCCCTGGGCCTGGCCCTCTTGGTCACCCTGGCCGCGCTCTATGCCAGCGCCTGGCACGTGGTCTCCTTCTCGGTCTATGGCGCGGCCATGGTCCTGCTCTACACCTCCAGCGGCCTCTACCACAGCCTGCGCCTCGGCGAGCGCGGCACCCGGGTCATGCGCCGCCTGGACCACGTGATGATCTTCCTGCTCATCGCCGGCACCTACACCCCCCTGTGCCTGGTGCCCCTGCGCGGGGCCTGGGGCTGGTCGCTCTTTGGCGCGGTCTGGGGGGTGGCCCTCTTGGGCATCCTGATGAAGCTCTTCTGGCTGGAGGCCCCGCGCTGGCTCTCCACCGCCGTCTACCTGCTCCTGGGCTGGGCCGCCCTCACCGCCATCTCCCCCCTCTGGCACAGCCTGCCCCTGGGCGGCCTGATCTGGCTGGGCCTGGGCGGGCTATGCTACAGCAGCGGCGCGGTGATCTACGCCCTCAAGCGCCCCGACCCCTGGCCCGGCCGCTTCGGTTTCCACGAGATCTGGCACCTCTTCGTCCTGGGCGGCAGCTTCTGCCACTTCTGGATGATGCTCGCCTACGTCCTCCCCCTCCCCTAGCCGCCGGGTGCCCCCGGCTGGGCGTATACGGGTCGGGTCGCGTTGGGCCATGAACAGGTCTTGCCCGCTCCCGTAGGGGCCTCGCGCCGGGGGAGGCCAAGACGAGCGGCGATAAGATCGGAAGAGCGTCGTGTAGGGAAAGAGTGTAGATCTCGGTGGGCGGCGTATC
>CALERA010000409.1 GCA_937908275.1 uncultured Desulfarculaceae bacterium | reverse complement strand
CCGGCTCGTGCCTGGCTGGTGGTCACCCGACCCGTACTTGGGAGTCGAGGCACTCGACTGGGAGTCGAGGCGCTCGACGAGCCTTGTGACATAGCATTTGGAGAGGTACCGAAGTCCGGTCGTAACGGGCCCGACTCGAAATCGGGTTAGCGGCTAATCCCCGCTACGTGGGTTCGAATCCCACCCTCTCCGCCACTTTTTGCGCGCCGCCGGAGTTTCCGGCGGCGCGCTTTGGTTTGGACTGGGGATTGGGCGGCGGATCAGGGGGCGGGGAAGGCCGGCGGCCGGGGGACTGGGCCTAGCCCCGGTCCAGGGTGTCGCGGATGGTGGTCAGGAGGTCGGCCCGGCGGTAGGGCTTGGCCACATACCCGGCCCCACCGGACTCCAGGGCGGACTTAACTTGGCCGTTGGCCGAGTAGCCGCTGGCGATGACCACCTTGGCCGCGGGATTCAGGGCCAGGATCTCCTTCAGGCACTTGTGGCCGCCCATGCCCGGCATGCCCAGGTCCATCACCAGCAAGTCGATCTCCCAGCCCTGGTTCCGATAGATTCCCAGGGCCTCCTCGCCGTTGGCGGCGATCAGCACCCGATAGCCCGCGCCCTCCAGGCATTGCCGCCCCAGGTCGCGCAGGGCGGCCTCGTCATCCACCAAAAGGATGGTCTCGCTGCCGCCCGGCAGCCGCCCCGTGGTGGGTTCGGCAGGGGGCGCATGGGGGGCGTCACTGGAAAAAACCGGCAAATAGACTTTGAAGGTGGTGCCCAGGCTGGGTTCGCTGTAGCAGACCACCTCGCCGCCATGACTCTTGATGATGCCGAAAACCGTGGACAATCCCAGGCCGGTGCCCTGGCCCACGCCCTTGGTGGTGAAGAAGGGGTCGAAGATGTGCTCCATCACCTGGTGGCTCATGCCCACCCCGGTGTCGGAGACTATCAGCATCACATAGCGGCCCGGATTCAACTCCAGGTGCTGGTCGCAATAGTCCTCGCAAAGGAAGATGTTCTGGGTCTCGATCAGCAGGCGCCCACCCTCGGGCATGGCGTCGGCCGCGTTGCTGGCCAGGTTCAGTATCACCTGCTCCATCTGGGTGGCGTCGGCCCGCACCAGCTCCAGGGCCGGTTCCAATTGGGCCTCGATGCCAACCATCTTGGGCAGGGTGGGCTCCAGCAGGTTCAACACCTGGCGGACCGACTTGTTGAGATTCAAAGGCCGCAGGTCGGCCTCGGCCTTGCGGCTGAAGGTCAGGATCTGCTTGACCAGGTTGCGCGCCCGCTCGGTGGCCTGGATCACCTGAGCCAATTCCTGGCGGTTGGGCAGCCCGTCCAGGGAGCGCTGCTGGGCGATCTCGGCAAAGCCCAGGATGGCGGCCAGGATGTTGTTGAAATCGTGGGCGATGCCTCCGGCCAGGGTGCCGATGGCTTCCATTTTCTGGGACTGGCGCAGCTGGGCTTCCAGGCGATTGGTGTGGGTGATGTCGGTGAGGTTGACCACCATGCCGCTGATCCGGCCGCTGGGGTCGGGGATGCCGGCGGCGCTGATGACGATATCGCGCAGCTCCCCCGGCTTGGTCAGCCGCTTGGTCTGCACGGTCACCGTGCCGCCGTGCTGGTAAAGCTTGCGGATGTAGTCCTCGGTCAGCTGGCGCTGGTCCTCGGGCACGAAGGGGATCTGCCGCCCCAGGATTTCCCCCGCCTCCCAGCCGAAGACCCGGGTGAAGGCGGGGTTGACGAAGGTGACGTTGCCGTCCTGGTCATAGACCAGCATCGGGTCGGCGTTGGCCTCCAGGATGGCCTGGAGGCGGGTCTGGTTGGCGCGCAGGTCCTCCTCGGCCTGCTTGCGGGCGCTGATGTCGCTGTACATGGCCAGGGAGCCGGCGAACACCCCGTCCTCCAACAGCGGCGCGGCCGAGATGGTGGCCCAGCCCAGGCTGCCGTCCCGACGCAGGAAACGGCGTTCATAGCGATCGGAGACGCCCTGGCGGCGCAATTCCATCTGCTGCTCGTGCAGGGCCAGGTCCTCGGGGGGGATGAACTCCCGCAGGCTGTGGCCCACCACCTGCTCTGGCCGGCAGCCCAGCATCCCGGCCATCTCCTGGTTCACGAACAGGGTCGCCTGGCTGGGGTCGATGACCCAGATGCCCTCGTTGGCGGTGTCCACGATGCGGCGATAGCGCTCCTCGCTGAGTCGCAGGCGGCGGCCGGCCTCGGTCTGGGCCTCCATGTCCCGCATCAGCAAGGCGATGAGCAGGGTGGCCAGGGGATAGATGATGATCACCGGCAGGGCGATGTTCTCGAGGACCCGCCAGGTCATGTCGCCGGGCAGGGCCAGGGTGCAGGCCAGCATCACCAGGTGGACCAGCAGGCCGAAGCCATAGAGGCGCGAGGCGGTCATGGCCCGGGGTTCGCGGCGCTTCCAGAAATAGTAGGCCACGCCCAGGCCGGCCGAGCAGAAGCTGACCAGGACGCCCATCAGGGCGCCGACCCCGCCCAGCCAGACCCGGTAGGCGCTGGCCATGACGAAGGTTATGGCCGCCACCAGGGGACCGCCGAACAGGCCGCCGACACTGATCACCACCGAGCGGGTGTCGAAGACCACCCCCGGCAGCAGGTGCAGCGGGCTGAGCATCACCCCCACCGCCACCCCGCCGAAAAGTACGCCGCTGAGCACTTGCACCCGCAGGCTGTGCCCCTCCCAACGGCGGAGGATCTGGATGTACAGGAAGCTCAGGACGAGCAAGATGGCGGCGTTGCTCGCCAATTCGTGGATGATCGCCAGCGCCATGCTTGCCTCGGCCCGCCGGGAAAAGGGGGCGTGGTCGACATCCGGCCGTTGGCTTGCGGCGGGAGTGAGGGCCCCGGGGTGCGACTTTGGGTTAGTTGCCTGGCTGTGGATTCCGCTGCCGTGGGCCGCCGGCCGGGGCAAGCCAGCTCCCGATGTTGAACCACCGGGCCACCGCCGGGGATGGAACCCTGGAGTTTGCCCAGACAAACGTTCATTACACCCGTAGCTCAATCGTATCACGGCATGGGGCTGGCAAGCAATTTCCGGCTGCCGGTACGGGAGGCCCAGCGGGGAGGCCGCGTCAAATAAAAATAGGTGCCGGGGCTCGGCGAGGTTGCGCTACAATTTCATGTGATGATCAGGTAATTTGTCTGACTAACTCCACGCGAGTCGGCGTTCCCCCTGGCGCGACCGGGTGTGGCGGGAAACGCGATGAAAGCGGATTCGGCCTGGAACCCCTCGGACCACCGGCCAGGAGCGACGCTCTGGCGGGAGGCGGCTCCCTATCTGCTGTCCCTCGCGCTGGTCCTGCTCACCCTGCTGGCCCGTTTCGGCCTGGGGGTGGCCTTTGGCGAGCGCCCCCTGCTGATCCTCTTCGTCTTCCCCATCATCGTCAGCGCCCACGTGGGCGGACTGGGGCCGGGCCTGGCCGCCACCTTCCTGGCCGCGGCCAGCGTGGCCTATTTCCTGGTGCCCCCCACCTATTCCTTCTACATCGCCCGGGCGCACGATCTGGCGCAATGGCTGATGCTGGTGGTCAGCGGGGTCCTGGTCAGCGCGCTCAACGAGGCCTTGCGCCGCTCCCGGAAGCGGGTGACCGCCGGCCGGCAGACCCTGGCCGCCGCCCTGGTGGGCATGGCCGACGCCCTGATCACCAGCGACGCCAGCGGCCGGGTGGAGTTGCTCAACCCCGAGGCCCAGCGCCTCACCGGTTGGAGCCAGGCCGAGGCCCAGGGCCAGCCGTTGTCCGAGGTCTTGCAGGTTTTGGATGACGAGGAGCAACGCCCCCTGGAGGAGCTGATCCCGGCCCTGCTGCGGGGCGGGAACGAGGTCCTTCCCGGCGGGATGGTGCTGCTCAAGGCCTGGGACGGGAGCCTGACCCCCATCTCCCTGAGCAGCGCCCCGATCCGGGACGAGGCCGGCCTGGTCACCGGCCTGGTGCTGACCTTCCGCGACCGCAGCGCCGAGCGCGAGGCCCAGCGGGAGCTGCGCCTGTGGGCCGACGCCTTCCGTTTCAGCGCCCATGGCATGGCCATCGGCCTGCCCGGGAGCAACACCTTCCTGGCCTGCAACGCGGCCTTCGCCCGGATGCTGGGGCGGAAGGTGGGGGAGATGGCCGGGCTGCCGATCCTGACCATCTATGATCCGGCGGACCGGGAGCGGGTGGCCCAGTGCTTCGCCGAATGCGACGCCAGCGGCCAGGTCCGCTACGAGGCGTCCATGCTGCGCGCGGACGGGACCAGTTTCCCGGTGCAGATCGACCTGGTCAGCGTGCGCGACGGCCAGGGAGGCTTGCGCTACCGGGTCTCCTCGGCCCAGGACATCACCCTGCGGCGGCAGGAGGATGCCCGGCTGGAGAGCCTGCTGCGCATCTCCCAACTGCGGGCGGATTCCGAGCAGGAGCTCCTGGACTGCGCCCTGACCGAGGCCCTGGCCCTCACCAACAGCAGCCTGGGCTATATCTTCCATTACCGGGAGGACGAGGAGGAGTTCCAGCTCAACACCTGGTCCGCGCGGGTCGTGGAGCAGTGCCAGGTGAACGAACCCCAGGAGGTGAGCCAACTGGCCCACACCGGCATCTGGGCGGAGATGCTCCAGCAGCGCGCCCCCCTGGTGCTCAACGATCTCCAAAACCCCCACTCCCTGCGCAGGGAGCGCCCGGCCGGGCATGTGCGCCTGGAGCGCCTCTGCACCATTCCGGTCTTTCTGGACGAGGAGCTGATCGCCGTGGCCGCGGTGGCCAACAAGCCGGTGGACTACACCGCCGCCGACCTGCGCCAACTGACCCTGCTGATGGACGCGGTGTGGAAGTTCCTGGACCGCCTGCGGGCCCTGCAAGGGTTGAAGGAGAGCGAGGCCCGCTTCCAGGCCCTGGTGGAGAACGCGCCGGACGCCATCTTCATCCAGACCGACCAGCGCTTCGCCTATGCCAACCAGGCCGCGTTGCGCCTTTTTGGGGTGAAATCCGACGACCAGTTGCTGGACCAGCCGGTGCTGGACCGCTTCCACCCCTCCGACCGCTCCCATATCCGCGAGCGCATCCGCCGGCTGAACCAGGATCGTCAGGCGGGGCCCATGGTGGAGGAGCGCTGCCTGCGTCTGGACGGCTCCAGCGTGGACGTGGAGGTCTCGGCGGTGCCGTTCCAATACCAGGGGCGGGAGGGGGCCCTGGTCTTCCTGCGCGACGTTTCCGAGCGCAAGCGGGCGCGCGACACCCTGGAGGCCAGCGAGAAGCGTCTGCACACCATCCTGGAGGCCATCGCCGATCCGGTGGTGGTCTACAACGCTCTGGACCAGATCAGCTTCGTCAATCCGGCCTTCAGCCGGGTCTTCGGCTGGCGGCCGGAAGAGGTCCTGGGCCGCCGGGCGCCCCTGGTCCCGCCGGAGCAGCAGGAGCAGGCCGATTTGCTGTTCAGCGGCCTGCTGGCCCAGGGCGGGATCCGGGGGCAGGAGGCCAAGCTCGTGGCCAAGAATGGCGAGGTCCGCAACGTGATGATCAGCGCGGCGGGCATCCCCGGCCCGGACGGCGACAGCGAGGGCCTGGTGGTCAACTTCAGCGACGTCAGCCTGACCCGGCGGCTGGAGGCCCAACTGCGCCAGTCCCAGAAGATGGAGGCCATCGGCACCCTGGCCGGGGGCATCGCCCACGACTTCAACAACATCCTGACCTCCATCCTCAACTCCACGGAGCTGGCCCTCCTGGACCTGCCCGAGAAGGTCCCGGCCCGGGTGGACCTGGAGCGGGTGGTCCGCGCGGCCCACCGGGGCAGCTCCCTGGTGAAGCAGATCCTGACCTTTTCGCGGCCCTCCCAGGAGGGCTTCCGGGCCACGGACCTGGCCGCGGTCATCCGCGAGGCCGTGGGCCTGGTGCGCGCCTCCATGCCCCGGAACATCGTGGTGGTGGAGCAGCTCGAGGCCAAGAATCCTTACAGCTACGCCGACCCGGTCCAGATCCAGCAGATCGTGCTCAACTGCGTGACCAACGCCTTCCAGGCCCTGCGCGAGATCGGCGGCCGCATCGAGATCGGGCTCACCGAGGAGGACCTGGACCAGGAGCGGGCCAAGGTCCTCAGCGTGCAGCCCGGCCGCTACATCCGGCTGTCCATCGCGGACAACGGCCCGGGCATCGCCCAGGACATCCGGGACAAGATCTTCGATCCCTTCTTCACCACCAAGGACAAGACCGAGGGCACGGGCCTGGGCCTGGCCGTGGCCCACGGCATCGTCCAGGTGCACAAGGGCGCCATCCGGGTGAGCAGCAGGCCCTTCGAGCGCACGGCCTTCGACATCTACCTGCCCTGCTTCGAGGACTCCGGGGAGCGCCCGGCCGAGGACAGCGCCGCGGCCCCGGGCCAGGGCGAGCGCATCCTGTTCGTGGAGGACGACGAGGACCAGCTGGAGACCATCCCCCGGGTGCTCACCCGGCTGGGCTACGCGGTCACGGCCCATCGCGGCGCGGCCGCGGCCCTGGAGACCCTGGCCGCCCGGCCGGACGGCTTCGACTGCCTGGTCACGGACTACGACATGCCCGAGATCAACGGCCTGCGCCTGGCCGAGGAGGCCGCGCGCCTGGCCCCGGGGCTGCCGGTGATCCTGGTCTCGGGCCGCAAGCGGGCCGCCGAGGCCCAGGGCGAATCCGCGCACATCAGCAAACTCGTGCTCAAGCCCTATGACGGCGGGCAGATCACCCGGGCCATCCGGGAGGTCCTGTCCGGACAGGGTCCGGAGGAACGGCCGTGAAGATCCTGGTCATCGACGACGACGCCGACATCCGCGCCACCATGGAAAGCCTGGCCGTGCGCATGGAATTGACCTGCGACACCGCGGCCAGTTTGGGCGAGGGCCTGGCCAAGGCCCGCTGCG
>CALERA010000408.1 GCA_937908275.1 uncultured Desulfarculaceae bacterium | reverse complement strand
GCCAGCGGCGGGCCTCCTCCGGGTTGGGGAGTTCCGCGGGGCTGCCGGGGGCGTAGGCCTCGGGGATCGGGATGCCGAAGCCCTCGTAGATGCTGGGGAAAAACAGGGCCGTGGCCAGGCGGTAGACCTGGGGCATGTCCTCGTCGCTCACAAAGCCGGGAAACACGATGTCCTTGGCCGCCGGGTGGCCCTGGGCAAAGGCCACATCCTGCTCGAAGCGCCAGCGGTTGAAGCCCACCACCACCAGGGGGATGGGGTGTTTCTCCCGCACCCGGGCCCAGGCCTGCACCAGGCGCTCGAAGTTCTTGAGCGGGGTGATGCCGCCCACGAAGAGCACGTAGCGCTCCGGCAGGCCATAGCGCTGGCGCACCGCCTCCAGCTCCGCCGCCGGCGGGGCCGGGGCGAAGAAATGGTCCCCGCAGCCCTCGTGGACCCAGACCGTCTTGGCCGGGTCCGCCCCCACGTGGCGCACGATGTCCCGCGCCGCCAGCCCGGTGGGGGCCAGCACCCGGGCCGCGGCCCGGCAATACAGCGGCATCAGGGCCTTGAAGTAGGCCCGGTCCAGGGGCTTGAACAGCTCCGGGTGTACGAACTGCTCCGGCCGCAGCACCAGGATGCGGGGGCAGTGGGCCACCAGGGGCACGCTGAGCTTGGGGTTGAAGATCAGGTCCAGGTCCAGGGCCCTGGCCAGGCGCGGGGTGGCCACCTGGTCCCAGGCCAGCTTGCCCGCGCTGGGCAGCAGGTGCTCGCTGACGTTGGCCGGGCCGGCGAAGGAGCCCAGGTCCTGGGATTGGGCGTAGAACAGCGCGAAGTGGTGCTGCGGGGCCAGGCGGATGAAGCTTTTGACGATATTGCGGCTGTAGGTGACGATGCCGCCCTTCTCGCCGATGTGCCGTAACATGATGCCCACGCGCATGGCTCGCCTCGCCGGGGGAGGGGGAAGATGACGGGAGAGAATCTGGGGCAACCCTTTTGGGGGCCCAAAAGGGTTTCCCCAAACCCCTTCCTAAAAGGCCGTTAGTCGTCGCGCCGGAAGCCGCGCTCCATCTCGCGCTGCTGGTCGCGCTTTTTCAGGTCCTGGCGCTTGTCGTAGAGCTTCTTGCCCTTGGCCAGGGCCAGTTCCACCTTGGCCCGGCCGTTCTTGAAGTACAGGGCCGTGGGGATCAGGCTGTAGCCCTGCTCGGTCAGCTTGCCGGACAGCTTGCGCAGCTCGCGCTTGTGCAGCAGCAGCTTGCGCGGCCGCTCCGGGTCGTGGTTGTCGTAGTGGGTGAAGGGATACTGGCTGATATGGCAACTGATCAGCCAGCCCTCGCCCTCCCGGATCTTGGCGTAGCTGTCGCTCAGGTTGGCCTTGCCCATGCGCAGCGATTTCACCTCGCTGCCGGTCAGCACCAGGCCGGCCTCGAAGCGGTCGCCCAGCTCGTAGTTGAAGCGCGCCTTCTTGTTCTTGGCGACCAGCTTGACGCCGTCCTGGGGCATGGGGGCTCTCTCTCGGCCAAAGGGGCCTAGGCCGCGGCCTGGCTCCCGAAGATGCGGGGGTAGTGACGGGCCAGCTCGCGGGCCATGAAGGCCTTGACCTCGGCCGCGGTGGAATAGGTCAGGGCCTCCACCGCCAGCCGCCGCCAGAGCTGGGTGTCGGTCTGGCGCACGATCTGCTTGACCCGGGGAATGGCCAGGGCGGTCATGGAAAGCTGGTCCAGGCCCAGGCCCAGGAGCAGCGGCACCGCGCCGGGGTCGCCGGCCATCTCCCCGCACATGGCCACCGGGATCCCGGCCACGTGCCCGGCCTGGACCACGCTGTGGACCATGCGCAGCACCGCCGGGTGCAGGGGCTGGTAGAGGTGGGCCACCTGCTCGTTCACCCGGTCGATGGCCAGGGAGTACTGGATCAGGTCATTGGTGCCGATGGAGAAGAAGTCGCAGTGCCGGGCCAGGAGGTCGGCCACCATCACCGCCGAGGGCACCTCGATCATGATGCCCACCGGCAGGCGATTGGCCATGGCCACGCCCTGTTCCTGCAGCTCGGCCCGGCACTGGGCCAGGATCTCCTTGGCCTGCAACAGCTCGTCCACCCCGGAGATGAGGGGGAAGATCACCCGCACCCGGCCGAAGGCGCTGGCCCGCAGCAGGGCCCGGAGCTGTTCCCTGAACAGGTCCTGCTCCTTGAGGCAAAAACGGATCGCGCGCAGGCCCAGGGCCGGGTTGATCTCCGAGGCCAGGTTCACCGAGCTGGCGAACTTGTCCCCGCCGATGTCCAGGGTGCGGATGTTCACCGGGCCGCCGTCCAGGCGCATGGCCACGGCCTGGAAGTTCTCGAACAGCTCCTCCTGGCTGGGCAGGGTCTTCTGGCTCAGGTAGAAGAACTCGGTGCGGTACAGGCCGATGCCCTCGGCCCCGTAGGACAGGGCCGAGCCCACCTCCTCGGCCAGCTCGATGTTGGCCTCCACCCGCACCGCCACCCCGTCGGAGGTGCTGGCCGGCAGGTGGGCCTGGGCCAGGATCTCCTGGGCGTAGAGCTCGTAGGCCTCCTGCTTGTCGCGGTAGGCGTGCAGGGTCTCCTCGTCCGGGTTGACGATCACCAGCCCGGCCGAGCCATCCACCACCAGGAAATCGCCGCTGACCACCTCGGCGCTGACCCGCTCCAGGCCCACCACCGCCGGGATGGCCTTGGCCTGGGCCATGATCGCGGTGTGGCTGGTGGGGCCGCCCATGTCGGTGACAAAGCCCATCACCCAGTCCAGGTCCATCTGGGTGGTGTCGGCCGGGGAGAGGTCGTGGGCCACCACGATGGCCTTTTCCCGGATCTGGGCGATGGCCGACTGCTCCTGGCCGGAGAGATGGCGCAACACCTGCTGGGTGACGTACTCCACGTCGGCGATGCGCGAGCGGATGTACTCGTCCTTGATCTTCTTGAAAAAGGCCTTGGCCTCGTCCACCGCGTCGGACAACGCCCACTCGGCGTTGATCAGCTTGGCCCGGATCAGGTCCTCGGTGCGCCGGCTGATCAGGCGGTCCTTGAGGATCAGCAGGTGCGCGTCGATGATGTAGGCGTAGTCGCCAAAGCCCTCGGTCAGGCCCTGCTTGGCCGCGTTGAGCTCCCTGCCGGTGGCCTCCAGGGCGGCCCGCAGGCGGGCCACCTCGGCCTTGGCCTCGGTCGCGTCGGACAGGGGGCGATAGTTGACCTGCACCGGGTGCCGGGGCACGAAGAGCGCCCGGCCGATGGCGATGCCCGGCGAGGCCCCGACTCCCTTGAGGGTCTTTTCGCCCCCAGCGCTCACTAGGCCTCCCCGAAGTCGCTGGCGAAGAGTTTCTCCAGCGCCATCAGGGCGTCCTGGGCCTGCTGGCCCCGGGCCATGGCCGTCAGCTGGCTGCCCTGGGGCGCGTCCAGGGCCAGAATGGAGAGCACGCTGCCGCCGTCGGCCTCCAGGCCGTCCTTGCTCAGGACCACCTGGCAGTCGAAATGCTGCACCGTCTCCGCGATGCGCGCCGCCACCCGGGCGTGCAGGCCCAGGCTGTTGTTGACCATCAGGTCGCGGCGCAGGATGACTTCCTGGATGACGCTGGCTTCTGGTGAATCCACTTCCTCGGTCCTTGCTGTGGTCTCGAAATCCAGCTCTTCCTGGCGCAGCTCCAGCAGGCGGCGGTAGACCGCCTCCCGGGGCTGGCCGGTGGCCTGGGCCACCCGCCGGGCCAGGGCGCTGGGGCTTTCCTCGCCCTGGTCCAGACCCTGGCTCAACATCTCGTCCACCAGGTGCTCGGCCTGGTCCTGGGCCCCGGGCAGCGGCCCCCCGGCCACCACCAGGGTGATCTCGCCCCGGGCCTGGCTCTGAGCCGCCAGGCGGGCCAGTTCGCCGGCCGTGGTGTGGGCGATCTCCTCATGCACCTTGGTCAGCTCCCGGGCCAGCACCACCGGCCGCTCCGCGCCCAGCACCTCCACCAGGTCGGCCGCGGTCTCGGCCAGGCGGTGGGGGGCCTCAAACAGCGCGATGGGCCAGCCAGTGGCCGCGGCGCTCTCCAGCAACCGCCGGCGGGGGCCGGACTTGGCCGGGGCGAAGCCCAAGAACACCACCGGGGCCGCCTCCACCCCGGCCACCGACAGGGCCGTGGCCAGGGCGCTGGGCCCCGGGGCCGGGGTGATGGGATGGCCGGCCTGGGCCACCGCCCGCACCACCGCCGCGCCGGGATCGCTGACCCCGGGGGTGCCGGCGTCGCTGATGAGCGCCACGTCCAGCCCGGCCTCCAGGGCCTCCAGCACCGCGCCGGCCGCCTGGCGGCGGTTGGCTTCGCGGCAGGAGATCAGGCGCTTGCCCTTCAGGCCCAGGTGGCTCAGGAGTTTCTTGGCCCGCTCCAGGCTCTCGGCCGCGATCACCGGGACCTCGGCCAACACCCGGGCCGCCCGGGGGGTCAGGTCCTCCAGGTTGCCGATCGGCGTGGCCACCACCCAAAGCCGAGCCATGAGCTAATCCCCTACCCGAAATGCGTCCCGCAGATGGCGCACCCGCGCCGGCGCGGGGTCCAGGTCCACCGCCACCACGTCGAAGCGGCAAGGCGGCCAGGGACCTTCCAGTTGGGCCAGATAGGCCTGGGCCGCGGCCACCAGGCGTTGGCGCTTGCGCTGGTCCACGGCTTCCTCCGCGCCCGCCACCGCGCCGGCCCCCCGGCCCTTGACCTCCACGAAGACCAGGGTCGGCCCTTCCCAGGCCACCAAATCCAGCTCGCCCCCGCCCAGGCGCAGGTTGCGCCCCACCACCTGGAAGCCCGCCCCGACCATGGCCTGGCGGGCCAGGTCCTCGGCCTGGCGGCCGCGCTGGGCCGCGCCGGCCCTAGCCAAGACCCAGCTCCAACTGCGCCACCGGCGCGTAGGAGCGCCGGTGCAGGGGGCAGGGTCCGTGCGCCCGCAGCGCCCGCTGGTGGCGGGCGGTGGGGTAGCCCTTGTGGTCGGCGAATCCGTAGTCCGGCCACTCCCGGTCCCAGCGCTCCATCAGCCGGTCGCGGTGGACCTTGGCCAGGATGCTGGCCGCGGCCACGCTCAGGCAGGTGGCGTCGCCCTTGACCAGGGCGCGCTGGGACAGCGGCAGGTCCAGCCCGAAACGGCCGTCCACCAATAGGTAATCGGCGGCGGGGCGCAAGGCCTCCACCGCCCGGCGCATGGCCAGGAGACTGGCGTGGTGGATGTTCAGGCCGTCCACCTCGTCGGCCTCGGCCCAGGCCACCGCCCAGGCCACCGCCGCCTGGGCGATGACCGGGGCCAGCTCCAGCCGGCGCGCCGGCTTGAGCTGCTTGGAATCGGCCAGGCCCGGGTCCGGCCAGTCCGGCGGCAGGATCACCGCCGCCGCCACCACCGGCCCGGCCAGGGGTCCGCGTCCCACCTCGTCCACGCCGGCCGGCCGCAGGAAGCCCTCCGCGCGCAGACCGCGCTCCAGGGCGTCGTCGGGCCGGTGTCCGGCGGGGGCCATGGGTCCTAGACCCGCCGCCGCTCCTTGATGCGGGCGGCCTTGCCGCGCAGCTTGCGCAGGTAGTAGATGCGCCCCTGGCGCACCCGGCCCATGGTCACCAGGTCCACGTGGTCGATGATCGGGGAGTGCAGGGGGAAGATGCGCTCCACGCCCACGCCATTGGAGACCTTGCGCACGGTGAAGGAGGCGCCCATGCCATCGCCCCGGCGGCGCAGGACCACGCCCTCGAAGACCTGGATGCGCTCCTTCTCGCCCTCCTTGATCCGCACGTGCACCTTCACGGTGTCGCCGGCGCGGAACAGGGGGATGTCGACCCTCATCTGCTCGCGCGCGATCAGTTCCTTCGCGTCCATCCGATTTCTCCTCGCCTCGGTCCCGGCGTCAATCCCCGGGGCCGGTTCACTGATCGAAATCTATCCGCGTCAGGCCCCCGCGGGGCCGTTGGCTTCGCTTTCCTCCCGCCGGACCTCCTCCAGCAGGCGGGCATCCTCCCGGCTCAACTCCAGGCGCTCCAGGAGCTCCGGCCGCCGTCTGGCGGTCCGGCGCAGGGACTCCTTGCGCCGCCAGCGGGCGATGGCGGCGTGGTTGCCGCTCAGGAGCACCTCCGGCGTCGCCAGGCCCCGGAACTCCGCCGGCCGGGTGTAGTGCGGGTGCTCCAGGAGCCCGTCGGCGAAACTGTCGGCCGCGGCCGATTCCGCCCCGCCCAGCACCCCGGGGAGCAGGCGGCTGACCGCGTCCACCACGCACAGGGCGGCCAACTCGCCGCCGCTGATGACGAAGTCGCCCAGGCTCAGCTCCTCGTCGACCAGCAGGAGCCGGAAGCGCTCGTCCACGCCCTCGTAGCGGCCGCAGACCAGGATCAACCGCTCCAGCCCCGCCAGCTCCCGGGCCTTGGCCTGGTCAAAGGGCCGGCCCTGGGGGCTGAGCAGGATCACCCGGGCCGGGGGGCCCTCGGCCAGGCTCTCCACCGCCTCGCACAGCGGACCGGGCAGCATCACCATGCCGTCGCCGCCGCCGTAGGGCATGTCGTCCACGGTGCGGTGGCGGTCGCGGGCGAAATCGCGCGGATTGGTGGTCCGCACCTGGATCAAGCCCGCCAGTTGGGCCCGGCCCAGGATCGAGGTCTCGCCATAAGCCTGGCAGACCTCGGGAAACAGGGTGACCAGGTCGAAAATCACCGGTCGCCCCGCTCCGGGTCCGCCGCGTCGTCGTCGGGCCTGAAGCCCTCCTCGGGCCATCCCTGGGAGTCCAGGAGCCCCTCCGGCAGGTCCACCTGGATCAGGCCCGCCTCCAGGTCCATCGCCAGGATCACCGGACCGGCCATGGGGATGAGGGCCTCTTTACCATCCGGGGCCCGGACTAGCAACATGTCGTGGGGGCCCAGGTTGCCCACCGCCACCACTTGGCCCA
>CALERA010000407.1 GCA_937908275.1 uncultured Desulfarculaceae bacterium | reverse complement strand
CGCTGGCTGGGCGAAGCCAGGAAATTGAGCGTCTCCTCCACCTGCTTGTGGACCGCGAGCACCAGGAAACGGAAATTCTCCTCTAGTCCGGCGGGTATGCGCATCGTGGTTATCGCCTCACTCCTTGTCGCCGCTGCTGATCACCAGGGGCTTCATGGACAGGTCCCCGGAGCCCATCTCCTCCTCGGTCCAGCGGAACTTCAGCGCCAGGCGGATCTGCCGCTCCTTGCGCTTGGCCTCGACCTCCAGCTTGATCAGGCCCTGGGGCTTGAGCACCACCCGCTGGCCGTCGCTCATGAAAAGCAGCGCGCCCTGGGTGAAACCCTCGCTCAGGGCGTTGATGTACTTGGTTATGGAGTCGCAATCCTGCAGGGACTCGTGCTTGAAGCTGTCGCCACTGGAGCTCATGATCCCCTCCCCACTGAATTCATGATGATTGGTCCGCCGGCCTCTAGGCCAGGCGGGCCTTGTATTCCTCGATGACCCGGGTGCGATCAACCCCGGCCAGCATCAGGCTCTTGCGGATGGACACCTCGTCCCAGACCGGTTGCAGGCCCACCTCGCGCCCGGCCTTGGCCCGGTCCTGCAGGGCGGGGTCCTTGGCCTTCTCGCTCATGTGGGTGTCGTCGCCCATGCACAGCAGCAGCTTGCGCCGGTCGGGGCGGATGACCTTGTTCTCGCGGTTGACGACCTTGATCAGGAACTCGGTGTACTCGCGCGATTGGGGGTTCCAGACCTCGTAGCCGTCCACGTCGTAATCGGCCAGGAGGATGGGCCAGAACTGCTCCGGGTGGGGGATGACGATGCCGCCGCCCACCCCGCGGACCTCCTCGATCACCTCGCTGGCGCGGTAGAAATAGCCCAGGGAGAAGTTGCGCTTGACGATCTGCTTGACCGCCTTGATCAGCATCTGCACCCGGTTGATGACCCGGGCCGGGTAGCGCTCGCGCAGGGCGTCGAAGTACTCGGCCAGGAGCTTGTTCTTGATCATCTCCGGCGGGGTGGTGGATTCGTTGTCTTCCACCAGCTTCTGGAGCTTGGCGGTGTGCAGGCGGGTGAAATCCACCAGGTCCTGGCTGGCCCCGGTCTCGGCCGCGGCCTCTTGCAGGCGGTCTTCCAGGGCCGGGTCGGTGATGCTGGCCATGAACTCGAAAAGCTGGCCGCCGCGATACTTGAAGGTGTGCAGCAGCATGGACTTGAGCACCTCGGCCCCGGCCACCTTGTCGGACCGGAAGTGCAGCAAAAGCTGGACCTTGCGATTAAAGCCCGAGGAGTAGCAGTCCACCTCCACCCCGGCGTAGCCGTCCAGGGTCAGCAACTGGTTGTGCTGGGTGGGGATGATCAGGCGATCCTCGGCGTGGGGGAACATGGCCCCCACCCGGGCCATGGTCAGCTCGATGGGTATCCATTCCGGGTGCCAATGGATGGCCAGCACCGCCTCCTGGCGGGGATAGGTCTGGCTGGGGGTGACGATGCGTCCGGTCTGCTCGGGATTGAGCTGGATGGAGGTGATGCGCTGATAGGCGCGCTGGTCCCATTCGGTCAGTTCGGGCGTGATGGCGCCCAGGTCCAGGGTCTGGCAGTCCAGGCTGGTGGCCTGGAGCGCCGGGGTCGGTTCATCCTTGGTCGCTTGCATTAGCCATCCTCAAGGTTCGACGTGGCGTCGCCCGCCACCGTCAAGCATCCACACAGAATTATCCCGCCGGCCGAAAGCCTGCGTAACAAGCAGGTTACAATTCTCCGGCAATTTTGTCTCCTTAGTAAAACAAAATCCCCGGCCCGGGACAAGGCCGGACCAGGGAGGGCTGGGCGCGGCGCGATAACGGCCTCAGCCGGTCAGGCTCTCCCGCCGCCGGCGCTGGTGCAGGGCCTCGGCCCGGGTGATGGCCACCGCCTCGGCCGGGCTGACCGGGGCGAAGCGCAGGCTCTGGCCGGGCAGGGCCCAGGCCAGGCGGTCCAGGTCCGGGCCGATGATGGTGGCGGCCTTGGCGTAGCCGCCCACGGTCTGCTCCCGCAGCAGGATCATGGGCGCGCCGTCGGGCGTCACCTGCACGATGCCCGGGGTGTTGGGCTCGGAGAGGATGGAGCTGGGCCGGCGGCAGTCCATCTCCACCAAGGCCCCCTCCAGGCGCACCCCCCGGCGGTCGGCCCGCTGGCTGACCCGGAAGGTCTCGCTGAACAGGGCCTGGCGGCCGGCGGGGGTGAAGTAGTCGCGGTTGGGGCCGGGCACCGCCCGCAGGACCAGTTGGGCGTCGGCCACCGGGCGCAGCTCCGGGGCCAGGCTGGCGGAGCGGGGGGCGGGGCCGGGCAGGACCCGCAGCACGTCGCCCCGGGCCAGGGGCCGGCCCAGGCGGCCCAGGGGATATATGGCGCGGCTGTCCAGTTGGGGCCGGTTGGCCAGGCCGCCGGCCAGGGCCAGGATGGCCCGCGCCCCGCCCTTGGGGCCGCCGAAGTCCAGGACCTGGCCCGGCTCCAGGTTCAGGCTGGTCCAGAGGGGGACCGGCCGGCCGTCCAGGCGGGGGGAGAGGTCCGCCCCGGCCAGGGCGATGGTCACCCGGTCCAGGGCCTTGAGGCGGGGGCCGACCAGGGTCAGCTCCAGGGCCGCGGCCCCGGGGGGATTGCCCACCAGGGCGTTGGCCAGGGCCAGGCTGGCCTGGTCCAGGGCCCCGGAGACCGGCACCCCGGCCTCCAGGCTGCCGCGCCGGCCCTGGTCCTGGATGGTGGCCAGGCCGCCCACCCGCAGCACCTCCAGCACCGGCCGGCCCTGCGCCTGCCAGACCAGGTCGCTGACCGGCAGGGCGGGGAAATCGGCCCCGGCCACGGGTTTGAAACGCACCAGGTCGCCGGCCTGGATCAGGGTGACCGGGTCGCGCTCGGGATCGTAGACCAGCAGGGGGGTGCGGCCCAGGATGCGCCAGCCGCCCGGCCCGCCCAGGGGATAGAGGCCGGTCTGCTCCCCGCCGATGCCCACCACCCCCGGGGACAGGGCGGTGCGGGGGGTGTCCAGGCGGGGGGTGACCAGCTTGGGGTCCAGGCCGCCCAGGAAGGGGAAGCCGGGGGTGAAGCCCACCAGGTAGCAGCAGTGGTCGCGGCCGCTGTGCCGGGCGATGATCTCCTCCGGGCTCAAGCCGGCCAAGCGGGCCACCTCGGCCAGGTCGGGGCCGTGCTCGCCACCATAGACCACCGGCACCTCGACCTTGCGGCAGGCGCCGCCCTGGCCGGGCTTCATCCCGGCCAGTCGTTCGCGCAGCAGGTTCTCCACCTCCAGGTGGTCGGTGACCAGGGGATCGAACTGCAACAACAGACAGGCATAGGCGGCCAAGACCTCCACCTGGCCGGGCAGGGGCTTTTCCAGGAGCGCGCGCGCCAGGTCGCGCAGGCGGGCGTTGAGCCCCAGGTCAATGCCCTGGCCCAGGTGCAGGAGCAGGGCGGACTCGCCCTGGGCGGCGAAATAGGGATATTGCTGGTTCATGCCTGATCTTTCCGATACGCGGTCAACGGCGCGACTTCATTTTAACGGTGCAGGGGTTGGCGCCTGTCCGCCAATTTGTCATTGCGAGCTTAGCGAAGCAATCTCCCGGGCCGGGAAAGAATAAGAGATTGCTTCGTCGCTGACGCTCCTCGCAATGACAATTGCCGGTCTTGCCGTGGGCTTGCAGCTCGCAGGCGTTGCCCAACCCCAGTGGCTTTTCTTTTGGGGAGGGGGTGTGGGGGAACCCCTTTTCTTTGGGCCTCC
>CALERA010000406.1 GCA_937908275.1 uncultured Desulfarculaceae bacterium | reverse complement strand
GCCCACTTCCAGGAGCTTGTCGTCGCGGTCGATGTAGGGGCCGATCTTGTCGGCCAGGGCCTTCTCGCCCTCGCGCATCAGGGTGACGTGGTCCGCGTTCTCCTGGGCGTAGCGCCGCACGAAGCGATAGACCGTGCTCTGGCTGGGGATGGCCAGATTGCGCTGGGTCAGGATGGTGCACATGGCCCGGTAGGCGTGGCGGGCCGAGAGGCGCTGGGGGGTGAGGTAGAGGCCCAGGAAGACCTCCTGAGCCTCAGGGTCGAGCCTGCCCTCCAGGTGCTCGGCCGGAGCCCAGCCCCGGTGGTCGCAGAGCACCCGCCAGTCGCCATCGGCCTCGGCCAGCTTCTTTTCCCAACGGAACAGCGTGGCGCGGTTGATCCGGCCCAGGACCTTGAACTCGGCCGGATGGCTCTGGCCGGCGTTGTAGGCCGCCAGCCAGGCCTGGTCGAACTTGGTCTTGTTGCGTTCGCTGCGGGCGCGCGCCTTTTTCCAGGCCGTGACCAACAGGAAGCGGGCCTCGCCGGAGGCCTGGGCCTGGGGCGGGATGGCCTGCATATCCGGCGCGCAACTGGTAAGCTGCCCCTCTTGTTTGGCTTGGTGAAGGGCGATGGCCGCCTGGATCTCGGGCGGCAGCTGTTCCGGGCGGTATTCCTGCCCACCACCCCGGCCGAGGCGTGGGACGCCCTGCCAGGCTTCTTTTTGGGCGCGCCAGCGAATGGCCCGCTGGGTTACTCCCAAGATCACGGCCAGGTTTGCGGTGTCATAAGCCGCCATCAGCGAGCCCCCTGAAAACTGATTGTCCCAATCCGGTGGCTCATCGCAGGGCTTCCAGGGCCTCCATGGCCCGCTTGCGTTGGCGGGCCAGGTTGGCGCTTTGCAACTGGGCCTCGCCAAGGGTGATCAGATGCTTTTCCCGCTCACCCACCACGGCCAGGCCCAGGGTCTCGGCCGGCAACGCCAGCAAGTCTTGGCTGCCGGTGACCTGGCAGAAGACCGCCACCAGCCAGGCCGGGATGTTGTGGCTGTGGTCGCTGGGCGCGGCCCAGCGGTCCAGGGTGGCGGGGGTGAGCCGGTAAGGGCTGCCCTCGTTTTCCAGGGCTTCGTTGATGCGATCCGCGATCTG
>CALERA010000405.1 GCA_937908275.1 uncultured Desulfarculaceae bacterium | reverse complement strand
GAGTGACCGAACCTGGCGGGCCGATCGCGCGCCTACCTCATTCGCCTTTTTAGGAGGGGGTGTGGGGCAACCCTTTTGGGGCCCCAAAAGGGTTCCCCCAGAAAACGCCATGCCGAAATCGCTGTTGATAGTCGAGTCGCCGGCCAAGGCGCGGACCCTGGTCAAGTACCTGGGGCCGGATTTCGAGGTGCGGGCCTCGGTGGGCCACGTGGTGGACCTGCCGCCCACCCGGCTGGGGGTGGACCTGGAGCACGACTTCGAGCCCGAGTACGAGGTGATCAAGGGCAAGGAGAAGGTGGTCAAGGACCTGAAGAAGGCCGCCGGCTACGCCCAGGACATCTACCTGGCGACAGACCCCGACCGCGAGGGGGAGGCCATCGCCTGGCACATCGCCCAGCAGTTGGCGGACAAGAAAAAGCACCCCCTGGAGAGCTTCCACCGGGTGCTTTTCCACGAGCTGACCAAGCCGGCCATCATCAAGGCCGTGGCCGAGCCCCAGCGCCTGGACCCCCGCCGCTATGACAGCCAGCAGGCCCGGCGGGTGTTGGACCGGCTGGTGGGCTACCAGATCAGCCCCCTGCTCTGGGACAAGGTCAAGCGCGGGCTCTCGGCCGGGCGGGTGCAGTCGGTGGCCCTGCGCCTGGTGGTGGAGCGCGAGCGGGCCATCACCTCATTCGTGCCCCAGGAGTACTGGACCGTCACCGCCGAGCTGCTGGCCGATCAGCCGCCGGCCTTCCCGGCCCGGCTGACCAAGCTCGACGGCCAGAAGTTCGATCCCCACAGCGAGGCCGAGGCCCAGGCCGGAGTGGCGGCCATCGCCGGCCAGCCCACCCTGGTGGAGAAGGTGACCAACCGCGAGCGCCGCCAGTACGCGCCGCCGCCGTTCATCACCAGCACCCTGCAGCAGGAGGCCTACCGCAAGCTGGGCTTCGCGCCCAAGCGCACCATGGGCCTGGCCCAGCGGCTCTACGAGGGCCTGGAGACCAACGAGGGCGCGGTGGGCCTGATCACCTACATGCGAACCGACTCCCACCGCCTGGCCGACGTGGCCGTGGCCCAGGTGCGCGAACTTATCGCCCAGCGCTTTGGACAGGATTTCCTGCCGCCCAAGCCCAACGTATTCAAGGCCCGGGCCGGGGCCCAGGAGGCCCACGAGGCCATCCGCCCCACCAGCGCCCTGCGCACCCCGGAGTCCCTGACCGCCCACCTGAAGCGCGACGAGCTGGCCCTCTACCGCCTGATCTACAACCGCTTCCTGGCCTGCCAGATGGCCCCGGCCCTCTACGACCAGACCCAGGCCGAGATCAAGGCAGGCCGGGGGCTGTTGCGGGCCTCGGGCCAGGTGCTCAAATTCCGGGGCTTCACCGCGGTCTACGTGGAGGACCAGGACGAGGGCGCCAAGCCCGCGACCGGGGCCGAGGGCGACAATGGCGACGAGGCGGTGGCCGAGGGCATGCTGCCGGCCCTGACCCAGGGCAAGGAGCTGAAGCAGGGGGCCATCACCCCCCGGCAGCACTTCACCCAGCCCCCGCCGCGCTTCACCGAGGCCAGCCTGGTCAAGGAGCTGGAGGAGAAGGGCATCGGCCGGCCCAGCACCTACGCCGCCATCCTCTCCACCATCCAGGACAAGGAGTACGTGGCCAAGCTGAACAAGCGCCACCTCCAGCCCACCCCCCTGGGCGAGGTCATCAGCGACCTCCTGGTGGAGAATTTCCCCCAGGTGATGGAGGTGGGCTTCACCGCCGGGCTGGAGCAGAGCCTGGACCAGGTGGAGGAGGGCCAGCGGGAGTGGCGCGGCCTGCTCAAGGACTTCTACGGCCCCTTCGCCAAGGCGCTGAAGGCCGCCCAGAAAAACATGCGCCAGATCAAGGGCAAGGGCATCCCCACCGACCTCAAGTGCCCCACCTGCGCCGGCCCCATGTCCATCCGCCTGGGCAAGCACGGCGAGTTCCTGGCCTGCGACAACTACCCGGAATGCAAGACCACCCGGGATTTCACCCGCGACCCGGAGGGCAACCTGATCATCGCCGAGCCCCCGGTCGGTCCGGAGGTGGCCTGCGACAAGTGCGGCCAGCCCATGGTGCCCAAGAAGGGCCGCTACGGCCCCTTCCTGGCCTGCTCGGGCTACCCCCAGTGCAAGAACGTCATGGAGCTGGACGCCGAGGGCAACCCCAGGGCCAAGGAGGCCCCCGAGGCCCTGGACGAGCCCTGCCCCCAGTGCGGCGGCAAGCTCCTGGTCAAGCCCACCCGCAACGGCGGCCGGTTCATCTCCTGCGCCAACTACCCCAAATGCCGCTACAGCCGCAGCCTGCCCCTGGGGGTGAAATGCCCCCAATGCGGCGGCGAACTCAGCGAAAAACGCTCCCGCCGGGGCAAGGTCTTCTTCGGCTGCGACCAATACCCCAAGTGCGACTACGCCTCCTGGGACCGCCCCCTGCCCGAACCCTGCCCCACCTGCGGACACCCCTTCCTGGTGCAAAAAACCACCCGCCAGGGCACCAGCATCCGCTGCCCCCAAAGCGGCTGCAAATACACCCGGGAAGGCTAGGGGAGGCGGGGGAGGTAAGAATTTGCGGGGAAACCCTTTTTCGTGCCGAAAAAGGGTTTCCTTCACCCCAGCCAGCATAGCTGGCTGGGGACCCCGGTCCCACACCCCTTCCTAAAAAGGCGTATGGCCCATCCGCTGGCGCGGCTGGGCCTGGGCTGGGCAAGCTAACGTCCGAGGTACTCCGAGCGCCCGAACCACCCAAGACCCCCCCAAGCCATTCAGCTTCGCTGAATGGCTGCGCTTTTTTCGGAGGGGGGTTGGGGGAACCATTTTTGCGCAGCAAAAAGGGTTCCCCCAAATTCTCTCACTCTCTCACTCCCCCGCTCCCTCCCCCTCCTCCAGGCCGGCGGCGGTGAGGATGCGTTGCCAGAGCTGGTCGCGGCCTTGTCCGGTTTGGGAGGAGAAGCCGGTGGGTTGGGGGTCGAGTTGGGCCAGGTCGCGGCGGAGTTTGGCCAAGCGGGAGGCGGCCTGGTTATTGGAGAGCTTGTCCAGCTTGGTCAGGGCCACCAGGGTGGTGATCTGGTAGGAGTGGAGCCATTCCAGGAGCATGAGGTCCTCGTCGCCGGGGTCGCGGCGGATGTCCAGGATGACGACCACGGCCTTGAGGGTGGGCCGGCGGGTGAGGTAGCCTTCGATCATCTTGCGCCAGGTGTTCTTGACCTCCAGGGGGACCTTGGCGAAACCGTAGCCGGGCAGGTCCACCAGGCGCAGGGCCTCCGAGTTGACGCTGAAGAAGTTGATCTGCTGGGTGCAGCCGGGACGTCCGGAGACCCGCACCAGCTTGCGCCGGCCGGTGAGGGTGTTGATCAGGGAGGACTTGCCCACGTTGGAGCGTCCGGCGAAGGCGACCTCGGGCGGGCCCTCGGGGGGATAGCCGCCGGGGTTGACGGCGGTGGTGATGAAGCTGGCCTCGCGCAGGGTGAAGGGCATGTCGATTCTCCTGGTCGCTGGGGGTGGAGGCATTATAACCCCTGGACGCGAGGGCACAAGGGCGGCCGGGATGGCGGGAGGGGAAAGGTCATTGTTCACTGGGGTTGTCCGGGGTATACAATACTAATTGCATTATAATACTAGTGGTTATGTTATAAAAATCACAAATTTTTCTTGCAGTGAAACCCCGCTGCGAGTAAGAAGAAACCCAATATAGGACGACGATAGGGCAGCCGTGTCGCGTGGGGAATGGCCATGGCGGGCGGCTGGCAGCTGCCCCGAGTCCGGGCTGCATGACCGGAACATCGGGGAAAGGCTCGGTCTTCCGCCGGATAGCGCCAATAAATCCTATGAATACCCTCGGGACATAGGCCAAGGCGACTCCTGGCGGTCGCCGGGTCGCGTGCAACGCCTGGCACTACCGAAACAACTATCAAACGCGGTAGGGGAAGGGAACACCTCATGGCCTGGGCAGACAAGCTGAAGTCCAATGAATTCGCCGTCGTAGCCGAGATGGAAACGCCGAAGGGCGTGGATATCTCAGACTTTGTCGCCGCCGCCCGGCAGCTCAAGGGCCGGGTGGACGCGGTGCTGATCCCGGACATGAGTTTCGCGGTCATGCGCCTGGGCGCCCTGTCCGGAGCGGTGGTGCTCAAGCAGCAGGGCCTGGAGCCGATCGTGCAGTTCTCCTGCCGGGACCGCAACCGCCTGGCCTTGCAGGCCGATCTGCTGGGGGCCCAGGTCCTGGGCGTCACCAGCGTGATGGCGGTGGCCGGCGAGCCGGTGGCCATGGGCGATCATCTGGACGCCAAGCCGGTTTATGACCTGACCCCGGCCAGCTTCCTGGAGGCCGCGGCGGGCATGGCCAAGGGCCTGGACCTGGCCGGCCAGGAGTTGAAAGGCAAGCCCAAGTTCTGCCTGGGCGCGCGCATCGAGCCCTGGGCCGATGACGCCGAACTGGCCCAGCGGTTGACCGAGGCCAAGGCCGCGGTGGCCAAGGGGGCCTCGTTCTTGGTGGCCCCGGCGGTCTTCGACTTGGAGGCCTTCGGGGAATTCATGAAGCAGGCCAAGGGCCTGGGCGTCCCGGTCATCGCCGGGGTGCTGCTGTTGAAAAGCGTGGGCATGGCCCGCTACCTCAACCAGAACCTGCCCGGGGTGGCCATCAGCGAGGCGACGATCCGTCGCATCCGCAGCGCCAGCGACCGCACGGCCGAGTGCGTCAAGATCGCGGCCGAGACGATCAAGGGCCTCAAGCCGCTGTGCGGCGGCGCGCTGATCATCACCGCCGGCTGGGAGGACCGCCTGCCGGAGATCCTGGACGCGTCCGGCCTGTAGGCCGCGCCGGGAGCCGGCGGAACTTTTAGTCTTAGCAAGGGATTATCTCCATGTCTGAAAGCGAAGGCAACGCCCGTAAAAACTCCGTCCTGGTGGTCGGAGGGGGCATCGCGGGCATCAAGAGCGCCCTGGATCTGGCCGAGGCCGGCCGCCGGGTGTACCTGGTGGACAAAAAACCGGCCCTGGGCGGGTTCCTGCCCCTCCTGGATCGCCAGTTCCCCACCAATGACTGCAACATCTGCTACGTGACCCCCGACATCGCCAAGGCCGGCGCGCCCCTGGACATCCAGTCCCTGCCCCTGACCAAGGTCACGGGCCTGAGCGGCGAGCCGGGCGACTTCAGCGCCACCCTGGCCACCGAACCGCGCTGCATCGTGCTGGACAAGTGCAACGCCTGTGGGGCCTGTCTGGAGGTATGTCCCGAGTCGGCGGTGCGCTTCACCCCCGGCCTGGATCACAAGTCTCCGACCTGCCTGCGTTATCCCCAAGCCACCCCCACCGCCTTCTCCATCGACCTGACCAAGTGCACCCGCTGCGGCAAGTGCGTGGAGGCCTGCGAGCCCGGGGCCATCGACCTGGACATGGCCGCCAGCCAGCAGACCGTGGGCGTGGGCGCGGTGATCGTGGCCAGCGGGGCCGAGCTGTTCGACCCCACCCCGATGCAGGAGTGGTACGGCTACGGCAAGTTCCCGGACGTGGTCACCAGCCTGGAGTTCGAGCAGATCATGAGCTCGGCCGGCCCCACCGGCGGCCAGTTCATGCGCCCCAGCGACGGCCGCCGGCCCCAGCGCATCGGCTGGATCCAGTGCGTGGGCAGCCGCTCCACCAAGCCCCCGGCCAAGCCCTATTGCTCCTCCATCTGCTGCATGTTCGCCATGAAGGAGGCGGTCTGGGCCAAGGAGCACTACGCCCAGGACCTGGACGCCACGGTCTTCTACATGGACATGCGTCCCATGGGCAAGGACTACGAGCTGTACTACCAGCGGGTCAAGAACGACCTGGGGGTCAACTTCGTGCGCTGCCGTCCCCACACCGTGGGGCGTGACGACGTCACCGGCGACCTGCTGCTGGAGTACGCCAGCGAGGACGGCTCCTCCCAGATCGCCCGCCTGGACCTGATCGTGCTGGCCACCGGCTTCTGCGCCCCCAACGACGCCAAGGAGCAGGCCAAGGCCCTGGGCATCGAGCTGGACCCCTACGCCTTCGTGGCCGCGGCCGACTTCGACCCGGTGGCCACCAGCCGCCCCGGCGTCTACGCCTGCGGCATGGCCCTGGGTCCCCGGGACATCCCGGACTCGCTGGTGCAGGCCGCCGCGGCCGCCTGCCTGGCCTCCCAGGACCTGGAGCCCGGCGGCGCCCTGATGAGCGAGGACTCCCTGCCGCCGGAGCGCGACACCCGCGACGAGGACGCGCATATCGGCGTGTTCTTCGCCGACTGGTCGGGCCGGGTCAGCCAGGCCGTGGACCTCAAAAAGGTCATGGCCGCCTCGGCCAACCTGCCGGGCGTGTCCCACGTGCAGGAGCTGGTGATCAGTGGCGGCCAGGCCGGCCTGGACGAGCTGGTGGAGGCCATCAAGGCCAAGAATCTCAACCGGGTGGTGGTGGCCGGCTACAGCCCCCGCACCCACGGCCGGCTCTTCGCCGAGACCGTGCGCCGGGCCGGCCTGAACCGCAACATGGTGGAGCTGGCCAACATCCGCGACCAGAGCGCCATGGTGCACTCCGGCGATCCGGTCCACGCCACGTCCAAGGCCCTGGACCTGGTGCGCATGGCCGTGGCCGGCGTCACCCTGGCCCAGCCCATCTACTCCCACAGCCAGCCGGTGGAGCAAAGCGCCCTGGTGGTGGGCGGCGGCGTGGCCGGCATGACCGCGGCCCTGGCCCTGGCCGAGCAGGGGGTCAAGGTGACCCTGGTGGAGCGGGCCAAGCAGCTGGGCGGTCTGGCGCTCAAGCTCAAGCGGACCCTGGACGGCCAGCCCCTGGTGCAGCAGGTCCAGGACCTGGTGGCCAAGGTCCAGGCCGAGGAGGGCGTCCGGGTCATCACCGACGCCCTGGTGGTGGACCACGAGGGCCAGGCCGGGGCCTTCCGCACCGGCGTCCAGTCCGGCCCCTCGATGTACTATCAGAAGGTCGAGCACGGGGTGACCATCCTGGCCACCGGCGCGCGCCAGTACCAGCCCACCGAGTACGACTACGGCAAGAGCGACCGGGTCCTGACCCAGCTGGAGCTGGAGGACCTGCTGGCCCAGGGCGACGCCTCCGACCCCCGCCTGGACAGCGTGGTGATGATCCAGTGCGTGGGCAGCCGCAACAAGCAGAACCCGACCTGCGGCCGCATCTGCTGCCAGAACGCGGTCAAGAACGCCCTGTGGATCAAGGACCTCAATCCCGAGGCCCAGGTCATCGTGCTCTACCGCGACATGCGCACCCCCTACCGGGCCGAGGACGCCTACCGTCAGGCGCGGGAGCGGGGCGTGCTCTTCGTGCGCTTCAGCGAGGACGATCCGCCCAGCGTGGGCCAGGACCAGGACGGCCTGATGGTCTCCTTCACCGACAAGGTCCTGGGCCGCCGCCTGACCTACAACCCCGGCACCATCGTGCTGAGCACCCCCCAGGTGGCCGACGACGAGGCCATGGAGGAGCTCTGCGAGATCTTCCGCCTGCAGCAGACCGACACCGGCTTCCTGCTGGAGGAGAACATCAAGGTGCGGCCGGGGGACACCCCGGCCCCGGGACTCTTCGCGGCCGGCTCCATCCTGGCGCCCAAGTCCATCGCCGAGGCCCGCACCCAGGGCCTGGCGGCGGCCGGCCGGGCCCTGACCCTGCTGGCCCAGCACAGCCTCACCGTCTCCGGCGGGGTGGCCAAGGTCGTGGCCGAGCGTTGCGCGGCCTGCCTGGTCTGCGTGCGGGCCTGCCCGGTCAACGTGCCGTTCATCAACGCCGACGGCTATTCCCAGATCGATCCGGCCAAGTGCCTGGGTTGCGGCATCTGCGCCGCGGAATGCCCGGCCAAGGCCATCCAGCTCATGGGCTACACCGACGACCAGATCCTGGGCCGCACCGACGCCCTGCTGGAAGGAGTCCTGTGATGAGTGATTTCGAACCCATCATCGTGGCCTTCGCCTGCGAGTACTGCGCGTACACCGCGGCGGACATGGCCGGAAGCCTGGGGATGAGCTATCCCCCCAACGTCAAGATCATCCGGGTGCCCTGCACCGGCAAGGTGGACACCCTGCACCTGATGCGCGCCCTGCAAAAGGGCGCGGACGGGGTCCTGGTGGCCGGCTGCTACCTGGGCGATTGCCACTACAAGAACGGCAACCTGCGGGCCCAGCAGCGGGTGGGCTACGTCTCCCGCCTGCTGGAGGAGATCGGCGTCGGCGGGGAGCGGGTGATGATGACCTTCATGAGCGCCGGCCAGGGCAACGTCTTCGCCCAGGTCGCCAACGAGTTCACGGAGAAGATCCGCAACCTGGGCCCCAACCCGGTGAAGTTGGGGGCTGGGAAGGCGGCGGCCTGACCCGGCCGCCGGCCATGCGCGCCGGACGGCCCTGAGAAGGGATGACAGAAAGATGATAACTGCGGTCAGAAAACCCCTGGAAGAGATCATGGGCTTCGCGGCGCCGTACAGCCGCGTGCTGCTCCTGGGGTGTAACGAGTGCGTGACCGTCTGCTACGCCGGCGGCCGCAAGGAAGTGGGCATCCTGGCTTCGGCCCTGTCCATGGCTTTCCTGAAGGAAGGCAAGAAGCTGGACATCGTCGAGCAGACCCTGGAGCGCCAGTGCGATCCGGAGTACGTCGAGGAGATCGCCCAGACCATCGACCAGTACGACGCGGTCTTCTCCATGGCCTGCGGCTGCGGCGTGCAGACCGTGGCCGGCCGCTACAAGGACAAGCCGGTCTTCCCCATGGTCAACACCATGTTCATGGGGGCCAGCGAGCGCCAGGGCGTCTGGGCCGAGCGCTGCGCCGGCTGCGGCGAGTGCGTCCTGGGCCGCACCGGCGGCATCTGCCCGGTGGCCCGCTGTTCTAAGCGCATCTTCAACGGCCCCTGCGGCGGCAGCACCAAGGGCAAGTGCGAGATCGATCCCGGGGTGGACTGCGCCTGGCAGTTGATCTGGGATCGCCTGAAGGCCCTGGGCCGCACCGACCTGTATTCCGAGATCATGCCCGCCAAGGATTGGCGTTCGGCCAAGGACGGCGGCCCCCGGCGCATCGTGAGGGAGGACCTTCTGTCATGAAGACGACCAGCAATCTCGAGAAAGTCCTGGCCGCCGGTCATTTCGCCGCCACCGGCGAGGTGGGTCCGCCGCGGGGCACCGACGCCGAGGCCGTGCGCAAGAAAGCCGGCCACCTGGTGGGCAAGGTCGACGCGGTGAACATCACCGACAACCAGACCGCCATGGTGCGCATGAGCTCCTGGGCCGCCAGCCTGATCGTCAAGCAGATGGGCCTGGAGCCCAACTACCAGATGGTCTGCCGCGACCGCAACCGCCTGGCCATGCAGAGCGACATCCTGGGCGCCTACGCCCTGGGCCTGAACACCATGCTCTGCCTGTCCGGCGACCATCCCCGCTTCGGCGACCACCCCATGGCCGCCAACGTGCACGACATCGACAGCATCCAGCTGGTGGCCATGGTGCGCCAGATGTGCGACGCCGGCCTGTTCCAGGGCGGGGCCGAGATCAGCAACCCGCCCAAGATGTTCATCGGCGCGGCGGCCAACCCCTTCGGCGATCCCCAGGAGCTGCGGGTGCTGCGCCTGGCCAAGAAGATCGCGGCCGGGGCCGACTTCGTGCAGACCCAGTGCATCTACGACATGAAGCGCTTCAAGGAGTACATGCACCAGGCCCACGACATGGGCCTGACCGAGAAGTGCTACATCCTGGCCGGCGTGACTCCGCTCAAGAGCGGCGGCATGGCCAAGTACATGGCCAACAAGGTGCCGGGCATGACCGTGCCCGACGAGATCGTCAAGCGCATCGCCGGCGCGCCCAAGGAGGCCCAGGCCGAGGAGGGCATCAAGCTCTGCATCGAGCAGATCGCCGAGATGAAGGAGATCCCCGGCGTGGCCGGCATCCACCTGATGGCCATCGAGTGGGAGCACCGCGCCCCGGAGATCCTGGAGCGCGCTGGCCTGCTGCCCAGGCCCCAGGTCTAGAAAAGCCCGCTTGCCCGGTCGCCACCGCCGGCCCATGATTGACCTGCGTCGCAGTAGAGGTTATGCTCAACTCGGCATGGGGTGGGCCGGCGGCGGCGGCGAAAGATGCCAGCACCGGAACGGATTGCGTTGCGTCTAGCAAGGGAGAACGGCAATGTCCCAAAAGTACGTGCTTATCGTGGACGACGACCCCGATTTGGTGGAAGCCGTGGCCATGAACCTGACCGCCAAGGGCTTCGCTATCGGCAAGGCTTATGACGGCGTGGAGGCCTGGGAATCCATCAAGAGCCGCCGGCCCGACCTCATCGTGCTGGACGTGATGATGCCGCGCAAGGATGGCTACGAGGTCTGTGACGAGCTGAAGAAGGACGCCGCCTGGAAGGACATCCCGGTGATCATGCTCACCGCGGTGGGCGCGGCGGTGCCCAACACCACCTACAGCCACCAGGAAGGCATGAAACTCCTGGCCGACGACTACATCGCCAAGCCGGTGGACCTGGACAAACTGGCCGGCATGGTCCAGGAGTTGACCGCCTAGGGCCCGGACGGCCCATGCAGCCTTTGACCCTGGCGGGGTTGCGCTTTTGCGAGGGCCTGCACCGGCTCCGGGGTCCCGCTGTTTCCGGCCGGGACGCCGCCCGGCTGGCCCGGGCCCTGGACCAGGGCGCCATCAACCTGGCCCTGGCGACCGTCTCGGCCGCCGGGGGCGGGTTGTTTTTTTTCCTGGACCAGGACCAGGCCGAGCCAGCCGGGGAGCTGGCCGGGGCCTGGGCCAGGGAGTTGGACCTGCCCCCGCCCCGCCTGGCGGGACCCTTCGCCGCCCTGACCGCCTATCCCCTGGGCCAGGGCCTGGCCCTGGCCTGGCGGCTGGGCGCGGGACTCTTGGCGGCCGGCCTGCACCCGGAGCTGATGCTCACCTCGCCCTCGGCGGCGGTGCTGGTGCTGCCCAACGCGGAGCTAACGGCGGCCCTGGCCGCCCTGGAGCCCCTGGCGACCCTGCCCCCGGGGGTGCGGCCCACGGCCCAGCAGGTGCGGGTGGTGCAGGTGCGGCCCGGCCAGGAGCCCCCCGCCACCCCCCGCCATCACCAGCCGGAGACCATCGCGGTCTACCGCGAGGACCCCATTCGCACCTACGGCCTCCAGGCCCAGCCCGGCCTGGTCTGGCTTACGGCGGCCTGCGCCGGCCCGGATCTGGCCCGCGCCCTGGCCGCGGCCCAGGCCCTGGAGGTCTGCCCCCGGCCCCTGCATGTGCAATTGCGCCTGGGAGACGGGGGCCTGGAGCTGGCCGCCTGCCTGGCGGCGGAAGAGGCCCCGGCGCTGGTCCAGGGCCTGGAGCGCTGCGGCATCGGCTTGGCCCACCCGCCCCGGCCCGCCAGCCTGGTCCACCTCCAGGGGCCGCATTTCGGCGACCGCCACGGCATCGCCGCCGCCGCCCTGGCCTGCCTGGCCGAGGCCGGCCTGACTCCCCTGAGCCTGGCCGGGGTGGTGCACTCACTGTTCCTGGTCCTGGAGCCGGACCAGGCCGCCGAGGCCCTGACCGCCCTGGGGCGGCGCTTCTGCGCCCCGGGCTAGGGGCCTGGCCTGGCGGCGTCCCCGGCTCGTCATTACGAGGAGCGATAGCGACGGAGCGCTATTTATTCTATATAATTCACCTTGTTGCTCCGTGACGCCCGCGGAGGCCATCGCCATGCCCCCCCGGGCCGCAGCCCAGAACGCCGACGCGCTGACGCGACCTTCGGAACCAGCACCCCGCGCCAACGGGAAGCGAGGCTGATACCAGTGGAACGCGACCAACCCGCCGATATCACGTTGGATGGCCTGGTCCAGGACCCATGGTACCGCTCCGCCTTCGAGAGCCTGCCCTTCCCCACCCTGGTCCTGGACCCGGGCATGGTGGTGCGCCAGGCCAACCAGCGCTTTTTGGAGCACTACCGCCTGGAGCGCCAGGCGGTCATCGGCCAGCCCTGTTATTGGGTCTTCCACCGCTTCGCCCAGCAATGCCCCCCGGACCAGTGCCGTTTCGCCGACGCCATGGCCGGCCGCACCGGCTGCGTGAACCTGCACCACTACCGCAACGCCCGGGGGGAGCAGGTCTACGAGCAGGTGCACCTGTCGCCCCTGCTGGCCCCGGACGGCAAGGTGGTGGGGGTGGTGGAGTCCATCAGCGACGTGACCCAGGCCAAGCGCCTGGAGCAGAGCCTGACCGAGACCAACGAGTTCCTGGGCCGCCTGCTGGATTCCATGGTGGGGGTGGTGGTGGCCGCCGACCTGGCCGGCAACATCGAGTTCGTCAACCGCAACGTGGAGCGGGTCCTGGGCTACCGCCCGGCCGAGCTGATCGGCCGCAGCCTGCGCACCATCGCCCCGGACGAGGACCTGCGCCGGGTGCGCCAGCTCCTGGCCGAGCACGGCGGCCGGGCCCTGGGGGTGCGCACCACCATCTACAGCAAGGACGGAGAGGAGGTGCCGGTGCGCATCAACTCCTCCTTCGTCTATCGCGGCGGGGTGCCGGCCGGCACCGTGGGCATCCTCACCGACCTGCGCGACTACCTCAAGATGGAGGACCACCTGGTCCAGGCCCGGATGCAGGTGGTCCACTCCGAGAAGCTGGCCCGCCTGGGACGCATGGCCGCCGGCATCGCCCACGAGCTGAACAACCCCCTGACCGGCATCACGGTCTACGCCGAGCTGATCAAGGAGTCCCTGGAGTCCGCCCACCCGGCCCAGGCCGATCTCGACGCCATCCTGGAGGACGCCCAGCGCTGCCGGGACATCGTGCGCGGCCTGCTGGACTACAGCCGCCAGAGCCCCATCGTGGTGGAGGAGCTGGATCTGTCCCAGGTGGTGGAGGACGCCTTCCGCCTCATCCGCGACGACGCCCTGTTCCTCCACGTCCGGGTGGAGCGCGACTACGCCGCCCAACCCCTGATCATCCACGGCGATTCCCGCCTGCTGCGCCAGGTCTTCATCAACCTGATCACCAACGCCGTGGACGCCATGGAGCGCCGGGGCAAGCTGACCGTGCGCACCTATCTGGACCCCGAGGGCCTGCGGGTGGCCGAGATCAGCGACAGCGGCAGCGGCATCCGGCCCGAGGACGTGGCCCGGGTCTTCGATCCCTTCTTCACCACCAAGGAGGTGGGCCGGGGCACCGGCCTGGGCCTCTCGGTGGCCTATGGGGTCATCAGCCGCCACGGCGGCGACATCGCCGTCACCGAGACCGGACCGGGCGGCAGCACCTTCCGGGTGCGCCTGCCCCAGGAGGCCGCCGCCGAGCTCAACGATTACGCCCGACACTACCGGCCGGGAGAGGCCGGTGAAATCCAGGAGATAGGTCTGTGACCCTGCCAAACGCACGCATACTGATCATCGATGACGAGGAGCGGGTCCGCCAGGCCTGTCGCCGGGTGCTGGAGCCGGAGGGCTACGCCATCAGCGAGGCCGCCCACGGCCGCCAGGGCCTGGTGATGATCCAGAGGGACAAGCCCGACCTGATCCTGGTGGACCTGATGATGCCGGTGATGGACGGCACCGAGGTCCTGGGCGTCCTGCGCCGCGACTATCCCGACCTGGCGGTGGTGGTCATCACCGGCTACGCCACCATGGACCGCGCCGTGGAGGCCATGAAGCTGGGGGCCGACGACTTCCTGGCCAAGCCCTTCCGCCCCCAGGACCTGCGCCTGGTGGTGGACCGCGCCCTGCGCCGGGTGCGCACCCTGGAGGACCTGGCCACCGAGAAGAGCCGCTACCGGGTCCTGGTGCAGGAGCTGACCAACGGCGTGCTGGTGGTGGACGCCTCCGGCCGGGTGGCCCTGGCCAACCCCGCCCTGCGCCGCCTGCTGGAGTGCGGGGGCGATTGCCACCAGCGCCCGGCCGAGGAGGTCCTGCCCTGTCCCGAGGTGGTGGCGGCCCTGGGCCAGGTCCTGGCCGGTCCCCAGGCCGAGCCGGTCACCGCCGCCTGCGCCATCACCCCGGCCGGCGAGGACGAGCCCCGCACCATGCAGGTCAACTGCGCGCCCTTCCTGGACGGACGCGGCCACCTCATGGGCGCGGTGGCGGTCTTCGACGACGTCAGCGGCTGGCGGCGGCTGGACGAACTCAAGAGCCAGTTCGTCTCCACCGTGGCCCACGAGATCGCCAGCCCCCTGGGTTCGGTCCTGGGCCAGCTCCAGAACCTGGCCCAGGGCCTGGCCGGCCCCCTGAACGCCGACCAGCGCCAGCTCCTGGATCGCGCCCGCAGCCGCATCGAGGGCATCGTGGGCCTGAGCCGCGACCTGCTGGACCTCTCGCGCATCGAGGCCGGCCAGCGCAACGAGCCCGCCCTGGTGGAGGTTCCCGCCCTGCTGGCCGAGGCCCTGGACGTCCTGGCCCCCCAGGCCGAGGCCAAGGGCATGCACCCCCGCCTGGAAGCCGCCGGCTCCCTGCCCCCGGTGCGCGCCGTGGCCGGCGAGCTGAACCAGGTCTTCATCAACCTGCTCAGCAACGCCATCAAGTACACCCCGGCCAAGGGCGCGGTGGAGATCATCGCCCGCCAGCAAGGCCCCGAACTGGTCATCGAGTTCAAGGACTCCGGCTTCGGCATCCCGGCCGAGGACCTGGCCAATATCTTCAAGCGCTTCTACCGAGTCAAGGACGCCAACACCCGCCATATCGTCGGCACCGGCCTGGGCCTGCCCATCGTCAAGAAACTGGTCGAGGCCAACCACGGCCGGATCGAGGTCCAAAGCCAGCCCGGCCAGGGCTCCACCTTCCGCGTCATCCTCCCGGCGGCGTAGGGAGGAAAGGGCGGAGGAGAGGAGAAGATGTGGGGGGAATCCTTTTCTTTGGTGCCCAAAGAAAAGGGTTTCGTCACCCCAGCCAGCAAAGCTGGCTGGGGACCCCGCCCCCCACACCCCCCTCCCAAAAGAAAGGCGCGGGGCAGGGGATGGGAGGCGTCGGCCTCCTCGTCATTGCGAATAACCTCTGGCCTACGAAGCAGCCTCTTAATCCCCGCCAAGCCCCTGCCGATTGTTGCTATACTCGGTGGGGATGGGAAAACCGACAGGCGCGACCCCAAGCGGGAGGGATGAAGCATGGGTCTGATCAAGAAGATACTCGTGGCGGTCGACTTTTCCGACTATTCCCCGGCCACCCTGCGCTACGCCGCCGCCCTGGCCAGCGAACAGGGCGCGGCCCTGGTCCTGGTCAACATCATCAACCAGCGCGACGTGGACG